>NZ_JACAQP010000007.1:0-440980 GCF_013387025.1 Pseudomonas reactans | reverse complement strand
GGCTACTTCAGACCATCCCTAGTAATCATCGCGATTAATAAGCTGTTTGTATTTCACCGGTTAACTTGATTGTTACGCAACATGACCTGACTGTATTTGGCAGTACAACAGATACACTATTGCCAAGCCGCCCAGTGTGATCAAAGCTCCGAGTGCAATACAGGCCCACTTGTATTCTTTTTCGCGATTGTTACTTGCTTCGGTGGCGAGTACTTCTAGAGCGTTAAGCATTAGCCATAGCGCTACAAGGATGCCCAGTGACGCTAGCATTCCCCCGGCGCGGTCCAAGTCAGGGGTAATAGCAATGGCAAATGTCAAGCCCATTACAAAAGCGAGCGTCGTCATGCAAGCGGAGCGTGCAGCTCCCACCGGTGCCAAAAGCAGTTTATAGAGCAAGTTATCGCGTGCCGGCCGGATCAGCCATGCCACGCCGGTGAGCAACATGGAGAGCATGAGCATTCCAAGTATGGTTCTAAGCCCAATGCCTTCGTTGAAAGTTTCTTCGAGGTAAGCGTTGACTTTTTCATCAGTTGCATGGTCCAGCATCAAGCAAATAAGTGTTGACCATATGAAAAGAAAAGGCAGTGAAGTCAGATCGTCACAGATTCGCTTTTTTGCAACGCTGGCGTAGTGTTTCACTTGGGTGATTTCCTTGTTGATGCATGCATCTTGCTGTTTCATTGTAACTTCCATTTTTACTTTCACGACAGTTTATGCCTGTAGTTGAACGCTTAATTAATAGAGTGGACTCTATTCAGTTCGCTAAAGACAGACATTGAATGTATGGATAGATTGATTTTTATCGCAGGTTGGCGTGGGTAGCGCGCCTTACAGTGTATCGAACACTGATGTCTAAATGCCACCCTGTGGTGTGATCCTTTTCGCAGTGCAGGAAACCACGGTGAATGGCGCTAGAAATGGTGGCGCACGGGCTTATCAGTGTTCAGGTGCGAAGAGGCCCCAATGAGTGCGGGCCGTTGAGTTCCAGGCACGGCTCAGCGATTGAACCGCTCTACCAACGCATACTGGGTGGACGCGTTGTTCGTCAGCTCCTTGCTCAGGTCCGTGGATTGATGGGCTTGTATCGACGTCTGATCGGCCAGTTCGGCGATGGTGGTGATGTTGCGGCTGATTTCCTCGGCGACTGCGCTCTGTTCCTCGGTGGCGGCGGCGATCTGGGTGGTCATGTCGGTGATATGGGACACCGCTTCGCTGATGCCGACCAGCGCCTGGTCCGCCTCCAGCACCCAGGCCACACCTTCCTGGGCCTGGCGCTGGCCGTGCTCCATGCTTTGCACGGCATTGTTGGAGGACGCTTGCAGTTGGGTGATCAACCCGTGGATCTGGGTGGTGGACTGGGACGTGCGTTGTGCCAGTTGCCGCACTTCGTCGGCCACCACGGCAAAACCACGGCCTTGCTCGCCGGCACGCGCCGCTTCGATGGCTGCGTTGAGGGCCAGCAGGTTGGTCTGGTCGGCAATGCCTTTGATCACGTCCACCACGCTGCCGATTTCGTCGCTGTCCTTGGCCAGTTGCGCCACGGTAGCCCCGGTTTCGCTGACCACCGCAGACAGGCGCTCGATCGCCTCACGGGTGTCGCGTGCCACTTCGCGCCCGCGCCCGGTCAGGACGTTGGCCTGCTGGGTGGCGTCGGCGGTGCGTTGCACATGGCTGGCGACTTCCTGGGTGGTGGCGGCCATCTGGTTGACAGCGGCCGAGACCTGTTCGGTTTCGACGCGCTGGCGGTCCAGGCCCTTGGAGCTGGCGGTGGCCAACTGATCGGATTGCCCGGCCAGGGCGCTCAGTTGCTCGGCGCTGTCCTGCAGGCGGGTGAGGCAGGTTTTCAAGCGTGCGTTCTGGCTGAGAAACGCCGTTTCCAGACGTGCCTGTGGCCCGCTGGCGTCGCTGTACATCTGCGCGATCAAGGCATCCGAGGTCGAGGGCTCCACACCGTGCAACAGACGCAATGTGCTGCCTTGACGCGAGCGTGAGCAGAGCACGCCCACCGGGATTGCGACTGCAACGGCCACAGCAACGGCGACGGGCGCACTGAGGAACATACCGGCGAGGCTGCCGACAAGCCCGGTTGCCACGTACGGCACGCAACTGATGGCCGCCGGCAGCCAGGCATCCTGCCGAGGAACGGCCGGTTTGCCTTGGCTGATGCGGCGGTACAGGGCCTGGGCCCGACGGATCTCATCGGCCGTAGGCTTGACCCGCACGGACTCGAAACCCACGACTTTGCTGCCATCGAATATGGGGGTGACGTAGGCGTTGACCCAATAATGATCGCCGTTTTTCGAGCGGTTCTTGACGATGCCCATCCAGGGCAGGCCTTGCTTGAGCGCACTCCACATGTGCGCAAACACGGCGGGGGGCACATCGGGGTGACGCACGATGTTCTGCGGGGCGCCAATCAAATCGGCGCGTTCAAAGCCGCTGATCTCGACAAAGGCGTCGTTGCAGTAAGTGATGACACCTCGGACATCCGTGGCGGAGATGAGTTTTTGCGAAGGCGCGAGGGAAATCTCACGCTGTGTTACGGGCTGGTTATTGCGCATTCCGACTACTCCCTGGTTGCCCTCAGTCCATCGGCGCCATCTGCGAAAAGGTTAATCCACATTGGCCAATTCGCCAGCCACTGGTCAAAAGCCTGAAACTTCCCGGTGAAACCCCTCATAATGGCGGCCATTTTTGTTTAGTCGTTATTCTGGTGTGCCCCCATGGAAATCAAGGTCAACTTTCTCGACAACCTCCGGCTTGAAGCCAAGTTCGACGACTTCACGGTGATTGCCGACCAGCCCATCCGCTACAAAGGCGATGGCTCGGCACCGGGGCCGTTCGATTACTTCCTGGCGTCGTCGGCGTTGTGCGCGGCGTACTTCGTGAAGCTGTACTGCCAGACGCGCAATATCCCCACTGAGAACATTCGCCTGTCGCAGAACAACATCGTCGACCCGGAAAACCGCTACAACCAGATCTTCAAGATCCAGGTCGAGCTGCCGGCGGACATTTCCGACAAGGACCGCCAAGGCATCCTGCGTTCCATCGACCGCTGCACGGTCAAGAAAGTGGTGCAGGCCGGGCCTGAGTTCGTCATCGAAGAAGTCGAAAACCTGGACGCCGACGCCCAGGCCTTGCTGATGCCCAACTCCACCTCCGAGGGCGGCACCTACATCGCCGGCAAAGACCTGCCGCTGGAGCAGACCATCGCCAACATGTCCGGCATTCTCGCTGGGCTGGGCATGAAGATCGAAATCGCGTCGTGGCGCAATATTGTGCCCAACGTGTGGTCGCTGCACATCCGCGATGCGCATTCGCCGATGTGCTTCACCAACGGTAAGGGCGCGACCAAAGAGGGCGCCCTGGCGTCGGCACTGGGCGAGTTCATCGAGCGGCTCAACTGCAACTTCTTCTACAACGATCAGTTCTGGGGTGAGGAACTGGCGAATGCGCCGTTTGTGCATTATCCGGATGAGCGCTGGTTCCAGCCGGGCCCCAACGACGAGCTGCCCAGTGAAATCCTCGATGCCTACTGCCTGAAGGTCTACAACCGCGAGGGCGAACTGCGTGGTTCGCACCTGTTCGACACCAACTCCGGCAACGAAACGCGTGGGATTGTGTCGCTGCCGTTCGTGCGCCAATCGGACGGTGAAGTGGTGTACTTCCCGTCCAACCTGATCGAAAACCTCTACCTCAGCAACGGCATGAGCGCCGGCAACACCTTGGCTGAAGCCCAGGTGCAGTGCCTGTCGGAGATCTTCGAGCGCGCCGTGAAGCGTGAAATCATCGAAGGCGAGTTCGCCTTGCCGGACGTGCCGGCCGAGGTGCTGGCCAAGTACCCAGGTATTCTCGCCGGTATCCAGGGCCTCGAGGCCCAAGGCTTCCCGGTGCTGGTGAAAGACGCGTCCCTGGGCGGTGAGTTCCCGGTCATGTGCGTGACCCTGATGAACCCGCGCACCGGTGGTGTGTTCGCCTCCTTCGGCGCGCACCCAAGCCTGGAAGTGGCGCTGGAACGCAGCCTCACCGAACTGCTGCAAGGCCGCAGTTTCGAAGGCCTCAACGACTTGCCGCAGCCGACCTTCGAAGGTCAGGCGGTGACCGAGCCGAATAACTTCGTCGAGCACTTCATCGACTCCAGCGGTGTGGTGTCGTGGCGTTTCTTCAGTGCCCTATCGGATTACGAATTCGTCGAGTGGGACTTCTCAGGCGAAGGTGAGGATTCCAACGCCCAGGAAGCTGCGACCCTGTTCGGCATTCTAGAAAGCATGGGTAAAGAATCGTACATGGCCGTGTACGAACACCTCGGCGCCACCGCGTGCCGCATCCTGGTGCCGGACTACTCGGAAATCTACCCTGTGGACGACCTGATCTGGGACAACACCAACAAGGCGCTGTTTTTCCGCGAGGACATTCTCAACCTGCACCGCCTCAACGAGGAAGAGTTGCAAGCGTTGGTCGAGCGCCTGATCGAAAGCGAGCTGGACGACTACACCGATATCACCACCCTGATCGGCATCGAATTCGATGACAACACTGCCTGGGGTCAGCTGACCATCCTGGAGTTGAAACTGCTGATCTTCCTGGCGTTGCAGCAATATGAAGAGGCCAAGGAGTGCGTGGAGATGTTCCTGCAGTACAACGACAACACCGCTGAGCGTGGCCTGTTCTACCAGGCGATGAATGCGGTGCTGGAGATGGAACTGGACGATGACCTGGAACTGGCGGACTACGAAGCCAACTTCCGTCGCATGTTTGGCAATGAGCGGATGGACGCGGTGATTGGTTCGGTACAGGGCGATGTGCGCTTCTATGGGTTGACGCCGACCAGCATGAAGCTGGAAGGGCTGGATCGGCATTTGCGCTTGATCGACAGCTACAAGAAGCTGCACTCGGCGCGGGCCAACGTCACCTCAGCCTGACGCAAATCCTTGTAGGAGCTGGCTTGCCGGCGATGCAGGCACCTCGGTGTTTCTGGTGTACCGAGGTGATGCTATCGCTGGCAAGCCAGCTCCTACAGGGGCCCGGTTTTTCTGTTAGATGCGTGACAACGCCTGGGCCAGATCCGCCCGCAGATCCTCCACATCCTCAACCCCCACCGACAACCGCACCAACCCGTCGCCAATCCCCAATTGCGCGCGGGTAGCGGCTGGGATGCTTGCATGGGTCATGATCGCCGGGTGTTCGATCAGGCTTTCCACACCGCCGAGGCTTTCAGCCAGGGCGAAGATCTTGACGTTTTCCAGGAAACGCGTGGCGCCTGCCAGGTCGCTGTTCAGGTCAATCGAAATCATCCCGCCAAACCCACGCATCTGTTTGCGCGCCAGTTCATGCTGTGGGTGGGACGTGAGGCCTGGGTAATAAACCCGTGCCACTTGCGGTTGCTGCTCCAGCCAGGTGGCCAGGTCCAGGGCGTTGCTGCAATGGCGTTCCATGCGCAGCGCCAGGGTTTTCACGCCGCGCAGGGTGAGGAACGCGTCGAAGGGCCCGGCGATGGCGCCCACCGAGTTTTGCAGGAAGCCCAGGCGCTCCGCCAGTTCGGGGTTGTCGCCGACAATGGCGATGCCGCCGATCACATCGGAGTGGCCGTTGAGGTATTTGGTGGTGGAATGCACCACTACATCAAAGCCCAGCTCCAGCGGGCGCTGGATCCACGGGCTGGCGAAGGTGTTGTCGGCCACACAGATAATGCCGCGATCACGGCAGATTCGTGCGATGGCGCTCAAGTCGGTCAGGCTCAGCAGCGGGTTGCTGGGGGTCTCGACCCAGACCATGCGCGTGTCGTCCTGCAGGCTCGCTTCAAACGCCGACAAATCACTCAGGTCGACGAAGCTGAAACGGTGCCCGGCGCTGCGTTGGCGCACCTTGTCGAACAGCCGGAAGGTGCCGCCGTACAGGTCATTGCCGGAGACGATATGCGCGCCGGCATCCAGCAACTCCAACACCGTCGAAATCGCCGCCAGCCCGGACGCGAAGGCAAACGCCTGGCTGCCGCCTTCCAGGTCCGCCACGCAGCGCTCCAGGGCAAACCGCGTGGGGTTGTGGGAGCGGCCGTAGTCGAAGCCTTTGTGCACGCCGGGGCTGTCTTGCAGGTAAGTGGAGTTGGCATAGATCGGCGGCATCAGCGCGCCCGTGGTCGGGTCGGGGGACTGTCCTGCATGGATCACACGGGTGGCAAACGCGCTTTTATCGGACTGACTCATGCAAGGGATCTCCGTAGGTGGTTGAGCAGGTCGACGCGGGTGATCAGGCCGTGGAAGCCTGATGCGTCGGCAATAATGGCGACCAGGCCGCGATCCAGCTCCGCCTGCAGTTCTGCCAGGCTAGCGCTGGGGGCCAGGGTTTGCAGGGTATCGGTCATGGCGCTGGAGACGATCATGGAAAAGTGCGTAGCGTCCTGGTGCAGGCCCAGCAGGATGTCGGATTCATCGATCACACCCACCAGCTGTTGACCGTCTACCAGCACTGGCAGTTGCGATACATCCGCCAGGCGCATGCGCTGGAAGGCGGTGAGCAGCGTGTCGTCGGGGCTTACGCTGATCACGCGGCCGTCCTCGAAGCGCCGCGCGATCAGGTCGCGCAGGTCGCCGTAGTGCTTGTAGTGCAGCAGGCCGGCGTCATTCATCCACTGGTCGTTGTAGACCTTCGACAGGTAACGGGTGCCGGTGTCGCAGACGAAAGTCACCACGCGTTTGGGCTCGGTCTGTTCGCGACAGTAACGCAGGGCGGCCGCGAGCAGGGTGCCGGTGGAGGAACCGCCGAGAATGCCTTCGGCCTTGAGCAACTGCCGGGCGTGGTCGAAGCTTTCTTCGTCGCTGATGGAGTAGGCATGACGCACGCTGGACAGGTCGGCAATCGACGGAATGAAGTCCTCGCCAATGCCTTCCACCGCCCAAGAGCCCGGTGTTTCCATCTTGCCACTGCGGCTGTATTCGGCCATCACCGAACCTACCGGGTCGGCCAGCACCATGGCCAGTTCGGGCTGTACGCGCTTGAAGAAGCGCGTCAGGCCGGTGAGGGTACCGGCAGAGCCGACGCCGACGACGATCGCGTCGACATCATGTTGGGTCTGCGCCCAGATTTCCGGCGCGGTGCTGGTTTCATGCGCCAGGGGATTGGCCGGGTTGTTGAATTGATCAGCGAAGAACGAGCCCGGAATGTCCTTGGCCAGCCGTGCGGCCACGTCCTGGTAATACTCGGGGTGGCCCTTGCCCACGTCGGAACGGGTGATGTGCACCTCGGCGCCCATGGCCTTCAGGTGCAGTACTTTTTCCGTGGACATCTTGTCGGGCACCACCAGCACCACCCGGTAGCCCTTGGCCCGACCGACCAGCGCCAGGCCCAGGCCGGTGTTGCCGGCGGTGGCTTCGATAATCGTGCCGCCGGGGCGCAAGCGGCCGTCGCGCTCGGCGGCGTCGATCATGGCCAGGCCGATGCGGTCCTTGATGGAACCACCGGGGTTCTGGGATTCAAGCTTGAGAAACAACGTGCAGGGGCCGGTATCGAACCGGCTGACCCGAACCAGCGGCGTGTTGCCGATCAGTTCGAGGACGGCAGGGCGGGAAAGCGTGGGCATGTCGTCACCTGAATACGAATGGGTTGGACAGCAAAAGGCAAAGCATGGATTCGACGATAGGCCGGGATCGGTCCGGTCGCAACCGGACGGTCCGTTGGCTGTCTGTTTTTGGCGCATTAGCCGGTCGGGTTCAGTACCTGCTGCAAGCGCGTGACGACGGCGCTACTGGCGGCCTGCATGGGTGCGCGCAATTCGCTGCCGGTCAAGCCTTGCAGGGCCAGCGCGGCCTTTACCGGTGCTGGATTGGGCTCCATGAACAGCGTGTTGATCAGTGGCAGCAACTGGAAGAATGTCGCTCGCGCCTCAACCAGTTGGTTGTCGCGCACTTGCTGGAAAAGCGCCACAAATTGCTCGGTGTGCAGGTGAGCCGAGGCCGCAATCGCACCGGTCGCGCCGAGGCACAGTGCGTTGAAAATCTGCACGTCTTCGCCACACAACACGTCCACGTCACCGCTGGCCAGCAGTGCAAGGGTGTTGCCCAGGTTGCCACCACAATCCTTGATCGCTTTGATGCGCTCATGGGCGATGATGTTGAGCAAGGTCGCCTGCTCGAAAGTAGCGCCAGTGCGGTAGGGAATGTCGTAGAGAATGATCGGCACGCTGGAGGCATCGGCCACGGTGCGGAAAAAAGCCTCCAAGCCCGCTTGGGACGGGCGGATGTAACTCGGCGCCGGCACCAAAAGCCCAGCCACCGGGCGTTGCAGGATTTCACGCTGGAAGTGCAGCAGCTCAATCTGGTTATAGCCCGCCAGGCCCATCACCACGCGGTGCGCCGGCACCCATTGCAACACTGCATCGAGCACCGCCAATTGTTCCTGACGACTCAGCGACGCTGCTTCCCCGGTGGTGGTGCACACCATGATCCCGGCCACGTGCTGTTCCAGCAGGTGGCTGACCAGGCGGTGCAGGCCAATGAAATCAATGGCGCCGCCCTGGAACGGCGTGACCACGGGAACCCAGATACCTTGAAACGATGACATGCACTTTCTCCTGATGATTGACCGCTGGAGTCACCGTCAGAAGGGCAGAGGGAATTGTGCAAGGGAGGGAGACCGTCGCGCTCAATGTCCTGTCAGCTCATCTGACGGGACAGCGCGCCCCGGTCACATGAGCGACTGTTTCTTCGATTTGAGGGCGTGCGCAACGCAACCTTGCGGCTTGGCAATGGAGCCAATGGCGGAAAGATGAGCGGAAGACGTTGCAGACATGAGATGACACACCCTGAATAAGGCCTCCATCTTCATGGAATATTACGGAGTGTGTCAACGGGGTGTATTCGAGTTTATATGGCCGTCGCCGGATATGTGCGGGTCGCAAACGTCCTGCCGTGCTTTCAGCCAACCGGTAGTCTATTCGGACATTCCGGGAGAACCTCGATGATCCGACGCGCGTGTTTGGCCGCTTTGCTGGCCTTGTCTGTGTCGACCGCCTTTGGCGCTTCGACCTACGATCATTTGTATGCCTTTGGCGACAGCTATTCCGACAATGGCGCGGGCGAAGCGCTTACCTCTCGGCTTGCCGCGCAGAAGGTCAAGGACGCCCAGGCACTGCCTGGCCCGCTGTACTGGAAAGGACGCTGGAGCAACGGCCCAACCGCCGTCGAAGGCCTGGCCCAGGCGTTGAAGACACCGCTGACCGACTACGCCGTGGGCGGCGCCAAAAGCGGCCACGGCAACTACTACACGTGGCTGATGCCGACCCAAGACACCGGCGTGCTCGGCCAGGTTGCCGGGCACTTGCAGGCCGCCAAGTCCCACAAGGCCGACTCCAAGGCGCTGTATTTCATCTTCATCTCGGCCAACGATTTTTTCGAATGGGCCGACTTCTCCCATCCTGAAACCATCGAGGCCTTGAGCGAGTCGAGCCTGGCCAACATCCGCAACGCCACCGAGCAACTGGTGGCCGCGGGGGCCAGGCATGTAATGGTGGTGGGCACTACGGACCTCAGCCACGTGCCCGCCGTGGTGCAGGGCAACCAGGTCGACAACGCGAAGCACTACCAGCAATTGCTCGCACAGAAGCTCCCGGCCATATTGGCGCAGATTGGCGTAGCGAAGGTCACCTACTTCGATCACCTGGCGTTCAGCGACGCGCTACGCGCCAATCCGCAAGCCAATGGATTCACGGACCTCGACACACCGTGCCAGGCCACCTACCCGGACGTGAATCTGGTGTGCGCCAATGCCGATGCGCATTACTACTGGGACGAATGGCACCCCACCCGCAAGGTCCACGCCCTGGCGGCAAAGGCCATGCTCAAGGCATTGCCTTAGCCAGCGGCCACCGCCGCTTCAATGGCGGCGATGTCGATCTTCTTCATCGTCATCATCGCGTCAAAGGCGCGCTTGGCGACGGCTGGGTCGGGGTGGGTGACGGCGTCGGTCAGCACGCGTGGTGAGATCTGCCACGACAAACCCCACTTGTCCTTGCACCAGCCGCAGGCGCTTTCCTGGCCGCCGTTGCCGACGATGGCGTTCCAGTAACGGTCCGTCTCGGCCTGGTCGTCAGTAGCCACCTGAAATGAAAACGCCTCGGTATGGGGGAAGATCGGCCCGCCGTTGAGGCCGATGCAATGGATGCCCAACACGGTGAAGTCCACGGTCAGCACATCGCCCTGTTTGCCTGACGGATAATCGCCGGGCGCCAGGTGCACGGCGTTGACTTTGCTGTCCGGGAAGGTCATGGCGTAGAAGGTTGCAGCCTCCAGGGCGGTGCCGTTGTACCAGAGGCAGAGAGTGTTTTTGCTTTTCATGGTCGGTCTCCACGGAAAATCCGTGCGTAGAGTCTAGACGGCCAGTTGCTGCTCGATGGCCCCCTTGTCGATAACCGACCACACGTGGGCAAATTTACCGTCCACCACTTCGTAGAACACATTTTCGTCGAACGTCACCTTGCGCCCATTGATCGGCAGCCCGAAGAACTCGCCCCTGGGCGTCACAGTGAAATTCAGGCGACTGGCAACCGTCGGCGGATCGGCCACTAGCAACTGGATGCGGAACACCAGGTCCGGTATCTCACGAAAATCCCGCTCCAGCATGGCGCGGTAGCCGGCGAGGCCGACTCGTTCGGCGTTGTAGGTTACGTCCGGGTGCACGAAGTCGCCCAGGCGCTGCCAATCCTGACGGTTCAGGCAGTCGATATAACCTTGGTAAAAGGCGGCGAGTTCGTCTCGGCTCATTTCGCGTTCTCCTGGGTTAAAAACGCTCGTCCAGTATCGCCGGCAAGGTGATGTCCTTGACGAAGCTGGCCGAGGACAGGCTTAACGTCATGCGCACCACCTGCACCACATCGTGCACGGGGATCGAGTGGCCTTCATCCCTCTGCGCGGCCTGCTCACGTGGGGTGCTGAGGGGATCTTCAGTGTTCAGGTAGCCCAGGTTCAGGCAAGTGACGGCCAGGCGCTGCTGGCGATAGCCTTCACGCAACGCATCGGCAATCCCGCGCAAGGCGAACTTGGAAGCCCCGAAGGCGACCTCCGGACGGCCACTCTGCGGCAGGCCGGAAGTGGAGCCGGTCAGGATGATCCTCGGGTTTGGGCTTTTAAGCAGCACCGGCAACAGACGCTTGATCAGCAGCAGGGTAGAGGTGATGTTGCAGGTCACGATGGCCTCGATCTGCTCATCGTCGTCGGCCAGGAAGTTGTAGGCCGGGTCGAAGGCGAACGCTTCCCAGATGCCCAGGTTGTAGATCAGCGTGTCCAAGCCGTTATCGGCAATCGCCTCGGCGATGACGTGCGCGGCCTGGGTGGGTTTGGCGAGATTGGCCTCAATCCACTGCGCTTCGACGCCGTCCTTGTGAACCAGCTGTTCTGGGCGGCTGCGAGACACGCCGATCAGCGTATCCCCAGGCTCACCGAGCCCTTCGATCAGGGCTTTGCCCAATCCTTTGCTTGCACCTACCACGAGGGTTCTCATTGCGTGTCTCCTTGACAGTCAAACCGTTATTCAAGCCCTGCGCGCCATCAACAACACCGTCGCCGCCGCCGACAGCAAGCCTGCGCAGCACCGATTGAAAATCCGCTTGCCCCGCGGCTCGGCAAACCAGCGCCGCATGTGCAGGCCCATATAGGCGTAGGCGCTGATGGCGATCCACTCCAACGCCAGGAACATCGCGCCGAGCAGCGCGAATTGCGGAGTGATGGGCTCGCCGGGCACCACAAATTGCGGGAGGAAGGCGGTGAAGATCAAGATTGCCTTCGGATTGCCCGCCGCCACCAAAAACTCCTGCCGCGCCAACACCCACAATCCCACCTTCGCTGTGGCCGAATCTGCCTCTGCCTCCGGATTGCCCCGCCATAACTGAAACGCCAGATAAAACAGATACGCCGCCCCCAGGATCTTGATCCCGTAGAACAACAATTCCGACGTTTGCAGCACCACCGCCAAACCCGCAGAGGCGAGGGCGATCATGCCGGCAAAGGCCAGCAAACGGCCAATACCGGCCAGGCATGATGTGCGGTAGCCGTAGCGGGTGGAGTTGCTGACGGACAACAGGTTGTTCGGGCCCGGCGCCATGTTCAGGGCGAAGCAGGCGGGGAGGAAAAGGGCGAGGGTGGCGAGGTCCATGGCGGCTCCGGGTTCGCGGGGGCGGGGAGGTGTGAGGATAAGGGGAGTGGACTTCGTTGGACAGCCTCAGCCGTTCGTGGTTTGAGCTATCGCGGCATTTGCGACGTCAGCGGCCAGCTGTTCAGCACTGCGCATCCCGTCAATCCTTAAGACCGGAGCCGTCTGCTGTGATAACCATGCCTCATGCCACGCCCGGTTGCGCCCTGAGAAATTCGGGTCGTCATACTGCGCAGCCCATTCCCGGAAGCCCACGTGTATCGCGTACATATCACCACCGGGTGCAATCCGCTCGCCAAAACGCGCCTTCTCGCGGGCAGCCAGGCGTTCGAGGCGAACAGGCGTGGGTGTGACCACAAAGACAATCAGGTCGGCATCAGCAATCAACGCATCGCCCCACACCATGCAAGAACCGCTCAATACCCAGCCTTCGTCACCGCATGCTTGTTGCATCAGGGACACGCGATCAGCGGGAGGTTGCTTGGTTGTGAAAGGAGGGTTCGTGGGCATCCAGTAAAAGTCATCGACGTCGACTTGTCGTATACCCAGCCGCGTGGCGAGGTTGTGACCCAGCGTGGTGACGCCGGCGCACGATGCACCTGTGATGTAGATCCGCATTTTTCCTCCGTGAACACAAGCCGGGTCCCAGGTCAGGGAGATGTCCTGCCCAGGCATTTCAGGGCATAGGTTTCGGGGTGACGGTGTACCAACCCGACGGGGTTTTGGCACACACCTGCGGCCTGAGCGGTGTTTCAACCGTGTTGTTGCTCTGAACGGAGAGTTGGCGAACCGCAATCACGCAACCGGCCTTGAACGTGCTGATTTTGACCATCTGCAGTTCCATTTCATAGTCTTTGCCGGGCTCGGGGACGAGTGTGACAGGCGCGGGAAAGCAGGACATTTGTGAACCGCCCATGGCGAACCCTGCAATAAAGGGTTTACCCGCCGCAATGACGTGCTCGTCAAACACTTTGGGCGACTGGTTGATGGCTTTGCTCGCTTTGCTGGCAGGCATGCCAATCACACTGTTCTGGCTGTCGGTGGCTCTGAAAGGGTAGAGGCCCGCCGAGTCGACATGCGTTTTTTGCCATCCGGCTTCTTCCGGCGTTTTGGTCAGCAGGGACCCGTTGTAAAACGCTTCGCAGGTCTGGCCACTGAGGAAGCCCGCGTTGGTGGTGTCGCCCGTGATAAACCGGACTCGGGCCGAGTTGGCCGGGTCATATTGGCTGATCTGGGTTTCGTTGCGCACGTCGGTTTTTGTGGTGGCGCAGCCGATAAGCGTCAAGCTGAGCGCCAGCGGAAAGAGAGAACGCATGGGTAACCTTCATATCCTGTGAGGGTGGGGCTTGAGGGGGAGACCTATTGATCAGCGTTCCAAACCGCCAGTTCATAGCCATCCGGATCGGTGAAGTGGAACCTGCGTCCACCCGGGAATGAAAATGTCTCACGGGTGATGAGAGCCCCCAGGGCTTTGAGTCGCTGCTGCGTGGCATCGAGATCATCGGCGTACAAAATCACTAACGGGCCACCCGGCCGAACCGGCTCCCCCGTGGTGAACCCGCCTGTCAGACGCCTATCGCTGAACTCGGTATAGGTGGGGCCGTAATCGACAAACGTCCAACCGAACGCGCCGCCGTAGAATGTTTTGCTGCGGGCAATATCGCTGACGTTGAATTCGATGTTGTCGATTTGCCGGTCTTTACCTTGAGTGCTCATGCTTGCCTTCCTGGCTGATCTTTTCGAGCGGCGAGTGTAGCGTGAACGTCCGCCTGCATGAAGACGGGAATCATGCCTATGATGCACCCGACTACAGAACTGACCGGAGTGGACAGCGTGCTGAAGATTGGAATCCTGGGCGTCGGTGAGCTGACGGAAAAGGTGGTGATCGGCCTGCGGCGCAGTGGGTTTGACGGGCGGGTCTTGCTGTCTCCGCGTAACCACGAACGTGCGCAGCAACTCGCTGAACAGTGGGGCTGTAAGGTGATGGCTGACAACCAACAGGTTGTCGATGGGGCGGACTTGTTGGTGCTGGGCGTGCGCCCGGAGGTTGTCGGTCAGCTTTCGAATGAAGTGCAGCTCAGACCTGAGCAAACGCTGGTGTCGTTGGTGGCGGGATTGAAGCTGGCCGAGTTGCAGCGCCGGTTCCCGCAGGCGCGTGTGGTGCGTGCCATGCTGTCCTATGCCGCGCAGATCAACCAGACAACCGTGGTGATCACGCCCGGTGGCGAACCCCACGCAACGCTGCTGGGCGCGCTCGGTTCATTGGTTGTATTGGACGAGGAAGAGGCGTTCGAACTGGCCACCGTGGCGGCCTGTATGAACGGTTGGTTCTATTTCTTCCTGAGTGATCTTCAGCAGTGGTTTACCGACAAAGGTCTGTCCAAAGACCAGGCCGCCCAACTGGTGATGGGCAACCTGCAAGACTGCCTGGCTAGCGCCCGCCACCAGCCCTCGGCCACTCTGGAGGCGTTGGGTAGCGCCATTGCCACACCGGGCACCTTTACGGCGGCCGGGTTGGAGGTGTTGAGAAACAATGGTGCGACGCAGGCATGGCGCGAGGCGGCTGACGAGGTGCTTGAGCGGCTGCACAAGCCTGCGCGTTTATAGCCGGTGATGCTCCAGCAAGAAGTCCACAAACACGCGGATCCGCGCCGGCATGCTCGCGCCCCCGACAAACACCACGTGGATCGGCTCCCTGTCGCCGGGGTTCCAGGATTCCAGCAGGCGCACCAGGTCACCGCGTTGCAAGTCTTCTGCCACCGTGAACTCGCCGATGCGTGCAATACCGGCGCCTAGCCGCGCCAGTTGAGCGAGGGCTTCGCCACTGCTGCATTCGATCGTGCCGTTGATCTTCAACGAGAACTCCCGACCGTCACGGGCGAAGGGCCAGTCGGATTGCGCTCGGCGGAAGTTGAAGCGCAGGCAGTTGTGTCGCAGCAAGTCGTTGGGTTCCAGAGGCGTGCCGTGTTGCGCGAGGTACTCCGGCGACGCCACCAGCACCTGGCCGGTGTCACCGATGCGGCGCGCTGTCAGCGGGCTGTCTGGCAGGTCGCCAAAGCGGATTGCCACGTCAGCCTGGCCGCCGAGGATGTCGACCACTTCGTCGCCCAAGGTCAGGTCCACCACAATGTTTGGGTAGCGGGCGCTGAACGCCGCCACCAACGGCACGATGGCCATGCGACCGTGGCCCAGGGCCGCAGTGACCCGCAGCCGGCCTTTGGGCGCGCCCTGGTCGGCGATGGCTTCCTCGACTTCGTCCATGTCGGCCAGGATGCGCCGGGCGCCGCGAAGGTACGCCTCGCCTTCGGCGGTGAAGGCAATGGCGCGGGTCGTGCGAATCAGCAGGCGCGTGCCCAGGCGTTGTTCCGTGCGTGCGATGACCCGGCTGACGGCCGAGGGCGTCAATCGTAATGCCCGCGCCGCCGCCGACAGGCTGCCTTCCTGCGCCACCATTGCGAATACCGCCATCTCGCCCGACCTGCCGTTGAAATCCATTTTTGCCTCGCGCGCAAAGGTGATTGCCAACTAAACGGTCTAGTGCCGTTAAAGCGTTGATCGTAGCATTTGCAGCATAAATGAGGAGTCTTCCATGCGTATCAATCCACCCCTTGTAGCCCTTGCCGTCGGTGCCTTTGGCATTGGCGTCACTGAGTTCGCGCCCATGGGCATGTTGCCCACCATCGCCAATGACCTTGGCGTGTCCATTCCCACCGCAGGGCTGTTGGTCAGCGCCTACGCCCTGGGGGTGCTGCTCGGTGCGCCCCTGATGATCTTGACTACCGGCAAGATCCCCCGGCGTTACCTGCTGGTGGGACTTATGGCCATTTTCACCCTGGGTAACGTGATGTCGGCGCTTGCCACCGGCTATTACGACCTGTTGATCGCCCGCGTCATCACTTCGCTTAACCACGGCGCGTTTTTTGGCGTCGGCTCCATCGTCGCCGCCAGCGTGGTCGCGCCGGACAAGCGTGCCGGCGCCGTCGCCGCGATGTTTATGGGCCTGACCCTGGCGACCATTGGCGGTGTGCCACTGGCGACCTGGTTTGGTGAACTGCTGGGCTGGCGTACGGCGTTCTGGGGCATTGGTGGACTGGTCCTGGTGACCATGGTCGCGCTGTGGTTCGCGCTGCCTAACCTGCCGCTGCCGAAAAGCGACGGTGTGCTGGCCGAAATCAAGGTGCTGGGACGCGGGTCGGTACTGGCGGCGCTGGCCCTGACCGTGGTGGGTTCGGGGGCGATGTTCACCGTGTTTACCTATATCGCGCCGATCCTGAGCAATGAGACCCATGCGTCTACCCCGTTTATCACGGCCATGTTGGTGCTGTTTGGCGTCGGGCTGACCCTGGGCAATATGTGGGGCGGCAAGGCGGCAGACCGTTCGATTGACCGGACCCTGATCGTCTCGTTGAGCGCACTGATCCTGGTCCTGCTGGCCTTTGCATTCCTGATGCGTTGGCCGATACCGGCTGCGGTGAGCATCCTCATCTGGGGCATCGCCAGCTTCGCCGTCGTGCCGCCGTTGCAGATGCGTGTGATGGAAGCGGCCAAGGATGCGCCGAACCTGGCCTCGGCCGTAAACATCGGCGCCTTCAACTTCGGTAACGCGATTGGCGCCGCAGTGGGTGGTGCAGTGATCAACGCAGGGCTGGGCTATCCGGCGATTTCCCTGGCCGGCGCGGCGATGGCGGGCTTGGGGCTGTTGATGGTTGTGAGCTTCGCCTGGAGCTCCAGAACTCGCATGGCTGCGGCAGTGTAGGAAATCGAGTATCGTTGGCCGCCTCAGCTGTCAGCCTGTTGCAGGCGCAGCACACGATCGATGGTTCAAGGAAGACGGGCATGGCACTCAGGGTGATGGTGATCGGCGGCTACGGCAATTTCGGCAGCATCGTGTGCCGACATTTGGCCGTAGCACCGGGCATTGAGCTGGTGATCTCGGGCCGTGATCCACACAAGTTGCAGCGCAAACTCGACGCGTTGAACGCGCAGCCCGGCACGGTGTGCGAAGGCTGGTGTGGCGATGCCATGGGGGCCGGATTCGCGGGTGTTTTACAGTCCAGGCGCATCCAGTTAGTGATTCATACCGGCGGGCCGTTCCAGGGGCAGCCCTATGCGGTGGCCCTGAGCTGCATCGAGGCCGGCGTGAACTACTGCGACCTGTCCGACTGCCGCACCTTCGTCAATGGCGTGGGCGTGCTGGATGCGCAGGCCAAGCAGGCGGGCGTGACCATTCTCAGTGGTTGCAGTTCGGTGCCGACGCTGTCGTCTGCGCTCATCGATCAGTACCGGTCTCGTTTTACGCGCATCGACTCGATCGAGCATGGCATTTCCTCTTCGGCCAAGATGCCAGGCTTGTCGACGATCGAAGGGGTGCTGGCCTACGCGGGTAAACCGATCAAGCAACTCAGAAATGGCCAGGTACACGAAGTGCTGGGTTGGCAGGACCTGACGCTGCGCAAAATGCCTGGGCTGGGCACGCGGGTGCTGGCCAACGTAGATGTGCCGGACATGGATATTTTCGCCAGCCGCTATGGCGCCCACACCTTGCGCTTCAAGGCGGGCGCGGGGCTCAAGCTGGGTGGCGTCGCCAACGGTTTGCTGGCCCAGGCTCGGCGGCTTGGGGTCGTGCGCGATCATGTCGCCTGGGCCGCGCGCCTGCATCGGTTGGGCACCTGGTTCGAGCGATTTGGCGACGGTAAAAGCGCGATGTACATCGATGTGCAAGGCGTGGGGGCTGACGGCCAACCCTTGTCACTGGCCGTGCAACTCACGGCGTTGAATGACAAAGGCCCGGAAATCCCCAGCTGCGCTGCTGTTGCGCTGGCTGTCAAGATCGCCCAGGGCTACCGACCCGAGCCCGGCGCGCGACCGTGCGTCGGTGAGATCACCGTCGACGAGTATATGGCCGCCATCAACGATCCGGCGAACCTGAGTCTCTCTGTACGATTCTCGGACCAGCGCACCACGCCACCGCACACAACGCCACCCCGGCCACGTTGAGCGACACAGGTTTGAATGCCTCCCTGAGCATCGCCGGGCTGACAATCGCCACATCCACCAGCAGGCCCGACAGCGCCGCCGCAGCCACTGCAACGGGCCAGACACTGCGCGGTGAAAGCACGATCCATAGCGCCAGGACGATCTCCCCAATTCCGGCCAGCGTGGCGAACAGCTGCACCTGTTCGATGCCATGCGCCTCAATCATTACCCGCTCGCCCTGGCTTAGCCACAGCAGCTTTGGCACCAACCCATGATAGGCAAACATGAACGCCAGGCCGCCTCGGGCGATCCAGTTGATACGCACCAAGGGAGTCATCGCGGTGCCTTCAAGAAACGCTGCTCATGGTCTGGATGCGGCAACAGACATGTGTCGTACCGCCCGAAAATCCGATAGCGATTGCGTGCGATGCGGTCGTAAGCCCAATCCCGCAGCCCGCGTGGGATGATGCGCAACAGCAGCAATGGACGCCACGCGGCAGGTAGTTGCGCAATGATTTCGAACACGGCGTCCGAACGCACCCAGTAGTGGCTGTTACGAATGACCGCCAGCGTGTCGAACTGATCCAAGGGCAACCCCGCCCAAGCCAGCAACGCCTGGCCCTCGGGGGATTGCACCGCCGCCAAGCGTATGCGCTGTTGGCGGTCATGACGGATCAGGAACCTCGCCCAACCATTGCACAGCTTGCATACGCCGTCGAACAGCACCACGGTTTCGCCAGGTTTGAGCAACGGCGCGGGGGAAGGGCGAGTTTGGGATACGGACATCAGGGTGGGTCCAATCGGGCCGGTTTAGCCTGGATCATACCTGTGTTCAGCGGCTTCCACCCTCGCGCCGTTTACCTTGACAGCAACGGCGCGGTGCTTTTGTCCTCCGGCCCCACGTCATGCAAGGAAATCCTCGACGTCTCCGGCAATGCCAACCCGCCCGCCAACGCCAGCAACGCCACCACGATCAGGTAAAACGCCGGTGACAGATTGCTGCCCGTGGTGCTGATCAACCAGGTCGCCATCAACGGCGCGGTGCCGCCGAAGATCGTGTAGGCCAGGTTGTAGGTGATCGCCGAGGCGGTGTAGCGCGTGCGGGTCGGAAAGGTTTCCGACAACAAGGCGGCCGTGACCACGCCACACAGCACGGCCCCTACCGCCAGCAGCATCACGCCGACGATGGAGGCCGCGAACGAGCCGGAGCTGGCCATCAGGAACGACGGATACACGACCACCATCAGCAACACACAGGCGGTCATCACGGTGACACGACGGCCGACTCGATCCGAATACAACCCCGCCAGTGGGCAGATCGCCGCCGCGAAGATCAGCGCAATCAGCGACACCAGCAACGCCATCGCCCGACTCAAGCCGCCCGCCACTTGCAGATAGGTCGCGAAATACGTGGTGAACATATAAAACGACAACGCCGTCAGTGACACAAAAGCGCCCAGGCAGCAGATTGCCGCACCATGGTTGCGCAGGGTTTCCTTGAGCGGGGAGTGGGCCACCGTGTGTTCTTCCTTCACGGCCTGGAAGGCGGGCGTCTCGTCCAGCTTCCAGCGCAGGTAAAGCCCCACCAGGCCCAGCGGCGCGGCGATCAGGAACGGCAGGCGCCAGCCCCAGCTGCCCATGGCTTCTGCAGACAACGACGCTTCCAGCGCATACGCCACCACCGCGGCGGCAGCGAAGGCGGAAAACGTCGACACCGGCACGAAGCTGCCGTACCACGCGCGCTTGTCACTGGGCGCGTGCTCCATCAGATAGGCACAGGCCCCGGCGTATTCGCCCCCGGCGGAGAACCCTTGGGCGCAGCGAATCAGCGACAACAGGATCGGCGCCGCTACGCCGATGGCGGCGTAGGTCGGCAGCAGCCCGATCAGCGTGGTGGCGCCGGCCATCAACAGGATCGTCATGGCCAGGGTGCGTTTGCGGCCGATGCGGTCGCCGAGCATGCCGAAGAAAATCCCGCCCAGTGGCCGGAACGCAAACGCCACGGCAAACACGGCGAAGGTCTTGAGCAATGCCGCGCTGGCGTCGCCGCTGGGGAAGAATTGCTGGGCGATGGTGGTGGCGAGGAAGCCGTAGACGGCGAAGTCGAACCACTCGACAAAGTTACCGATGCCGGCGGCGATAATGACCTTTCGCAAGGTCTGGGGGCTGACCTGTGCGGTGGATGGGCTCGTCATGGGGGGGAGGCCTCGGGATAGGTGCGGGGATGACTGATTATCGGGCCAGGCGGTTGGGCGGCGGGGCCCAAAAGAGTCGTCCGCGTAGTCAGTAGCGACTTGGTCGAGCTGGGGAACGCAGGAATTGGGCCAGGTGAGGCAAGGCGCTTGTGCGCAACTGTGGTTAAGACTTTAACAATGGTTTACATCGCTGAACCGTTGATGCCGTTATGGTTTGTGGCTACTGGTAAACATGATGAGTACCCCATGCAGTCGAGCGACAATCTGTTGAATCCGGAGCTGATCAACATCCGGCGGCTGTTCACAACGCCCTTGGCCAGCATCCAATACCCGAATGCCGACACGCTCAACGCCGAGCTCAAGGCGCTCGTCACCCACCGCATGGCGCAGGATCAGAACGGCGCCCAGCGCAGCAACGATGGCGGCTGGCAATCCGCGAACGATTTTCAGGCGTGGGGTGGGGACGCCTGCGGCGCATTGGTGACATTCGCCACGCAGTTCGCCACTGAACTGACCGCGGTTCATCACGAAGGCGTCGGATTAACCGTGCCCGGTTTCGAGTGGAAGCTCAACGCGTGGGCCAATGTGAACGAGGCGGGCCACAGCAATGCGCTGCATGGGCACCCTGGCGCATTTTGGTCAGGCGTTTATTGGGTCGATGCAGGTGGCCGTGAAGAGGACGCCACCGTCGGTGGCGACCTGGAATTCGTTGATCCACGCGGCATGGTGGCCTCGACCTACAATCCCGCCTTGCGCATGCGGGTCGAGGATTGCCTGACTGCCGGGTTCAGCAGCACCTGCGTTGCCAGCAGCGGGACATTGATCATGTTTCCGTCCTGGTTGATGCACTCGGTACGACGCTTTGAGGGGACGCGGCCGCGGATCTCCATCGCGTTCAACTTTGGGGTATGAGAGGCGGGTGGGCTGCCGCCATGACCTCCCGAATCACTTGCGCAAGTATCCGGATGCCTTCATCAATCTGCTGCACGGTAAGCCCGGCATAGCCGAGTATCAGGCTTGCCGGCCGTTCACCCTGCGTAGTGAACAGGGGTGATAGCGGATAAACACCGATCCCGCGCTCCAGCGCCATCGCCTGCAAGGCGTCTTCATCCCGCGCGTGCAGGTGGGGCAACAACAAGACGCCATGCAACCCGGCGGCCATGCCCTCTAGTTTTCCCAGGCCCGGCAAATGGTGGTCGACGGCGTCCAGCAGGGCCTTTCGACGGCCTTCGTTGTCACGGCGCAAACGGCGTAGGTGGCGCTCGTAGGCGCCACTGTCGATCAACGAGGCAAGCACGTTTTGCTCCCAACGGGTCTCGTTGCGATCGGTCAAGCGCTTGGCCTCGCGAAACACGCCCACCAGTTCGCGCGGCAGTACCAGGTAACCCAACCTCAGTTGCGGCGAAAGCGCCTTGGAGAAGGTGCCGACGTAGATCACGCGGGCCTCGGCATCCATCGATTGCAAGGCGTCGATGGGACGCTGGCCGTAACGGAACTCGCCACCGTAATCGTCTTCGATGATCCAGGCACGATGGCGGCTTGCCCAGTTCAGCAGTTCGACGCGTCGCGCGATGGACAGCACGGCGCCCATGGGGAATTGGTGCGACGGAGTGACGTAGGCCAACCGTGCGCGCGGGTCATCCGGCAACCGTTGTGTCTGTAAACCGGATGCATCCACCGGGATGGGCAAGGCCGTTGCGCCGGTGGCCTCGAAGCAATAGCGGGCCATGCGGTAGCCTGGGTCTTCGAAGATGAAGGCGTCGTCAGGGTTGAGCAGCAAGCGGGCACACAGGTCGAGCCCTTGCTGGGAGCCGTGCACCACCAGTAGCTGCTCGGTATCGCAGGTCAAGCCACGGGCGCGGCGCAGGTAGCCTTGCAGCGCCTGGCGCAAAGCGGCTTCGCCTTCGGGCTGGCCGTTAGGCCGCGTAGGTTGGCGCTTGATCAGTTCGGCTCGATAGGCGCGGTTCCAGCCCAGTGCCGGAAAGTCCCGCGATGCGACTGCTCCGTATCGGAAGTCGATACGCGCGGTGGGACAAACCATGTGATAGGGCGTAAGAGCGGCAACCCGCTGTCCATAGCGCGACAATGCGGGTGGCGGGTTGTCGCGGGGCACGGTGGCAACGACAGGCAGCGCAACGGCAGGGGCTGCGACCCTGGCGGCCTTGCCCACGGCGGTCACCACAAACCCTTCGGCAGCCAATTGCTCGTAGGCGGCGGTGACCGTGGTGCGCGAGACCCCAAGCGTCTCCGCCAGGGCGCGGGTGGAGGGCAGCTTGGCGTCGGGCGCCAGGGTGCCGTCCTCTATCTGCGCTCGCAGCTGTGTGTAGAGGCGGCGTTCCGCGCCGCGCCTGGGGTTCGATAACTGGCCCATGGAAAAACCTCAAAACTGGTACTTTTTGCGGTGCCGGTGTTGCGCGAGATTATGACGTCTCTTCTCTGCGAAATGAATGCACTCCATGGAACTTGAGCTGACAACCACGACGATCCTGGTGACCTTTGCCGGGGTCTTTTTAATCTGTTTTATGAAAGGCGCCTTTGGCGGCGGCTTTGCCATCGTCGGTATTCCGCTGCTGTCGCTGGTGATGGACCCGATCACTGCTGGCGGCTTGCTGGCGCCGCTGTTCATCGCGATGGACCTGTTCGGCCTGCGCTATTGGAAACCGTCGACCTGGTCAAAGCCCGACCTCAGGTTACTGGTACCTGGGTTGGTGGTCGGGATTGGCGTTGGCTACCTGCTTTTTCGCGTACTGGATCACCGTGCGATTGCCATCGTGATGGCGGTGGTTACGCTGGTGTTTGTCGGCCTGTGGTTCAGGGCCGGGGGAAATGTCAATGTGAAGCTGCGTTCAACACCGAAGGCCGTGGCCGCTGGGGTCACCTCGGGAATCACCACCATGGTTGCGCATTCCGGTGGGCCACCGTTGGCGATGTACTTGCTGCCACTGGGCCTGAGCAAACAGGTTTACGCCGGGACCACCAGCCTGTTTTTCACCGTGGGCAATGTGCTCAAGGCGATTCCCTGGTTGATCCTCGCCAGGCCTACCGGCAACGTGTTGGGCCTGGCGCTTATCTGTTTGTTCGCCGTGCCCAGTGGCGTGTGGCTGGGTTGGCGGCTGCATGCGCGGTTGGATCAGCGCCAGCTCTATCGCGCCTGCTATGGCTTGCTGATTATCACGGCGCTGAAGCTGTTGTGGGACGGGATTGGAGGGTACTGGGCCTAGGGGTGGAACCTGCGTCCCAACGCATCCAGCCGCACTGCAATCGGCGGTAACCGCTCGCTGCTGCGCGCCAGGGTTTCCACATCGTCAGCGGTGCTTTGCGCGATGCTCTGCACCGACTGCAACCGCCCGACAATCTCCAGGTTCGCCGTGGTCTGTTCGCGGGTGGTGGTCACGATCCGGCCGTTCAAGTCGTCAATGTGCGCGATGTCATTGCCTACTGCGCGTAGCATGTCGACGGCCACCTGGCTGTCTTCCACGCAACGCTCCACGCCTTGACGGCTGTCGTGCATGGCTTCCACCGCTTGGCGGCTGCCGTGTTGCAGGCCTTCGATGATGGTTTTGATTTCCTGGGTGGACACCGCCGT
Source organism: Pseudomonas reactans (assembly GCF_013387025.1). Lineage (NCBI taxonomy): Bacteria > Pseudomonadati > Pseudomonadota > Gammaproteobacteria > Pseudomonadales > Pseudomonadaceae > Pseudomonas > Pseudomonas reactans. The sequence goes on along the minus strand of NZ_JACAQP010000007.1, from coordinate 417,085 downwards.
GCGCTGCGCGAGGCTGCGCACTTCGTCGGCGACCACGGCAAAACCTCGGCCCTGCTCGCCGGCGCGGGCGGCCTCGATGGCCGCGTTGAGGGCGAGCAGGTTGGTCTGGTTGGCGATGCTGTTGATCACTTCGAGCACGGTGCCGATCTGCTCGGCTTGCACGGCCAGGCCCTGCACGGTTTCGTGGGTGCCGTTGAGGCGGGCGGCCAACTGCGTGATTTCCTGCTGGGCACGGCTGACGCTTTCCTGGCCGCGCTGGATCTGTTGGCTGGCCTTGCCGGCGTGGTCCACCGCTTGCTCGACGTGCACGGTGATGTGGCCCATGGCGTCTTCCATGCGCTGCATCGAGCCGGTCATCTGGGTGATCTCGGCCAATTGGTGCCGCGCGCCTTTTTCCAGGGTACCGCTGGCGCTGGCCAGTTCCTGGCCGAGTTGGCCGAGGCCGTGGGAGTCGCGGGCGACGCCGTCGATCAGGTGCGTGATCTGTTGCAGGAAGTGGTCGAAGCGCTTGGCCAACGACACATGTACCTTGCCTTCGCCTTGGGTGGTTTGCGCACTGAATTGGGACGTGACTGCGAGCATCTTCTCCAGCATTTCCTGGCTCTCGACCGCTTCGGCCTGGCTGTGCACGGCAAGGTAGAGCAGCGCGACGGTTTCCATCACCACGTAGAACGCATGGACGAACACCATGGTCCAGCCGCCATGATGTTCCATTACAAACACCGGGAAGCCTTGGTGTTGCAGGGCATGGAACACCACGTGATGCGCGGCGATAGTGGCGGCGGCGACCAGGATCGGCAACCAGTCACGATAGAACGTCAGCACCGCCAACAGCGCGAAGATCCCGAAGTGCAATTCGATCACGCCCTGGGCCTGGTTGATGTGCAGTGCCGCCATGACCATCAGGCCCGCGCCGAGGGCGCAACGCATCACGCGAGTGCCGCCTATGGCACGGTACAGCGCCGTGAGCACTACGCTGGTGCCGCCGCCGATCAGGGCGGCTTGCATCAAGGTGTCGTGCCAGAACGCCAAGCCCAGGGAGAACAGGAACATCAACCAGATCAACGCCAGCATGATGCGGTCGGCTTTACGGTAGTGCTCGAAAAAACGCGCGCGGGTGGGCATTCACACTTACTCCATGGGGTCTGGCCGAATCAAAGTGAGGGGCAGGGTGGAGCGAATCAGTTTTTTTTGGTTTTTATTGGATTGCGTGATGCCAAACGGTTATCGGCATGCGGGGAAGGGACTTGAGGAACGGCTACCCGGGCGGGTAGCCGTTGATCGGGTTGCGATCAGAAGCTGTATTTGGCTGTGACGCCAAAACTGCGCGGGTTGCCGTAAGTGTCGGTCGAACCCCAGGTCGGGCTGGTGCCGATGGCGGAGTAGTAGGTGCGGTCGAAAATGTTGTTCACGTTCAACTGCAGGTCGAGGTGCTTGTTCACTTGGTAACCGGCCATCACGTCGGCAACGGCATAACTGCCTTGTTCCAGGCGATAGGTATTGCTGTTGGCAAGCACCACGTCGTTGTACATGCGGCTCTGCCAGTAGACGTTGCCACCGATGCGCAGTTTTTCCAGTGGGCCCTGGAAGCGGTAGGAGGTGGTGAGCTTGAACAAACGTTCCGGGGTGTCGGTGTCGAAACGTTGGTTGTTGTTGGCCGCATTGGTGTCCTTGATGTAATGCGCGCGGGTGTAGGTGAACCCGCCACCGACCTGCCAGTTTTCGGTGAGTGCACCTTGCAGCTCAAGGTCGATGCCTTGGCTACGTACCAGGCCGGAGGCTTCGTAGCAGGCCATGATCGGGCAACCGGCTTGGCTCTCGGGCAGGGTCGCACGGTTTTTCTGGTCGATCTGGAACACCGCCAGGCTGGCGTTGAGCGCGCCGTTGAAGTATTCGCCCTTGATACCGACTTCATAGTTTTCGCCGACGATAGGCTCCAGCGGCTTGTCGGAGAAGTCGCGGCTGGTCTGCGGTGTGAAGATGTCGGTGTAGCTCGCGTAGACGGAATACTGGTCGTTCAGGTCGTAGATCACACCGGCGTAGCGCGTGAGGTTACGGGTGACTTTGTAGTCGCCGTCGCCTTGGCGGTCATCGTAGTCATACCAGTCCACGCGCGCGCCGAGGATCACCTTGAGCGGGTCTGCGAGGTTGAGGCGGGTGGTCAGGTAAACGCCATCCTGGGTGGTGATGCTGTGGCCTTTGCCGTCACGTACGAAGTCCGGTTTTGCCCCATTGAGCGGGTAATTGGTGTCGTAGGGGCTGTATTCCTTGGACGTGGCGTCGTAGATGCGCTTGCTGGTGCCGACCACCACTTCATGGGTGCGCCCGAACGCTTCGACCGGGCCGCTGAGGAACGTGTCCAGGCCGTACTGCTTGTCGTCCTGGTGGGATTGATAGGCGGTGCGCGCCAGTGTGGTCTGGTAGCGCGATTGGTAGGTGCCGGTGAACACGCCATCCAACTGTGAGGACGAGCCCGCGATGTGCAGCTTCCAGTCGTTGGCGAAGCGATGTTCGATATCACCGAAGACGGTGTCGATGGTCAGCTTCTTGTTTTCCCAGTCGGAGCCGGGGTTGGTGGAGCGGGGCAGGTTCAGGTGATGGCCGTCGGTGCCGATGGGCAGGCCGCCCCAGAAGAAGTTGGTCTGGTCTTCCTGGCGCGAGAAACCCAGGGTGGCGGTGGTGTTTTCGCTGAGGTCGGCTTCGCCGATCGCGTAGAACAGGCCGTGGTCGCTTTCTTCGCCTTTGCGGAAACTGTTGGCGTCGCGGTAGGAGCCGACAACGCGGCCACGCAGGGTGCCGCTGTCATTCAAGGCGCTGGAGGCGTCGAATTCGCCGCGATAATCGTCCCAGCTGCCGGCGGCACCGGTGATCGATACCTGCGGCGTGGCGGTCGGGCGCTTGCGCACAAAGTTGATCGCCGCCGAAGGGTTGCCGGCACCAGTGACCAGGCCGGTGGCGCCGCGAATCACCTCCACACGGTCGAACATCGCCAGGTTGGGCTGCACGCTGTTGGCGTAGCCGGAATAGGAACTCGGAATGCCGTCGAACATCATGTTGTCGATGTCGAAGCCACGTGAGCTGTACGTCTGTCGGCCAGGACCGCTGGATTGGCTGAGGAACAGGCCGGGGGTGTTCTTGACCACGTCGTTGACGCTGGTCATGGCCTGGTCGTCCATGCGCTGGCGGGTGATGACCGTGACGGCCTGGGGTGTTTCACGCATGGTCAGCGGGAGTTTGGTGGCGGTCGCCATCTCGCCGGTGGTGTAGGACTGGGTGCCTTCGGTGGTCTGGCCCAGTTGTTCAGTGCTGATCTGGGTGGCACCCAGCTCCAGTGGGGCGGCTTTTTCCGCCTCAGCGGCAAAGGCCGCCGTTGAACTCGCAAGGCAGACGGCCAACGCCATCAGACTGGGTGAAAAACCTTTGCCGCCGTGTTGTTGCACAGACATGGAACTGACTCTCCCCGAATGCCGTCCATGGCGAATAATAAAGGTGTTGATAATTATTCGCATCAGTGTGGCAGATTGAGCTTTCGGGAAAAAGCCTTTAATGAGAATTGGTTAATGAATTTTTCACATTTGATTAGCAGCGATTTGCCACCTCGCCCCTCAAAAACGTGACCTTGTTGGTCACTATTCGCGCGTTGGAATTGCCACGCGACTCGTCGCCTTGACTTCCCTCAGCGCCAGACTCGACTGAATCGACGCAATCCCCAACTGCCGCCGCAACACGCTCTCGACAAACTCGCTGTAGCTGTCCAGATCTTCCGCGAGGACCTGCAACAGGTAATCCGCATCGCCGGTGATCTTATGGCACGACAATACGTGCGGCAGCTCCTTCACCACGGCTTCAAACGCATCCGGCGCGTGATCGGTGTGGATGGCGAAACGCACATGCACGAACGCCATAATGTTCAACCCGAGCAGCTTGCGATCGAGATTGGCCTGGTAGTCTTTGATGACACCTTCCTCTTCCAGGCGTTTACGCCGACGCCAGCAGGGCGTGAGGCTCAGGGATAAACGTTCGCTCAACTGCGCGTTGGAAATACTCGCGTCTTCCTGCAGTAGCGCGAGGATGGCGAGATCGGTGTCGTCAAGAACGACCTGCTTGGTTTTATTTTTCATAACTCGGCGCTGTAGGGGTAAATATTCCCGATAAAACTAACAGTGCCGCAAATAAAAGCAAAGAAAGCCCAAGGCTGCCAGAACAAAATAGACCCTGTCTTTTACTGGCGGATGCCCACCCATGTTGACTGTTTTTAGCGAAGCCCACCGTTTGCACCATGGCACTGAACTCAAGGACGGCGTGCTCAAACCCTCGTTCGAACAACCCAGCCGCGCCGACACCGTGCGTGATCGCGTCAGGCAGGTGGGCCTGGGCGATATCATCACGCCGCGCCGCTTTGACCGGGCCTGTTACGTCAACGCCCACAGCGAACGCTACGTAGCATTCCTGGAGTCGGCCTGGGCCGAATGGACCGCCATTGGCCGCAGCCATGACGCATTGCCCCTGGTTTGGCCGGTGCGTGACCTGGCCAACCATCAAGTCCCGGACTTCATCGACGGCAAGCTCGGTTTCTTCGCCATGGACGCCGGCTCGCCGATTACCCGCACCACCTGGGATGCGGTCAGAACCAGCGCCGATATCGCCTTGACCGGCCTGGCGCTGATCGACGAAGGCCATCACAGTGCATTCGCCCTGTGCCGCCCACCCGGTCACCACGCAGCCCGCGAATACATGGGCGGTTATTGCTACCTCAACAACGCAGCGATTGCCGCGCAGCAAGCCATTACCCAAGGCGCCAAGCGCGTGGCGGTACTGGATGTGGATTTCCACCACGGCAACGGCACGCAGAATATTTTCTATGACCGCCCGGACGTGTTGTTCGTTTCCTTGCATGGCGATCCGGCAGTCTCTTACCCATACTTTTCCGGTGCCGCCACTGAACGCGGCGCGGGCGCAGGGGAGGGCTTCAACCTGAATTACCCGTTGCCGAAAAACACCACGTGGGCGCACTACCAAAACGCCTTGATCACGGCGTGCCAGCAACTGCGCGACTTCGCGCCCGAGGTGCTGGTGATCTCCCTCGGCGTCGACACCTTCAAGGACGACCCCATCAGCCACTTCCTCCTCGACAGCCAAGACTTCCTCGGCATGGGCGAAATCATCGCCAGCGTCGGCGTGCCCACCCTGTTCGTGATGGAAGGCGGCTACATGGTCGATGAAATCGGCATCAACGCCGTCAACGTGCTGCACGGTTTCGAAAGCCGCACCCGATAACAACAACCCGTCGACTTTTCTTCTGCCAAAACTCAAAAACATAACAAGAGGTTTTGTGATGAAAACAACCACGTCCGGGCTTTGTGAAAAGCCTGCGTTGCAACGCACCCTGAGCAACCGCCATATCCAGTTGATGGCCATGGGCGGTGCAATCGGCACCGGCCTGTTCATGGGCTCCGGCAAGATCATCGCGCTGTCCGGCACCTCGATCATCCTGATCTACATGATTATCGGGTTCTTCGTGTATTTCGTGATGCGCGCCATGGGCGAACTGCTGCTGTCCAACCTCAACTTCAAGAGCTTCGCTGACTTTGCCGGTGCTTACCTGGGGCCGCGCGCGGCGTTTTTCCTCGGCTGGTCGTATTGGTTGAGCTGGAGCGTGGCGGTAGTGGGGGATGCGGTGGTGGTCGGTGGCTTCTTCCAGTACTGGTTTCCCCATGTGCCGGCCTGGATGCCGGCGGTGGGCATGTTGCTTACGCTGTTTGCGTTGAATGTGCTGACGGTGAAGTTGTTTGGCGAAGTGGAATTCTGGTTCGCGATCATCAAGATCATCGCCGTAGTGACCCTGATTGGGGTGAGCGTGGTGTTGATCGCCAGCTCGTTTGTCTCGCCGACGGGCGTCACCGCTTCGCTGACGCACTTGCTGGATAAACAGGCCGCGTTTCCCAATGGTTTGTTCGGCTTTTTTGCCGGGTTCCAGATGGCGATTTTCTCCTTTGCCGGCACCGAACTGATCGGCACCGCTGCCGCCGAAACCCGTGCGCCGGAAAAGACCTTGCCCAAGGCGATTAACTCGATTCCGTTGCGCATCATCCTGTTCTACGTGCTGGCTCTGGCATGCATCATTGCGGTGACCTCATGGCAGCAAGTCTCGCCGAGCAAAAGCCCGTTTGTTGAGTTGTTCCTGGTGGCGGGTTTTCCGGCAGCGGCGGGCATCGTCAATTTCGTGGTGCTGACCTCCGCGGCGTCATCGGCCAACAGCGGCGTGTTTTCCGCCAGCCGTATGTTGTTCGGCCTGGCTGACCTGGGAGATGCGCCGGGGATCTTCCGGCGTTTGTCGAAGAGCAGCGTGCCGTTTATCAGCCTGGCGTTTACGACACTGCTGATGCTCTTGGGGCTGGTGTTGCTATTTGTGGTGCCAGAGGTGATGACCGCCTTCACCATCGTGTCGACAGTGTCGGCGATCCTGGTGATCTTTACCTGGTCGACGATCCTGGCGTCCTACATTGCCTACCGCAAGAAGCGTCCGGACCTGCATGCCAAGTCCGTCTACAAAATGCCCGGCGGTGTACCGATGGCCTGGTTTTCCCTGGGGTTTCTCGCGTTTGTGCTGGGCCTGCTGGCGTTGCGGCCGGATACACGCTTGGCGCTGTGCGTGATGCCGGCCTGGTTTATCTGGCTGGGGGTTGCTTATCAGTTTTCACGCTTTAAAAGCGGCCATTGGATCAAGGCGCAGCATTCGGTCACAAGTGATCCGCATCAATAACCGCCTTGGCAAAGGCTTCGGGCGCTTCCTGAGGCAGGTTGTGGCCCACGCCGCCGTTGATCAGGCGGAACTCATACTTGCCGGTAAAACGTTTGGCGTAGTCCTCGGGCTGCGGGTGCGGGGCGCCGTTGGCGTCGCCTTCGAGGGTGATGGTCGGCACGCCGATCGACGGCGCCTGGGCGAGTTTCTGCTCCAGGGGATCGTACTTCGTCTCACCTTGGACCAACCCCAGGCGCCAACGGTAGTTGAACACGGTGATCGCGACGTGATCCGGGTTCTCCAGGCCCTTGGCGCTGCGGTCAAAGGTGGCGTCATCGAACTTCCATTGCGGCGAAGCCAGTTGCCAGATCAGCTTGGCAAAATCATGGGTATTTTTCTGGTAGCCGGCCGCACCACGCTCGGTGGCGAAGTAGAACTGATACCACCATTGCAGTTCGGCTTTAGGCGGCAACGGATTCTTGCCCGCTGCCTGGTTGCCGATCAGGTAACCGCTGACCGACACCAGTGCCTTGACCCGTTCCGGCCACAGCGCTGAAACGATATCTGCCGAGCGTGCGCCCCAGTCGTAGCCGCCGAGCACGGCTTGCTTGATCTTCAGCGCGTCCATGAAGTCGATTACATCACTGGCCAGTGCCGCCGGTTGTCCGTTGCGCAAGGTCGTGTCCGCGAGGAAACGGGTGTCGCCATAACCCCGGGCGTAGGGGATCAACACGCGATAACCCTTGGCCGCCAACAGCGGGGCGACCTGGGCGTAGCTGTCGATGTCGTAGGGCCAACCGTGCAGCAGGATCACCGCCGGCCCCGTGGCCGGGCCGACTTCGGCGTAGGCCACGTCCAGCAGGCCGGCCTTGACGTGTTTGAGCGTACCGAAAGCGGTTTGCGCGCTGGCGACGACGCGGGTGGGTGCCTCTGGCATTTCGGCGTGGGCGACGCCCAGGATGCCGAATTGCGACAAGGCCACGGCCAGGAAAAGGGATTGGCGGTTGAAACGGCGAGTCAACTGAGTGTGCATGGCGAGCCTCCTGCGGCTGGATGTGTGCCTGGTGCTCAGTTGAACGCTGTGCTGTATCTGGCCTGTTTCAGGAAACCCGTTGAGTTAAAGGCTGTGTATCGCAGTGGGTTCTGTACACACTGCGATACAAACCCCGCAGACGTTGAATTGAGACGCCCCAAGCCACACATTCAGCCACCGAGTCGGATGCTACGACAGCACGATTTCATAGGGTTCGCGCATTCTCTCCAGCAGCACTTGGGCCAGCATGGGCGGCAGGCCGATTGCCGGGTCGCCGGCCAATTGGCTGGCATAGGCATGGGCCGCATGCAGCTTGCGGGCGACGGTCCAGGTGTCCAGGCGCACCTTGCGTGCGCGTTGCCAGGGGATGATTGCGCCCTCGCGGGCAGGCCAGTGCCAGGCCCAGATAGGTAGCTCATACAGATGCGCGCCCACCAGGCTGCAGGCATTGGCACTGGCGCGCCCGACGCTGTCGTGGTCGTCATTGCCATCGTTGCGCCAGGTGCTGAAGACCACATCACCCGGTTGCAGGTAGCGCGCGATGAATTGGCTCAGCTGCGGCTCGCGGCTGGCGAGGGCGTCGTCACAGAAGCCGCCGCGAATCCATTTCAAACTGTGCAGCGGCATGCCCAGGCGGCGCATGGCCTCGACGCTTTCCTGGGGCCGCACCACGCTCAGGCGGCTGGCCGGCCAGACGTTGGACCCTGGATGACTGGCGCTGCCATCGGTGATGGAGATGAGTTGCAGTGGGTGTTCCAAGGTGCTGAGCAGTTGCAGCAGGCCGCCACAGGTCAGTACTTCGTCGCCGGGGTGGGGCGCGATGATGACCACGCGTGCGCCAGGCGGTACCAATGAGGACGGGGTGATCGGGGGGATTTGCGCCAACTGCGGGGCGCTGTTCCAGATTTGCGCAGGGCCGCTGCGGCCGTCGCTTAAGGAAGCAAGCTTCATGGGGTGTCACATCCTTGTCGATTGATGCGGGGTCGTGGTCCGTTGACGGCACAACTCTTTTTTTCCACCGCAGGCTCCGCCGCAGTGGCTGCATGGCACTCCAACCCTGGAACGCCAGCAAGGCGTCATCAGCATAGACAAGGATTGGTCGGTTTTACATTCGGTAACGTCGTTTTTTTCAAGTGGCGTGCATCAGGCTCTTCAAGTAATCGCCGAAACCGCCCTGGGCACGGGCGTCCAGGCGCGCACTGGTGATCACTTGCGGGGAATGGCTCCACGCGATGGAGGCGCCGCACAGCTCCAGGTTACGCACCAATTGCACATCCTCATGGCACGCCAGGGGTTCAAATCCACCGGCGCGCACATAAGCGCCGGCGCTCACCCCCAGGTTGGCACCGTGAATGTGCCGATGGCCGTCTCGCGCCTCGTAACCCTGGTGATATCGAATCTGCGCAGCGGGGTCGAAACCTTCGCCCCAGGCATCCACGGTGACAGTGCCACACACGGCATCGGTCCCCAATGCCAACTGGGCCACCAGCCAATCAGGCGCCACGCGGCTGTCGGCATCGGTGCAAGAGATCCAGCGGGCGCCCTGGTTGAGCAGATGCCGCGCACCCACGCCACGTACGTGGCCCACATTGCGTGCCTGGGCTTCCAAGCATTGCACCGGGTACGCCTGGGCAATGGTGGCACTGTCATCGCTGCAACTGTCGAGTACCACCAGGACCGTCACGGCTTCGCCCAGTAAACCCGGATGACTGGCCGCGATCAGTGCCGCTTTCAGGCAATCTTCGAGCAAGGCCTCTTCGTTGTGTACCGGGATCAGAATGCCGATCATCGCAGGCCCTCAAGGGTGGCGACCGAAGTGCCGTCGCGGCTCCACAGGTCGAGAAGAAAGTCGTGTTCGTGATGACTGACTACACGGGGCATGTCTAAACGCTCGTGGAGCAGGGCATGCACCTGCTCGGCGGTTTGCGGGCAGCCTTCGATGGCGGGGCGCCAATGGCAGGCAAGCAGTTGGCCGTCGGCGGTCAGCGAAGCACGCGCGCGATCAACCAGCTCGCTCAGGTCGTCGGCGTCGAGGTAGTAACACAACTCGCTGAGCACGATCAGCTCGAACTGGCCTCTGGGCCACTGTTCAGGCAAACGGCTTTGCTGCACCTGGGCATGCGCAAAGCCCAGCAACCGACTGCGTGCCAGGGCGACGGCCGCCGAAGCCGTGTCGCAACACAGCAAGCGATCACAACGGGGCGCAAGCTCGAAGCTCAGTTCGCCATTGGCGCAACCGGGCTCGAACACCGAGGCATAACGTGGCCGGGTGAGTACCGCCAGGGTCAACGCGCGTTTGCGCCGTTCATACCAGCGTTGGCGAAAGGCCCAGGGGTCGTCGTTATTGGCGAACAATTGGTCGAAATACGGTGTGGCGACACTCATACGAATACCACTTCAAAGGGTTGCAGCAGACGTTCCACCACGTAGGGCGCCAGCACGGGGGCCAGGCCGATCTGCGGGTCACCCTCCAATTGGCTGGCGAAGGCATGGATCGCATGGCGCTTGCGGGCCACCGCTTCACAGGTCAATGGAATCTTGCGTGCGCGGTGCCAGGGCACCTGAGTGTCCTCGGGTGTTGCCCAGTGCCAGGTCCACACCGGCAGTTCATACAGGGTTGCGCCGACCGCAAGGGACGCCTTGGCGCTGGCACGGCCGACGGCTTCGTGGTCGCAATGCCCATCTTCGCGCCAGGTGGTGAACACCACGTCGTTGGGTTTGAGGTAACGCTGAATAAACCCCGCGAGTTCATCTTCCCGCGCCGCTACCTTACTGTCAGTAAACCCTGCACGCAGCCACTTCAAACTGTGCAGCGGCAAGCCGAGGCGATGCAGCGCCTGGGCCGATTCCTGGGGACGCACGACACTCAAACGCTCCACCGGCCAACGCCGCGAGCCGGGATGACTGGCGCTGCCATCGGTCACCGAAATCAGTTGGATCGGTCGGCCAAGTGCCGCGAGCCCCTGCATCAAGCCCCCACAACCCAACACTTCATCATCCGGATGGGGCGCGACGATCACCGCCCGGTGGCCTTCGGGAACCAATTGCGCAACGCTGATCGGCGGTAGTTCGGCCATCTTCGGCGACGTCTGCCAGCGATGCAGCGGTGTGCCTTGGCCGACAATCGGATTGGGTCTCATAACTGCCACCTCCCTGTGGGTTCGCCGGCGACCAACTCGCCAAGGCCGGCCAAGTCGCGCTCGGCGTGACTCTGGCGCACATACACTGGTAAGTCCGCCATCAACTGGGCGAAATGCGGATCCTTGCAGTACGGCCCCGCACCCACAGCGCGTCCGACGTGGTGAATCACTTGTTCGACGGTGTCCTCGATACAGGCCCGAGTCTGTTGCGCCAGCTCCCTTGCATTGGCCTTGGGTTCGAGGTCGACCTGATCCGCGCTGGCGCGCAGTACACAAGCGGCGCTGTTCAGTGCGCTGTCGACCGCACCGAGGTGGGCGAGGGCGTGGGGCTCGGGGCGTTTGCTGCACTGCTCACGCAAGACTTCGGCCAGGCGTTGGGCCGCGCCGTACCAGCAGGCGGCAATGCCAATGCCGCCTTGCCAGAAACCGGGGCGGGCGAGGTAATCACCTGGTCTGCCCACCGCGAGCCCCCAAGCCTGGTCAAACACGACTTCCACGCTGCCGGTGGCGGCCATGCCCACGGCGTTCCAGCCTTCGTCCGTCACGATGACGCCGGGTTGATCCATAGGCACCGCCACCAACTGCTGGCGGTCTTCTTCGTCCCAGGCCGTCAACAAACCATGGCTGACCACTGCCGCGCCGGAGCACCAGGCTTTACGCCCTTGCACCTTCAAGCGATGGCCATCTTTGAAAACGCGCACCTTGGCGGTGGGGGGCTCGGCTGCCCACATGCCCCAAATGCTGCCCACGGGGGGTAACGGGCTGTTGAGTTCGGCAATGATTGCCAACGCGTCGGTGTGGCTCTCGAACAGCTTGCACAAACGCAGGTCATGGCCTGCCACCTGTGCCAAGCGGCTGAACCGTGCCAATGTCTGACCGCTGCCCGGGAAGGGCAACTGGTCCAGACCTTCCTCCTGAAGCGCCTTCAGGGCCGCGCCAAGGGCTTGCGTGTCCGCATAGCCCCGGTAGCCTTGAAGGAATCCATGCAGTGCCATTTCACACCTCGTCTTCGCGCTGCAACTCAAACAGTAGCAACGAACGGCCAGTCACCGCGTATTCATGATCGAAATCAAAGCGTTCCTGACCACGTACCGCCGGGGCATTGGTGTCGAGCATGCAGGTCCAGAACTCGCCTTCGGGCACCGGCGGCAGGCGGAAATTGACCATGTCGTGGTGGGCATTGACCACCAGCAGCAAGGTGGCATCGGCGCCGGCACGACGTATCCCGGTTTCCTGGGCGCGGCCATCCATCAACATGCCCAGGCAGCGGCCATGGCTGTCTTGCCATTGTTCAGTGGACATCTCGTTGCCATCCGGCGCGAGCCAGGTGACGTCCTTCACGCCGATGTCTTCGTTGTAGTCGCCGACCAGGAAGCGCCCACGACGAAGAATCGGGTAAGCCAGGCGCAGTTTGATCAGGCGTTTTACAAATTTGAGCAGGGCCTTGCCATCGTCATCCAGGTCCCAATTGACCCAGCCGATTTCGCTGTCCTGGCAATAAGCGTTGTTGTTGCCGTGCTGGGTGCGGGCGAACTCATCACCGGCCACGATCATCGGCGTACCTTGGGCCAACAGCAAAGTGGCGAAGAAGTTACGCATCTGACGCAGGCGCAGTGCGTTGATTTCCGGATCGTCGGTCGGCCCTTCGACGCCGTGGTTCCAGGACAGGTTGTTGTTGCTGCCGTCCTGGTTGTTTTCGTCATTGGCCTCGTTGTGCTTGTCGTTGTACGACACCAGGTCGTGCAGGGTGAAACCGTCGTGGGCGGTGATGAAGTTCACCGAACTGTAGGGACGGCGGCCGCGATGGTTGAACATCTCACCCGAGGCGGTCATGCGCCCGGCAAAGTCCGCCAGTTGGCCGTCGTCGCCTTTCCAGAACGCACGCACGGTGTCGCGGAAGCGGTCGTTCCATTCCACCCAGCCCGGTGGGAAGTTGCCCACCTGATAACCGCCGGGGCCGCAGTCCCAGGGTTCGGCGATCAGTTTGAGCTGGCGCAATACCGGGTCCTGGCGGCAGGCAACCAGGAAGCTGTGACGTTCATCGAAACCATCTCGGTAACGGCCAAGAATGGTCGCCAGGTCGAAGCGGAAACCGTCGACGTGCATCTCGTTGGCCCAGTAGCGCAGGGAGTCGGTGACCATCTGCAACACACACGGATGGCTCAGGTCCAGGGTGTTGCCGGTGCCGGAATCGTTGATGTAGAAACGCTTGTCATCCGGCATCAGGCGGTAGTACGAAGCGTTGTCGATACCGCGCATCGACAGGGTCGGGCCACGCTCGTTGCCCTCGGCGGTGTGGTTGTAGACCACATCGAGGATCACTTCGAGCTTCTGCTCATGCAGGTGCGCGACCATCTCCTTGAACTCGGCGATCTTGCCGCTGGCCAGGTAGCGCGGGTCGGGGGCGAAAAACGCGATGCTGTTGTAGCCCCAATAGTTGGTCATGCCTTTTTGTAGCAAGTGCTGGTCATTGACGAAGGCATGCACGGGCAGCAGCTCGACCGACGATACGCCCAGTTGGCGAATGTGCTTGAGCACGTCGTCTTCCATTAAACCAGCGCAGGTGCCACGTACGGACTCGCCCACGGAAGGGTGGCGCATGCTGATGCCGCGCAGGTGGGTTTCGTAGATGATCGTGCGGTCCCACGGCACCCGCACCGGCTGGTCGTTGCCCCAGGTGTGTGCCGGGTCGATGACTTTGCATTTGGGCACGAAGGGTGCGCTGTCGCGTTCATCGAAACTGAGGTCGTCGTCCGGGTGACCGATGGTGTAGCCGAACAGCGCCTCGGACCATTTGAGTTCGCCCACCAATTGCTTGGCATAGGGGTCGATCAGCAATTTATTGTGGTTGAAACGGTGGCCGTTGGCGGGGTCATACGCACCGTACACGCGGTAGCCGTAAATCAGCCCTGGGTGGGCGTCGGGCAGATAGCCGTGGAAGGTTTCGTCGGTGTATTCCGGCAGTTCGATGCGTTCCAGCTCGACTTCGCCGGAATCATCGAACAGGCACAGCTCGACCTTGGTCGCGTTGGCCGAAAACAGCGCAAAGTTGACGCCCAGGCCGTCCCAGGTGGCGCCAAGGGGGAAGGGCAAACCTTCACGAATCCGCGACGGCTCATTGCCTGGCGTCGAAGGGGTTTTGTCGGGTTTGCTCATTGCGTTGCTCCTGCAAGGGTCTTTTTTCGGGCCGAACGCGGCCTTGCTGACGAAATTTCAGCTGAGAGTCTGGAAGGTGAAATCACCTCTTGCCGACAGCGCCGGCAAGAGGTGAAGGGTCAAGGCTTGGGCTTTTTTGGCGCCGGTGGTTTTTTTGCGGCCGGTGGCGCCGGCTTGCTGGCCGCAGGTGCCGCGGGTTTGGCTTTTGCCGGCGGCTTAGGGGCGCTGGCCTTGGGTTTTGCCGCTGCCTTGGGCTTGCTCGGCGTCAGCGCCTCGGCTTCCGCCAGTTTGCGCGCCATCTCCCAGTGGCGTGCATCTTCACCATGGGGTTTGCCCTCGGACTCCCAGATCTGATGTGCCAGTTCGCGTATGCGTTTGTCTTCAGTACTCATCGCAATGCTCCTCACAGAAAATTTCAGCTTTCTTGATCATCAGGATTGATAAAGACATTGACCGGGAAATCCCCCAGGGCAGCGCTAACCAACAGCTCCTTGTCTGGTGTGACTGCGCCTGTATGAAAAAGTCCCTTCCAGTTTTGCGTTGTGGCGGCGAACGGTAATTTCACCCGTGTATCGCCCCAAACCTGCGCATTGATCTGGGGATGCACACCGTTTTCAAGCAGGTGATGGGGCCAGCGTGGCACCAACACCAGCAGGTATTTGCCCTGGTGTTCGCGAGAGAATGCGACCACCCGTTCGGCGTGTTTGCCGACCACTTCCAGCGGCGTGTAGGTGCCGCTGCGGAACAATTCAGGCTGGGCCTTGCGCAAGGCCAGCACCTGAGCAATCAGCGCCTGTTTGATACGCCCGTCGCGCCAGTTGAACAACAGTTCGCCGACGTCCGGTGGGGTCGCCAGCGCCTGTTGCCGTGCGCTGAAATCCACCGGGCGCCGGTTGTCCGGGTCTACCAGACTGAAGTCCCAGAACTCATCGCCCTGGTACAGGTCCGGCACACCTGGCACGGTCATACGAAGCAAGGATTGCGCCAGGCTATTCAACGCGCCCGCCGGGGCAATCGCCTGAGCGGCATTGCCGATGGCGGTGCGCATCGCGTGGCCTTCATCGCTGAGCAACAGCCGTGAAAGGAACGTTTCGACGCCTTGTTCATAGGCCTCGTTGGGCGCGCTCCAGCTGCTCTGCAACTTGGCTTCGCGCAGGGCCTTTTGTTGCCACTGCCACAGGCGCTGCTGGTAGCCATCAAACTCAGTGCCCTGATCCAACGGCCAACTGCCGAGCAAGACTTGATAGAGGATCAATTCGTCGCCGGCCGAGGGGGCGGTGTCGGTTCGCAATGGCGCGGCCAGGGTTCGCCAGTGTTCCACCTGTTCAACAAACCACGGCGCGCATTCACTCAACACCGCCAGGCGCGCGCGGGTGTCTTCGCCGCGCTTGTGGTCGTGGGTCGCGGTGGCCAACAGGTTATCGGGGAAGGTCTGTAGGCGCCGCTGGTTGACGGCATGGAAGTCGGCCAGTGGCGCGCTGAACTGTTCGGTGCTGAAGCCCACGTCATTGCGCGACAACAATACCGCCGAGCGATAGAACGCGGTGTCTTCCACGGCCTTGGCGGCAGCGGGAGAGGTCAATTGCTGGAAACGCACGCAGGCATGCTTGAGGATCTTGCGCTCACGGCCCACGGGGCGATTACGCCACGGCTGGCCGCCCAGCCATTTTTCCAGGTGGTCGAGTACGAGCCAGTCGCCTTCGCCTAAGGTGGTGCGTGCGCCGTCCATCGCGTGTTGGAACACCTGGTTGTCGGCGTCGCTGCGGCCTCGGGCGCTGATGTAGGTGCGGTAAACCGGGAAATGCACGATCAGTTCCTGCAACGCGCGGCGGATGGCGCCTAGGGTCAGGTCGCGGGTCATCACATCGTCGCGGGCTACTTGCAGCAGGGCCTGGGCCACGCTTTCGAAGTCGCCGCCGAGTGAGCCGTTGAGGATTTGCTGGCGGGCTAGCCGTGCTTCGTCGATGAACGCAGAGGGCCGTTCGCTGTGACGGGTCCACAGTTCGGCCAAAGGTTCAAAACCGTCCGGGTGATGTTGCAGCAGGGACAGCTGGTTCATGAACTCGTAGCCGGTGGTGCCATCCACTTGCCAGTCTTCGCGCAGGGTTTCGCCTTCACCGAGGATTTTTTCCACGAAGATCGGTAAATGCCGCTGCGGTGACAGCGAATCCACCCGGCGCCGCAGCTTGCGGCAATAACCGCGCGGGTCGGCCAGGCCGTCGATATGGTCGATACGCAGGCCATCCACCAAACCTTCGCTGATCAGTTCGAAAATCTTGCCGTGGGTGGCTTCAAATACGGCGGTGCGTTCCACGCGCAAGCCGCCCAGTTCATTGACATCGAAGAAGCGCCGCCAGTTTATATCGTCCGCGGCGGTGCGCCAGCTGGCGAGGCGATAGGCCTGCTGTTCAAGCAGTTGATGCAGGCGGTCGAAGTCGAAGCTCGCCAGTTGTGCGTCGATGGCCTGGCGCACTTCGTCCTCAGTGGCCCGTTCGGCAAGGGCTTGTTTGAGCCAGGCGGCTTCGTGGTAAGCGTCGTCCTGATAGGCCAGGGCGCTGAAGCGGTCGGACAACGGCTTGAGTAACTCATCGCTGCCCAGGATCGCCGCGTAGTCCCGTGGGCAGATCGGAAAGCGATGCTCGTAATGCTCAACGTAGAACGCGCCATGGTTGGCATCGAACTGCAAGGTCACGGTGCCGGTCTGCAAGGCTTCGCCGTAGTCGCTGCCGAGGAACGGCATCAGCAACTGGCCTTTGAGCAGCGGGTCCGGCGAGTGCCACTGGATATCGAAGAATTCGCTGTAGGGGCTCATGCGCCCCCATTCCAGCAGGTCCAGCCACCAGGGGTTATCGGCACCGCCGACGGCCATATGGTTGGAGACAATATCGAGGATCAGGCCCATGCCGTGTTCACGCAACGCGGCGACCAGGCGGCGCAAGGCGGCTTCGCCACCCAGTTCAGGGTTGACGCGGGTGGGGTCGACCACGTCGTAGCCGTGCATGGAACCGGCGCGGGCGCTGAGCAGCGGTGAAGCGTACAGGTGGCTGATGCCGAGACGGGCGAAGTAGGGCACCAGCGGCACCGCGTCGTCCAGGGTAAAACCTTTATGAAATTGCAGGCGCTGGGTAGCGCGCAGGGGCAGTGCATTCATCGGTCACGCTCATGGGCTTGGTTGCGCGCGACGGCCAACAGTTCGAGGCGGCGGGCGGCACCGGCGTTGTCGAGCAGGCTGGAGGCCTCACCCACAAAGCGGCGGCGCCAATTGGGGTGGGTGTCGGTGGTGCCGGGCAGATTGGCCTGCTCCTCCACGCCGAGCGCATCCTCCAACGGCAACAGCACCAACGGCGCGCGAGTGTGGCCGAGGTAGCGCACGCTGGCGTCGATCATGTGATCGGTCTCGTTGCGGATCTCATCGACGAAGTTCTGCGGGTCCTGGCTCAAGGCCTGACGCAGTGCCTGGCGTTCGCGCAGGCGGTGTTCGCTCCATTGCTCCACAGTGGGCGCATCAATCAGGCCGAGCTGGATGTTCCAGTCGATATCGCGGCTGTGCCACCAGCCGTTGAGTGTCGGCAAGTCGTGGGTGCTGGTGGTGGCCAGGGCGTTGTCCGGCCAGTCGAGGATCGGCTTGAACTGGCCCTCGTGGTTTTGCTCGAACAGCAACACGCGCATGCCGAGGATCGAGCGGGCGATAAGTTTTTCGCGCAGGCCATCCGGCACCGTGCCCAAGTCTTCACCGAGCACGATGGCTTGATGGCGATGGGATTCCAAGGCCAGCAGGCGCAACAGGTCGTCCACCGGGTAATACAGGTAGGCGCCTTCACGCGGCGAGGCATCCATCGGGATCACCCACAGGCGTTGCAGGCCCATCACATGGTCGATACGCAGGCCACCGGCATGGGCGAAGTTGGCGCGCAGCATTTCGATAAACGCGCGGAAGCCGTTGCGCTTGAGGCCCTCAGGCGAGAACGCGGAGATGCCCCAGCCTTGCCCGGCGCGATTGAGAATGTCGGGGGGCGCGCCCACGGTCAGGTCCGCGAGCAATTCATCCTGACGACTCCAGGCCTGGCTGCCACCGCCGTCGGCGCCCACGGCCAGGTCGGCGATCAAGCCGACGCCCATGCCACTGCCACGCGCGGCTTGTTGCGCGCGTTCCAAACAGCGGGCGATCAGCCATTGGCTGAAGGCGAAGTAGCCGATCTCATCCTGGTTTTCTACGGCAAAGGCGGCGAGTGCCGGGCTCTGCGGGTTGCGCCAGTCTTCGGGCCAGTGGCGCCAGTCGAGGTCTTCACCCTTTGCGGCGCGCGCGGCTTGCACGGCTTCGAAGCGGCAGTGGTTCTCCAGCGCTTCGCCACCGGCTTGGCGGAAGCTCAGGAAGTCGGCGTGTTGTGGATGCTGGCCGTGGCGGAAGTCCTCGTACAAGGCGCGCAACAGTCGCTGCTTGGCTTCGGCGGCTGTGGGCCAGTCGATCAGGCTGAGTTGTTCCAGATCGTGCAGCTCGTCCGTCAGGCCGAGGGCTTCAATGGCGTTGCGCACTTCGCGCTCACCCAGGATGCAACCGGGCGAAGCGTACAAGCTGTTGAGGAATAATCGGCTGGAGGGCGAATACGGGCTGTAGCGCTCGGTGTCGGCGCTGAACATGGCGTGCATCGGGCTGATTGCCAAGGCGTCGGCACCGCGTTCGGCGGCCGAGCGGGCCAGGTGCTCCAGAGCCAGGGTGTCGCC
This sequence comes from Pseudomonas reactans, assembly GCF_013387025.1. Lineage (NCBI taxonomy): Bacteria > Pseudomonadati > Pseudomonadota > Gammaproteobacteria > Pseudomonadales > Pseudomonadaceae > Pseudomonas > Pseudomonas reactans. The sequence continues at coordinate 398,292 of NZ_JACAQP010000007.1, read as the reverse complement.
AAAACCGCCATCGCCCAGGCGGCGCAAGCTATAGAGTTGCGCGCTGAGGCCCCAGGCACGGGCGGGGCGACTGTCGACGGCCTCGGCGACGCTGTAGCAGTGGGTGGGGGCGACGGCCAGTGTGAAGGTCTGCTCGGCGATATGCACCAGGTGGTAACCGAGGGCGATGACGCCGGGTAATACGGCGTCGCCATCCAGGCGCAAGTCGAGGGTTTCGCCATCTTCGAGGCTGACCCGGCACAGGGTGTCCGGTTCAAAGTAACGGGCCAGGTCCAGGCCTTCACCGCTGTCGATGGTCATCAACGGTGGCAGGTGTTTGTCTTGTTGCGCCTGTTCCAGTTCAAGCAGGCTGGCATCAATCTCGGCATCGCTGTCGGCCGGATGGCCCAGGCCTTTGAGGACGGCGCGCAGGGCGTCGGGTTTCACACGTTGCGGGCGGCCGTTTGCGTCGATCCAATCGACGGCCAGGCCCGCTCGGCTGGCGAGGATTTCCAGGTTCGCTTCGCTCAAGGGTGCTCTCCAACAGGGGATAGGGTTACGCGTGCGCTGTACGCCGGCAGCTGGGCGCCGAGGTTGGCAGGTGTTTCGAAAAGGACAGCGCCCACCGCCGGGTGATCCAGCGGCACGGCACTCAGGTTGAGGTCGATCTGCAACAGGCTGCCGTTGCCCAGGCGCCAGCGGGCGCTTACGGCACCTTCAGCCAGCACCTGCGTGCCCAACGCGAGGCTGCCGGGCAAGTGCGGCACGATATGCTGGTGGCGCAGGTTCAGCAGTTGCCGGTAAAGCTGGGCATGCGGATGGTCTGCAAAGGCCGGGGACGATTGCTGGAAGGTTGCCAGGGCATTGGGATCAGGAATGCGTTCACGTCGCTGCGGGTCATGAAACGCAGCAAAGTCGGCGAACTCGTTACGCCGACCTTCGCGCACGGCTTCAGCCAGTTCGCCATGGTGGTCGGTAAAAAACAGGAACGGCTCGCTGGCGTTGACTTCGTCGCCCATGAACAGCAGCGGGATCATCGGTGAAAGCAACAGGAGGGTGGTCGCCGCGTTCAACGCTTGCGGCGAGCACAGTTGATGCAGACGCTCGCCCAGGGCGCGGTTGCCGATCTGGTCATGGTTCTGCAAAAACGCCACAAACGCGCTTGGCGGCAGATGCCCACTGGGTTCGCCGCGTTCATGACCATGTCGGGTGGTGTGCCCCTGGTAGATGAAGCCTTCGCCCAGGCAGCGCGCCAGTTTGGCGGTAGGCTCCTCGGCAAAGTCGCTGTAGTAGGCGTCGGTTTCGCCGGTCAGCAGTACGTGCAGGACGTTATGAAAGTCATCATTCCATTGCGCGTCAAAATCGTTTTGCAGGAGGCTGGCCTGATTGAGCTCGTTTTCCAGCATCAGCCAGACGTGTCGGCCGGTGTCGACTTGCTCGCGAACACGGTGAGCCAGTTGTTTCAGAAAACCCGGGTTGTCGATGGCGTGTACCGCGTCCAGGCGCAGGCCGTCGAAACGGTATTCGAGCAGCCACATCAAGGCGTTATCCAGGAAGAAGTCCCGCACTTCACGCCGGTCGAAGTCGATACCGGCGCCCCAGGGCGTGTGCACGTCTTCCTGGAAGAAGCCTTTGGCGTACTGGCCGAGGTAGTTGCCGTCGGGGCCGAAGTGGTTGTAGACCACGTCGAGGATCACCGCCAGGCCCTGTTCGTGGGCGCTGTCGATCAGGTGCTTGAGTTGATCAGGCGTGCCGTAGGAGGCTTGGGGCGCATAGGGTAGGACGCCGTCATAACCCCAATTGCGTTCACCGGGGAATTGCGCCAGTGGCATCAACTCAATGGCGGTCACGCCTAGCTCGGCCAGGCGTGGCAGGTGTTTCTCGACGCCGGCGTAGCCGCCCATTGCGCCGACATGCAGTTCGTAAATGACGGCTTCGTGCCAGGGACGGCCTTGCCACTGGCTGTGGCGCCATGGATAGGCGAGGGGATCGACCACCAGGCTCCAGCCATGTACATCCGAGGCTTGAGCCCTGGAGGCGGGGTCGGGTACATCCATTTCCCCGTCGATATTGAAGCGGTAGCGCGTGCCCGCCGAGCACGCTATTTCGGTTTCAAACCAGCCTTCTGCCTGGGGCAGCATGGCGACGGACTTCCCGTTTTCCAATTCAACGCTGACGTAAAACGCGTCTGGCGCCCACAAGGCAAAACGCGTGTGTTGCGCGTCCAGCATGATTGCGCCGTGGGGCCAGGTTTCCAGAGTCCGTAACGGCATCTATAGAGACCTCCCGTTGGTTATTTAGCGGATTTCCCCAAGGCCTTGGCCACAAGTTGCTCATACAGTTCGGCGTAGGGTTCCACCGCCTGGCTCCAGTTGAACGGTTGCGTCATCGCCCGGCAGCGCATGGCATTGAGCAGGCCCGGATAGGCGAACACCTTGAACGCACGGCTCAAGGCTTCTTTGTAGCTGTCGACCGTGGATTCATTGAACAGAAAGCCGGTCACGCCATTTTCGATGGTGTCGGCCAAGCCGCCGGTATTGCGTGCGACGGGCAGTGAACCAAAGCGTTGGGCGTACATCTGGCTCAGGCCGCACGGCTCGTAGCGCGACGGCATCAGCAGGAAGTCACTGCCGGCGAACATGCGCCGCGCATCGGTCTCGTTGAAGCCGATACGCACGCCGATCTGGCCGGGGAAGCGCAGCGCCAGGTCACGCATGGCGTTTTCTTCTTCCGGCTCGCCGCGACCGATGATCGCGATCTGCCCACCTTGCTCGACAATAAAGCTGGCCACGGCTTCGGTCAGGTCCAGGCCTTTTTGGAACACTAGGCGCGAGACCACGGCGAACAGCGGGCCGGTGGATTCACTCAGGCCAAACAGCTCGCGCACTTGGGCCGCGTTGACCGCTTTGCCTTCCCAGTCGCCGATGTTGAAGTTGTGGGTCAGGTGCGGGTCGGTGGAGGTTTCCCAGCTGTCTTCGATGCCGTTGGGAATGCCGCTGAGCAAGCCTTGCTGGGTCTTGCTCGCAAGAAAACCATCCAGGCCGCAGCCGAATTCAGGGGTGGTGATTTCCCGGGCGTAGGTGGCGCTCACGGTGGTGATGTGGCTGGAATACGCCATGCCGGCCTTGAGGTACGACATCTTGCCGTAGAACTCCATGCCTTCCTGCTGCAGGGCGTGGGGCGGAATTCCCAGCTCCGGCGTGGAAGCCAGGCTGATCACACCTTGATAGGCCAGGTTATGGATGGTGAACAGCGTCGGCGTGCGTGACCCACGCCAGTGCATGTATGCCGGCGCCAGGCCAGCGGGCCAGTCGTGGGCATGCACCAGGTCTGGGCACCAGTGAATCTGCGCAAGGTTGGCGGCCATGTCGGCGGCAGCCAGGCCAAGGCGGGCGAAACGAATGTGGTTGTCCGGCCAGTCGCGGCCGTTATTGGCGCCGTAGGGCGTGCCTTCGCGCTCATAGAGTTCGGGGCAGATCAGGACATAGATGACCAGGCCGTCCTTGAGGTCCATGCGCCCGATCTTGCACGGCGGCAGCGCGGCGTGGCCACCCAGCTCACCGATGATATGGATCGGGTTGTCGCTTTCCATCACCTGCGGGTAACCGGGAATCAACACCCGCACATCGTGCAGGTGGGCCATGGCGCGGGGCAGGGCTGCGGACACGTCGCCCAGGCCGCCGGTTTTCACCAGGTCGGCAAATTCAGAGGTCACGAACAGGACTTTCTTGCGATTAGGATTCTGACTCACGATCGGCCGCACAGTGGTGGGCAGGTCGACCAACGAAGGTCCCCCTACCGGCTGACTGACACGCTCTCCCTGAATATCTACAGCGGCACTGATCATAGTTCTCTCCCACATGTTGGTCGGCTAATGGCCCGCTGCCATTAGCTCCGATGACCGCATCCTGCGGCCAGGCGCACAAGCACTGTACAAACTGGCAAGGCGTATGCCAGTTGCACGGGTTACCAAAAAAGATTGGATGGACGGGCATTTCGCGTGAACCACGCGTGCTCGCCTTACCTTAAAACTGGACCTACGGCAGAGTTGGAAAGTTTCGATTTTTTGCGGGGTTTTTGTTTTCGAACGGACCCATCGGTCATGAGTCTAGGACAGATCCTAGAGCCTGTAGGGTTTCTAGGAAAATTTTGTAGGACAAAATACTTGTAACGATATGCTGCTTTGAAGAAAGCCTTGGAAGGGTGCTTTTCTGTGGCGAGGGAGCGTGCTCCCGCTGGGATGCGCAGCAGCCCCAGATTAGGGCCGCTGCGCGCCCCAGCGGGAGCAAGCTCCCTCGCCACAAGAGTGCGAATGCCCCGAAAAGGTGCGTCAGCCCAGCACGCGAATGGGCGCACCGTTCGCCCACGCTTGAATGTCTTCGATCATCTGCGCGTAGAACTGCCGGTAATTCTGTTCGCTCACGTACCCTACATGCGGCGTCGCCAGCACATTCGGCAGGCGGCGGAACGGGTGATCCACCGGCAACGGTTCCTCGGCATACACATCGAGCGCCGCTCCCGCCAGGCGGCCGTTTTCCAATGCCTGCACCAGCGCCGACTCATCCACAATCGGCCCGCGTGCGGTGTTGACCAAGCGCGCGCTGGGTTTCATCCACCCGAGCGCCTCGGCGTCCACCAGCCCACGGCTGCGGTCGCTGAGCACCAGATGAACGGTGAGAATATCGGCCTGTTCAAACAACGCTTGCTTGCTGACCCAGGTCACGCCCGATTCCGCCGCGCGCTGCGGCGTGAGGTTTTCACTCCAGGCAATCACGCGCATGCCGAACACCTGGGCAAACTGCGCGACTTTCTGGCCAATGCTGCCCAGGCCGAGAATCCCCAGGGTCTTGCCATGCAGGTCGCCGCCCAGGCCAACCTGCCAGTGGCCGGCGCGCAAGGAGTTGGCCTCGGCCAGCAGATTGCGGGTGGAGGCCATGATCAGCGCCCAGGTCAATTCCGGCGCGGCGTGTTTATAGCTGTCGGTGCCACAGACTGTGATGCCCAGCGCCTTGGCGGCGGGAATGTCGATGGCCGCGTTGCGCATGCCGCCAGTGACCAGCAATTTAAGCTTGGGCAGGCCTTGCAGCAGGGCCTTGTCGAAGGTGGAGCGTTCGCGCATCACGCAAATCACCTCAAAGCCCTTCAAGCGCTCGATCATCGTGGCGGTATCGGCCGGGTAATCGTGCAGGAAATGCACCTGGCCCACGGCCTCAAGCACTGACCAATCCACCACGCCACTGGCTACACTCTGCCAATCATCAATGACTGCAATCTGTACCGACATTCACGAGTGCCTCGAAAAAGGTTGAATTAAAGGGCGTTCAAACCCTGCAACAGCGCTTTATGAAACTGGGCCGGTTCCTCCATCTGCGGTGCATGCCCCAAGCCCGGGAACTCCACCAGGGTTGCATGGGGAATCAACTTGGCCACTTGCTTGCCCAGCACGGCGTAGTCGCCGAGCTTGGCCTTGACCGCCGCCGGCGCAACGTCCTTGCCGATGGCGGTGTTATCGGATGTGCCGATCAGCAGCAGCGTGGGCATTTGCAAGTTCTTGAACTCGTAGTACACCGGCTGGGTGAAGATCATGTCGTAAATCAACGCCGAGTTCCATGCGACCAGGGTATGCCCCGGGCCGTTGCTCAGGCCGGCGTACATCTCTACCCAACGCTCGTACTCGGGCTTCCAGCGTCCGACGTAGTAGGTGTTGAGTTGGTAGTTGCGAATCCCGTCGGCGGTGACTTTCAGCTCACGTGCATACCATTGGTCGACGGTCAGCGAGGGCACGCCCAGCGCCTTCCAGTCTTCCAGGCCAATCGGGTTGACCATTGCCAACTGTTCGGTCTGCTCGGGGTACATCAGCGCATACCGGGTGGCGAGCATGCCACCGGTGGAATGGCCAACAACGGTGGCCTTGTGAATGCCGAGTGTTTCCAGCAGTTGATGGGTGTTGGTCGCCAACTGCTGGAAACTGTATTGATAATGATCGGGTTTGCTGGAACTGCAGAAACCAATCTGGTCCGGCGCGATGACCCGGTAACCGGCGTCGCTCAAAGCCTTGATCGAGCCTTCCCAGGTGGCGCCGCAGAAGTTCTTGCCGTGCATCAACACCACGCTGCGGCCATTGGCCTGCCCTTTGGCGGGCACGTCCATGTATCCCATCTGCAGGGACTTGCCCTGGGATTGAAAGTCGAAATGCTTGAGTGGGTAGGGGTATTCAAAGCCCTGCAGCTCGGGGCCATAGGTGGCGGCGAAGGCAGGTGCGGTGCTGGCGGCGAGCAGGCCGGTGATGCAAAAAGCGCGGATCAGAGGCATTGGCAAGGCTCCGAGAAGGGTGCTCGGATGCTGTTGCGGGGCGATTAACTGGGGATTAACACCCAGTGCAAGGTCACGGCAGCGAGCACGGCATAACGCAGGCTTTTGGCCAGGGTCACCAACAGCAAAAATCGCCATAACGGCTCGCGCATCACCCCGGCCACCAAGGTCAGCGGGTCGCCAATGATCGGCACCCAACTGAGCAACAACGTCCAATGGCCCCAGCGCTGGTAATGATTGCGAGCCTTGTCCAATTGCTTGTCGCTGACGGGAAACCAGCGTCGCTCCTTGAAGTGCTCGACCCAACGCCCCAGCCACCAGTTCACCACCGAGCCCAGCACATTGCCCAGCGTGGCAACGCCCAGCAGCAGCCACAGGCTGTAATGCCCGCTGAGCAACAGGCCCACCAGCACGGCTTCCGATTGCAGTGGCAGCAGCGTCGCGGCGCCAAAGGCTGCGAAGAATAATCCTAGGTAGCCGGCGATCATTGCGCCGGGTATTGCGCCACCACCACGTCTTTGCCGTCTCGGGTCAGGCCGATGACTTGATAGGCCTCGCTGCGGCCTTCGACTTCCATGCCCGGTGAGCCCATGGGCATGCCCGGTGCGGCGACGCCCAGCAGGTCATCGCGTTTACGCAGGGCCAGCACTTGTTCGGCGGGCACGTGGCCTTCGACAAACTTGCCGTCGATCACGGCGGTGTGACACGAGCCCAGGCGCGGCGCCACGCCCAGGCGTTGTTTGACGGCGCTCATGTCGGCCTCGACATGGTCATTGACCTTGAAGCCATTGCTTTCCAGATGGCTGATCCATTTTTTGCAGCAACCACAGTTGGCGTCGCGGTGCACGTCGATGGGGATCAGGTCGGCGGCCTGGGCCAGGGTGGTGGTGAACAGGGCTGACAGCAGGGCCAGGCGCAATGTGTTTTTCATAGGAACTCGCGTGTAGGAGAAGGCCGTTGGGATGGCGGCGATCATGACGCCGTCATCGCAGGCAAGCCAGCTCCTACCGGTTGGGAATGTTTCCAAATTATACGAAGGGTGGGTTTTCCAAGCGGTGTTTGAGCTGGTCCAGGGCAATGGTCGACAACTCGATCATGCGTTCATGCAGGGTCGCCAGTTGCAGCTCGGTCTCGTAGGTCAGCACCCGCTTGAACAGCGTGCCGCCCTGATGGGGCAGCAGGAAGTAGTGAATGGAGCCATCAACCGCCAGGGAGGTGAATACAGTCTTGAATTCGCGGGGGCGCCGGGCGATCTGCACGCGGTAACTCATGGGCACGCGCACCCCCAGCAAGTCGATGAACTCGGTAAAACGTGCACCGGAAGGCAGTGAACCGGTGGTGCCGGTGTCGGCACTGAGGGACGTGGGATGCCATTCGTGCCAGCGATCCGGTTGGGTCACATAATCGTAAACGGCCTCAATGGGGGCTCGGATAAAGCGTTCCTGACTGATCCGCTCCAAACGGACCGACTGCTCGGCAGCTCGCATGGCACACCTCCTGTGTTGCGACTAGGAGCTGTCAGAATAGTCCCACTCCCGCACATTGCACGGGAGTGTTTCAGCCGTTTATCAGCGCACCTTGAATCGACCCATCAACGCGATCACCCGACCATTCGCCTCCAGCAGGCTTTGGGTATTGGTTTCGGTGGCATGGCCGCTCTGCACCAGCTCCTCGACCATTTGTCGGATCTGCACCATGCTGCGGTTGATCTCCTCGGTCACCGCGCTCTGCTGCTCGGCCGCCGTGGCGATCTGGGTGCTGAGGTTGTTGATATGGCTGACCGAACCGGCCATTTCATCAAGACCGGTGTTTACCCGCGCCGTGGCATCCGCCGCCGACTGGCAACTGGCCTGGGTGTTTTCCATGGCGGCCACGGAGGAACTGACGCCTGCAGTCAGGCGCGTGAGCATGTCGTTGATCTGCGAGGTGCTGGCCTGGGTGCGTGCCGCCAGCGCACGCACTTCATCGGCCACCACCGCAAAGCCCCGGCCTTGCTCGCCGGCGCGCGCGGCTTCAATCGCCGCGTTGAGGGCGAGCAGGTTGGTTTGCCCGGCAATGGCGCCGATCACCCCGAGGGTTTCAGTGATGCGTGCGGCGTCCTGGCGCATGTTCTCCACGCTGTGGGTGGCGCTGGACACTTCGCCGATCAAGGCGCTGACGCTGGTGGATGCCTCACCCACCACCACGCGGGAGCGGTCGGCATGCTCATTGGCGCGCTGGGTGAACGCGGCAGTTTCAGCGGCGTTTTGCGCGACGGTGTCGGCGGTGGAACTCATTTCGGTGATGGCGGTGACCGTCTGATCGGTCTCCGAGGCATGTCGCACCAGGATCTGGTTGGTGTGCGCCGAGGTGCGTTGCAGTTGCTCAAGGCTCGACGACATGGCGCCGGTGGCCTGGGTCACTTCACCGATCATGTTCTGCAGGTAGACGATAAAACGGTTCACTGAGTGGCCAATGGCGCCTAGCTCGTCTTCGGCACGGATGGTGATGCGTCGCGTCAGGTCGGCATCGCCGGCAGACAGCGCGTCGATATTGGCTTTGAGCGATTTCATGCGCTGCACCAGTTGGCGGATCGCATACACCGCGAGCAGCACCAGCAACAACACCATGGGGATTTGCAGCAGGGCCAGGGTGCCGAGTACGTCGTCGCGTTGGGCGGTGATCAGCGAGGTGGGCAGGGCGGTGGCGAGGAACCACGGGGTACCACCGATCGGGCGCATATAAAAGGTACTGGCCACGCCCTGATTGTCGAACTCGCTACGCTGCAGCGCCTGGTCCCGGTTTGCCAGGGCCTTGCTGACCTGGGCGGCAAACGCCGAGGTGCCAGCCAGTTCGCTGATATTTTTCAACACCACCGGGCCGCTGATGCGTGAGCTGTTGCTGATGATCTTGCCGTCGCCCTCGACGATCAGCATTTGCCCGCCGATGTCTTTTTCTTTGCTGGCCACCAGGTCATTGAAAAAACCCAAGGTCACGTCAATCGTGGCGACGCCATAGGGCACGCCGTCACGCTGGATCGCCATGGCGCAATTGGTGCGTGGCTCCTGGCTGGCGTCGTCCTTATAGGCAGCGGCCCAGGCGCATTGCCCACGCGGGGAGGCCAGGCCGCCCTTGTACCAGCTTTGGTCGTAGTAATTGGGCGCAGGGTCACTGTTCCAGAAGGTATTCACAGCCAGTTTTCCCGAGGCATCGCGGTGCCAGAACGTGCTGTGCTTGTTGCGCCCCGGTGTGCGCTGGCTGGGCAGCGGCCAGATCCCGCCGCCGAAGACTTTCAGCTCGCCGTACTGGTCGACCAGGCCAGGCAGGACCTTGTCGATGGCATCGCTGTCGAGCAACGGGATGGTCTGGGTGATGCTGCGTTGCTGGGACTGAACCTTGTTCAGCTCGCCCTGGATCTGTTCCGCCACCTCGGCGATGCGGTTGAGTACCACCTGTTCTTCGGTGTGACGCAGCGTGGGTGCGACCAACTGGCCGATACCCACGACGGTCAACACAAATAACACCAGGACGAACAGCACGAGGAACAGGGTATAGCGGGCTTGGATGGAGCGCAGTGGGGGCATGGGGTCGTCCTTACGAAGCGTTTATGACCGACGCGGCTTTGTTAGAGCTTCGAAGGGCTATCGGCTTGGTGAGGAGGAGCTTTAGGTACGATCGTGCAAGAAAAAGCAACGCCCGTTGAGGGCGCTTCTGGGTTCAGATATCCAGCATGGCCATCACTGCTTCCGGGTAACGCAGGCCGGCGGTTGCCTCGGCAGGGAAGATCGCTTCCAGCGCCGCCAGTTCTGCCGGGCTGAGGCGGATCGCAAGGGCGGCCACGTTCTCTTCCAGGTACTTGCGCTGCTTGGTGCCGGGAATCGGAATGATGAAGTCACCCTGCGCCAGTACCCAGGCCAGCGCGAGTTGCCCAGCGCTCACGCCTTTGTCGGCGGCCAGTGCCTGCACTTGCTTGACCAGTTCCAGGTTCTTGCCGAAGTTTTCGCCCTGGAAGCGCGGGCTGAAGCGACGGTAGTCATCGGCACTGAAGTCATCCGGGCTTTGCAGGGCGCCGGTGAGGAAACCACGCCCCAGCGGGCTATATGGCACAAAGGCAATGCCCAGGCGTTGGCAGGCGGCGAGGCAGCCGTTGTGTTCCTGATCACGGCTCCATAGCGAATATTCGCTTTGCAGGGCGCTGATCGGATGCACCTTGTGGGCACGCTCCAGGGTGGCGGCGGACGCTTCGCTCAGGCCCAGATAACGCACCTTGCCCTGTTGCACCAACTCGGCCATGGCGCCGACGGTTTCTTCGATGGCAACCTCCGGGTCGATGCGGTGCTGGTAGTACAGGTCAAGTGTGTCGACGCCGAGGCGTTGCAGCGTGCCGTCAATCGCCTTGCGAATGTACTCGGGGCGACCGTTGACGCCACGCAACGCCGGGTTGGCCGGGTCGCGCACGATGCCGAATTTGCTGGCCAGGAACACCTGGTCACGTTTACCCGTGATGGCTTTGCCGATCAGTGCTTCATTGGTGTGCGGGCCGTAGATGTCGGCGGTATCCAGAAAGTTGACACCGAGTTCCAGCGCGCGGTGCAGGGTCGCGGTGGCTTCCCGGGTGTCGCTGCCGGGCGTGTAGAAATCGCTCATGCCCATGCAGCCGAGGCCGATGGCGGAGACGAGGGGACCGTTGGTACCGAGTGGACGGGTGTGCATGGGGTCAGCTCCTGGTTGGGAAGGCCTGCATTGTCACGCTCGACAAAATCGGGATAAACCGGCTAAAAGCACTAACACTATTCGGTATTTCTAAATAATCAGCTCAAGGAGCCGGCGCTTGGACCGTTTCAACGCGATGCGCGTGTTCACCCGGATCGTCGAACTGCGGGGCTTTGCCAAGGCCGCCGACAGCCTGCAACTGCCCCGCGCTTCGGTGACGGTGCTGATCAAGCAATTGGAGGCGCACCTCGGTGTGCAGCTGTTACAGCGCACCACGCGGCAGGTCAGCCCGACACTGGATGGCGCCGCGTATTACCAACGCTGTGTGCAATTGCTGTCGGATCTTGAGGAAACTGAAGCGGTGTTTTCTGCCAGTCGGCAGAGCCCACGTGGCACGTTGAGCATTGATATGCCGGCGGGTATTGGCCGGTATCTGGTGATACCCGCACTGCCCACGTTCACTGCCCTGTATCCGCAGATTGAGTTGGAAATCGGCTTGAATGACCGACCCGTTGACCTGATCCGTGAAGGCGTCGATTGTGTGCTGCGCGGTGGCCTGGCCCTGGATGATTCTCTGGTGGCGCGGCCGCTGGCGATGATGGATCAAATCACCCTGGCCAGCCCCGCTTACCTCGACCGCATGGGGGTGCCCGACACGCTCGACGACTTGGCCCACCATCAGATGGTCGAATACGTCTCGGCCGCCAGCGGCAAACGGTTTGGCCTGGAGTTTCTACTCGCCTCCCAGTTGCGTACGCTCAATTTGCCAAAGGTGGTCGCAGTCAACAGCGCCGACGGCTACTTCTGCGCTTGCGAAGCGGGCTATGGGTTGATCCAGGCGCCGTACTATCACGCCAGACAACGACTGGCCCAAGGCACCCTGGTGGAAGTACTGCCCCGGTTTGCCGTGCCGACAATGGCCTTGACGGCGCTGTACCCGCCGCACCGACAACTGTCCCAACGCGTACGGGTGTTTGTGGATTGGCTGGTCGAACTCTGCGCCACGCCCGGCACCGGCTTGCGCCGCTAAGCCTGTGCCTTGCGATAGGCCCCAGGCTGTTGCCCCGTCACCTTGTGAAACGCCCGGGTAAACGCCGCCACCGACTGATAACCCACTGCCAGCGCGACATCTGCCACCGTCTGGTCCTGCTTGAACAATTGGCAGGCATGGCGCATGCGCATCATCAGCAGCACCTGGCCCGGTGACTGTCCACACAGTTCATTGAACCGTTTGAAAAACGCCGAGCGCGACAGCCCGGTGCAGGCGGCCATGCTTTCCAGGGTCCAGGCGTCGGCCGGGTGTGCGATCAACTGTTCCAGCAAACCGGCAAACGCCGGCTGCCGACCCAGCGCCGCGAGACCGCCCAGTTTGCTGTTATCCAGCACCTGTTGACGCAGTACGTACAGAAACAGCAGGTGGCAAAGCCGTTCAAGCAGGGCGGAAGAGGGCGCAGGCAGGCGTTGACATTCTTGCAGGATCAGTTCGAACAGGTTGCGCGCGGCGGTCAGTGAGGGATCGCCTGCCCGCAGGATGATCCACGCGGGCAGGGTGTCGACGATCATCGCCGACAGACCGGACTGGAAGTGAAAGAATCCACACACCAGGCCGACGCCATCGTGGGCGGCGCTGTCCAGGGGCACCATGGGCACGCGCGGGCATTCCTGTGCACCCACCGCCGTGGGCTCGCCGGAGAGGCGATATTCCAGGTCGCGCAAGAGGAACACCGCATCGCCGTTGTCGAGGCGATGAGGTGTGGCGTCGCCGTCGATATGCAGCCAGCACTGGCCCTGCACGATCAGGTGGAAACTCGCGCTCGCCAGGCCGTGGGTGCTCGCATGCCAGTCGCCGCAATAACGACCTACATGGAACAGGCTGGTGTCGAGTTCGAGGCTGTCTAATAACCAATCGACAAGTGCACTGGACGAATTCATCTAATGGAAAGACTCAAGAGCAAGTAATCGCTACTTTAGACTATTGAGGCGATTTTTTATAACCAACAGACTGGATACACGAACCCATCAGGAGACTGCTCCATGTCCCGTGTACCCTTGCTCACCCCTGAAACCGCGCCGGAAGCGGCCAAGCCTTTGCTGGAAAATGCGTTGAAAGGCTCGGGTTTCATTCCCAATCTGCTCGCGGTGCTGGCCAATGCGCCGGCCGCGCTGGAAACTTACATCACCGTCTCCGCGTTGAACGCCAAATCCGAACTCGGCCTGGCCGACCGCGAGGTGGTGCAACTGATTGCCGCCACCACCCACGGCTGCGATTTCTGCGTGGCCGGCCATACCGCCGTGGCGCGTAACAAAGCCAAGTTGCCGGAAACGGTCATCGAAGCCCTGCGTCAACGCGGCGAGTTGCCCAATGCCCGCTATGAAGCCCTGGCTGCCTTCACCCGCGAAGTGATCGCCACCCGGGGTGATGTGAGCGATGCGGGCTATGACGCATTCCGCGCCGCCGGTTACACCGAAGGCCAGGCCCTGGAAGTGATTCTGGGCGTCAGCCTGGCAACCTTGTGCAACTTCGCTAACGTGTTTGCTCGTACTCCACTGAACCCGGAGCTGACGCAATACCGTTGGGAAAAACCCGCAAGTTGAAGTTGGCCCACCTGCTGTAAAGGAGAAACAGGAATGCTTGACCCCATCTTGAGCCGTTGGCTCGACATCCAGGCGCAAGCCTTGGACGTGGGCAGTTGCGATCCACAGGAAGTGCTGCCACGGCTGGCAGAGGCCAACGTATTACGCATCGGCGTGCCGACTCATCTGGGCGGCCTGGGCGGTGATGTGGCGGGCGCCGTGGAGGCCATCGCCAACGTTGCCAGCCATTCCCTGGCGGCGGCATTCGTGTGCTGGGGCCAGCGCTCGTTTATCGAGTATCTGCTGCAGAGTCCCAATGCGCGGCTGCGCGAACAGTTGCTGCCCGATTTGCTCAGCGGCAAGCTGGCGGGGGCGACGGGGCTGTCCAACGCGATGAAGTTCTTGTCGGGCATCGAGACCCTGCAGATCAGCGCCGAACCGTCCAACGATGGCTGGACCCTCAACGGCTGCCTGCACTGGGTGACCAACCTGCGCAGGAACGGTTTCGTGGCGGCGGCGGCCATTGAGCACGCTGGCGGTGGTGCGCCGTTTATCCTGGCGATTCCGGACTCGGTGGCAGGTTTGCAGCGTTCTCGCGACCTGGAGCTGCTCGGCTTGCAGTCAAGCAACACGGCGGCCCTGGATCTGGAACGCGTGGAGCTGAGTCGCGATTGGCTGCTGCATGAAGACGCACGCACATTCCTGCCGGCGGTGCGCCCGGCGTTCCTGGGCCTGCAGTGCGGGATGTCCATCGGGTTGGCACGTCGCTCCCTGGCGGAAGTCGCCAACCACCTGGGCGCGACCCGCACGGTACTGCGTGAAGAACTGGAAACCCTGCGCGTGACCCTGGATCACTGGGTCAGCGACTTGAAAAGCGGTCTGCTCGCCGGGCGTTTTGCCGCCGAACCGGTGCCGTTGTTCAAACTGCGCATTGCCCTGGCAGAGACCGCCGCCAGCGCCGTGCAACTGGAGTTGCAGGCCAGCGGCGGCAAGGCTTATCTCACCGCCCACGGCAGTGGTTTTGCGCGACGTTGGCGTGAGTCGGCGTTTGTGCCGATCGTGACCCCGAGCCTGGTGCAATTGCGTACTGAACTGCAGCGTCAGGCCAACCTATGACAAGTGCCGTACTGAGCGCTCAGGGGATCTGCCTGGGCTATGCCAGCGGGCCGGTGTTGCAGCACTTCGACCTGCACTTGCAGCCCGGTGAAGTGGTGTCGATCCTGGGTCCCAGTGGCGTGGGCAAGTCCAGCCTGTTGCGCGTCCTCGCCGGTTTGCAGGCACCGCAGGGCGGCAGTGTGTGCGTGCTGGGCGAGCCGTTGAACGGTCCTCATCCACGCGTGGCGGTAGCCTTCCAGGACCCGAGCCTGCTGCCCTGGCTGAACCTGGAAAAGAACGTTGCCTTCGGCCTGGATTTCGCCCGGCAACCCCATCTGAGCGCTGACGAGCGCCGCCAGCGCGTCGACCATGCCATTGCCGCCGTCGGCCTGGAGCATGCGCGGCAGCATTTTCCGGCGCAGTTGTCCGGCGGCATGGCCCAGCGCACGGCGTTGGCCCGCTGCCTGGCACGCCAGCCTCAGGTGCTGTTGCTGGATGAACCCTTCGGCGCCCTGGACGAAGTGACCCGCGCCGACATGCAACACCTGCTGCTCAAGGTCAACCGCGAGCAAGGCTCGGCAGCGGTGCTGATCACCCATGACATTGACGAAGCGCTGTTGCTGTCCGACCGCATCCTGCTACTGGGCAACCGCCCGGCGCGGACGTTGGGCGAATGGCTGATCGACCTGCCGCAACCCCGCGAAGAACAGGTGGAAGCCATCGGCGCGCTGCGTATCGAGATCCTTAAAACCCTACGGCAGGCGAGCCGCCCTCAAACCAACCCCCTTGATCTGCTGGAGCCTGCCCATGTGCCTGGATGACCTGACCCATTCGCGCCGCGACTTTCTCAAACTTTCCGCCGTACTCAGCGCCGCCGGTGCCTTGCCCCTGCTCAGCAGCTTGCAAGCCCGCGCCGCCAGCGAGCCTGATGCGCCGGCACGCATCGGCTACCTGCCGATCACCGACGCCACGCCGCTGCTGGTGGCGCACAACAATGGACTGTTCGAAGCCGAAGGCATCAAGGCCGAACGCCCGGTGCTGCTGCGCAGTTGGGCGCAGGTGATCGAGGCGTTCATCTCGGGCCAGGTCAATGTGATTCACCTGCTGTCGCCCATGACTGTATGGGCACGTTACGGCAGCAAGGTGCCGGCCAAGGTGGTGGCGTGGAACCATGTGGGCGGCTCCGGCCTGACCGTGGCGCCGGGCATCACTGACGTGAAGCAACTCGGCGGCAAGTCAGTGGCGATTCCGTTCTGGTACTCGATCCATAACGTGGTGGTGCAGCAACTGTTCCGTGACAACGGCCTCACGCCAGTGGCACGCGCGGCGGGCGGTGCGATTGCGGCCAATGAGGTCAACCTGATCGTGTTGCCGCCTTCGGACATGCCACCGGCCCTGGCCAGCCAGCGCATCCACGGTTATATCGTCGCTGAGCCGTTCAACGCCCTGGCGGAAAACCTCAAGGTCGGCCGCGTGCAGCGTTTTACCGGCGACGTGTGGCGCAACCATGCGTGCTGCGTGGTGTTCATGCATGAGCACGACCTGACCAATCGCCCCGAGTGGTCGCAGAAGGTGGTGAACGCCATCGTCAAGGCGCAGGTCTGGACCCGCGACAACCGCGAAGAAGCGGTGAAGCTGCTGTCCAAGGACGGCCCGAACCGCTACACCCCGCATGCCGAGCCGGTATTGAGCAAGGTGCTGGCGCCGGCTGCCGCCGACCGTGCCGCCTACCTGGCAGACGGTGCGATCCAACACGGGAATTGGGATGAACACCGTATCGACTTCCAGCCGTATCCATTCCCCAGCTACACCGAGGAGCTGGTGCGGCGCCTGAAAGACACCTTGATCGAGGGCGACAAGAAATTCCTCGCTGGCCTCGACCCGGCGTTCGTCGCCAAGGACCTGGTGGACGACCGCTTCGTGCGCAATGCCATCGAGGCCGTGGGCGGCATGAGGACCTTTGGCTTGCCGGACGGCTATGAGCGGCATGAGGAGATCGGCGTTTGAACAACCGTGAAATCCCGGGCTGGTTGCTCGGGTTGAGTGGCTTGGCGGGGTTGCTGTTGCTCTGGTGGCTGGGGGTGAAGGTGTTTGGCGCGACGGATGGATTGTCCGCGCGTTTTTCCCTGGCCGCCACCTTCAGTAGCCTATGGGAATTGCTGGGGCGCGGTGAGCTGTATCTGCATATTGCGGTGAGCCTGAAGCGCATTTTTGTCGGGTTGTTCCTGGCGTTGTTGGTAGGCGTTCCGTTGGGGCTGCTGGTGGGCCGTTCGCGCAAGCTGGAAGCGGCGACCACGCCGGCCTTTCAGTTCCTGCGCATGATCTCGCCGCTGTCGTGGATGCCCATCGTGGTGATGCTGATGGGGGTAGGGGATCAGCCGATCTATTTCCTGCTGGCGTTTGCCGCCGTGTGGCCGATCATGCTCAACACCGCTGCCGGCGTGCGGCAGTTGGACCCGCGCTGGCTGCAGCTGAGCAGCAGCCTGAGTGCGACGCGCTGGGAGACCTTGCGCCGGGTGATCATTCCCGGCGTGGTCGGGCATGTGCTGACCGGCGTGCGTTTGGCCATCGGCATCTTGTGGATCGTGCTGGTGCCGTGCGAAATGCTCGGGGTCAGTGCCGGGCTGGGCTATTACATCCTCGACACCCGTGATCGGCTGGCTTACTCGGAGCTGATGGCGATGGTGCTGCTGATCGGCTTGCTGGGTTTTGCGCTGGATGCTTTGGCACGCTGGCTGCACCAGCGTTGGGTGCACAGCGCGTAAAGTTTCCAGCGACCGGAGCCGAGAAAACACCGCCTCGGCTCCGGTCTGCCTCGTTTAAACTTTTACATCGATCTGCAGATCTCCCGCAGTGTCAGCCGATGCCGTTTTGGGCAAGCTTCCCTTACGCGCTACACTTTCGGCAATACCCGATTTTTGATACACCGCAATACCGATGCCTCCCGTTAATTCCGCGATACCCGGGACGCCATCGGCGGTATTCATATGAGCTCGGCCTACCCAAACGACCGATTTGCCTCCCAGTTCCTTTTTCATGACTTGCCTGGCACCGTAATAATTCATCTCCTCCAGACGCTGTTTGGACAATGCTTTGAAGGCATCCGAGGATTTTGGCAACGTATCCAATTTGGCAAAATAACTTGGGTTGTCTGAGTGGCGAGTCAAATAACGATGTTCGAGTGGCATGAGTTCTATACCAAACTCCTCGGCCGCTTTTTTTAATTCTTCATAAAGTGTATCTCCGCCGGACCTCTTTTTAATATTGTATGCGAGCGTCGCATCTGCGATATCGCCATACGCATCGAGCGTGGCAGTTTCCAAGTAAATCGCGTTGACGCCCGAGTCCTTGAAGGTTTTCATGTTGTTACGCATCAGCATCAGGCTTGCGACTTCTCTATGGTCTTCGCCAAACACCAGCACATCGGTTTTAGTCAGTGCGTCGGCAATCATTTCGTTAGGGCGTGTTGATGCGGTGATATCAGGCATCACGGGGCGTGGGGGCATGCCTCCCGCAGCCATATCTTTATAGAAACCGTTCATTTCCAGAGTGAATTTCTCTCGGGTGAAGGGCAGTCTGTCGGCCGCGAAGTGATCGCGTATCAGGGCTCCATTGGTGCTGGTGCTGGTCGCGTACTCATCTGAGGGCAACGGTTCTCGAGGGCGGGTATCCGGTTGGTTGGGACGAGAAGGCCTGTTTATCGGATTGTAGCGTGAGCCGTGACGCGTTCGGGGGGACGGCGGCATCAGCACATCCCGGGGGGTAAAATCTTCTAGGGGGGGGCCGTAAGGTTGCTGCTTGCCTGAATCGAAGGCGAACCATTTGCCCTCATGCTGCACCGCACTGCCTTCCAGGCGCCGTCCTCCCTGGTTGATGATGCCGGTTGCGGCCGCGTCAAATCGGTAACTCGCGTCAACCAGGTCACTGCCATGGGCCATGCCGCGCAGGCGTTGAACGCCTTCACCGACAGCGCTGGCACCGGCCAACGTCAGTTTGCCGGCACCTATCGCCAGATCGCCTACACCGCTCAAAGGATTAAGCGCACTCAACGTATTGGCCCCGATTATTCGGGTTGCGCGAAGTACTGAGGCCAAGGCGGAGCCGCCCTTGCTTGCACCGCTCACCACTTTTGCCACCGTGCCCACGCCTGCGGTAACCAGCCCGAATACATCGAACGCCAAGTCCGTGATGCCGTCTTTATAGTTGCCTTTCTGGAAGTTGACGATGGCGGACCTGAAAGGGATGAGGTCAAGTAAAAAATCGCCAATTGAATTAAGGGTGTCAGTGCGCTTTTCCGATGCTGTTCTGCCTGCGGCCTGGCGTTTGACGGCGTCGCTGTCGATCTCCAGCCCTTTGACGACCGTTGCGGCGATGTCCTGAATCCGTGAGTTGCGGAAGTGGTTGGGTGGCCTGTGGCTTTGCTTTCGAGCTACTGTCACGTAACGGTTGGCAGTGTCGGGGTAGTACTCCTCGAACCTTACGACTTCTGGGCCTCTGACATCATTTTTGGGTTCAGTGCTGGCTTGATCCTCTGGAATCCTCTGGAGGGTGCCTTTCTCGGTATCGAAGGCATAAGACTGAATTTTGCCCTCTCGCTTGGCTTCCACTCTTATCGTTTTACTCGTATGGAACAAACGATCGGAAACGAATGGAATGCTTGATTTCATGTAACTCTTTTCCGTGAAAAACCTGAGCTCGCCAAAATTTAATGGGTCTCGATCCTCGAAAGGTGCATGCGTGATCGCATTCATTATCAGGTTCTTCTTGATGTCCTTGTAGTGTTTTGTCACGTTGTCAAAGGCGTTGTCGAACGCAGTTGGAATATTGAATTCGTTGCTGTGGGTAAATGCAGTGAATGCTTCAAGATCAAGGGTGCTTGTTCCAAACACCTGCCAACTGTCGTGGAGTTTTAGCCCCTGCATGGTGACGTCCAGCATTGAGTAAGGATCGCTGAAACGCATGCCTCTGGTTTCGGGGCCATAGTTGATGCGTAGTATTTTTTGTTCAAAGTCGATGCCGTCACCCCATTTTTTTTTCAACAAGTCCAGCGCCATTGCTTTTCGATCGGGCATCGGGATGTCGAGTAGTTCGGAGGCTGCTTTCACGTCACTGTGTTGCTGGTTGAACACGGAGCGGGCGTGTTCGATCACATCAGCGGTGTATTCCTCATCTTCGTATTTATCGAATACTTGATTGGCAACGGCCCAGTCGATCAATACCGCTTTTTGGGTCGATTCACTGGCCGGCAATTTGGTTTCGGCATCCCGCATGACTTCACCAAAACTCATCGAGGCGGTCTTGCCTGGGCTGTCGGCTTCTACCCTGGCCACTGCCAGGCACAGATTCGCCCACGCCTGGGTGCCGATATTGACCCCTTCGGGAATGTCCTTGACCAAAAACTGCGGTGCGACCCGCGCCAGCAGCAAGCGTGC
The DNA here is from genome assembly GCF_013387025.1 of Pseudomonas reactans. Taxonomy (NCBI): domain Bacteria; kingdom Pseudomonadati; phylum Pseudomonadota; class Gammaproteobacteria; order Pseudomonadales; family Pseudomonadaceae; genus Pseudomonas; species Pseudomonas reactans. The sequence continues at coordinate 378,208 of NZ_JACAQP010000007.1, read as the reverse complement.
TCCCAACTCGGGTACCGAGGTGCGACTACGCAGGTGCTCCGCAAGCGCGCTCACCACGTCTGCGGGCGCCCTGTTCCAGTAGATGTCGGCAGCGAGATTGAAGCCCGCGACATGGTTGCGCACCGGACGGTCAATGGACTCGGGGTCAAGGCCCAGATGGATGGCCGCCAAAATACCATCGTTGGCGCTGCGGTCCGTGGGAATACTTGCGAGAGTGCTCTGGATCGCTTCGCCCAGCGCCTGCGACCTGTTCGAGTCGAGCAGTTTTTCCAAGGCCTTTGCCGGGTCTTGCATGTCTGTTGTCGAAAGTCGCACCGCACCGCCCAGGTAGTCCAACGCGCCCCAGCGAGGATTTATCAGCGGCAAGCCCTGCAAGTTGGCGCTGTTGCTGCTAACGACGTCGAGCACTTTGCGCTGGTTTACTTCGCTGAGGGGGTTGGCCCAGGACAACGCCCCTGCAAAGTTGCCTAAGGGGTGCGTCAGCGTGTGGTCGATGAGTGCTCCCGCCAAGTCCTGCAACTCAATCGCCGTAGTTGGCATGTAAGTGCCCTTGGACTGGATGAACACTTCAAGGCTGACGCTGGGTTGCATCAGGTTCTGATCGCGGCGAAACGATGAGTTGGGATCGATCGCCACGCGGTTTTCCTTCAGGGCGGCAATCACATCTGTCGGCCCAGCGTTCGCAGGGAGTTTATCGAAGGCTGCAAGAAGTGCCTGGGCCAGTTTCTGCAGGTCGCTCCGGTCCGCCAGGGAGACTCTCAGCGCTTGCCGCCCGTTTGGCAGCGCGGCCTCAGGCTCCGATGGGGATGCGGGTGCTGGTTGAGGTTCAAGAGGTTGCTCGGAGTTGCTCAGGCGTACGGAGAGTGGAGCGTACGTGGAAGGCTGCTGGCTATTGAACGAAATCAAGATTTTCACCTCTCTGAAATGCACATGAGAGCGCAGGCTAAGCGCACTGTTGGGTGTGCGATTCAGAGGCAGCTGTTCCTATCGGGAAGCCCACGAAGTGTGAGCGAAGAATTCAGTGTCGGAAGGCAATTTCGTCAGGATAGCGAAAACGGTAAACGTTCCTTGGGGGCGGGAGGATCAATCTGGCGCGGGGCAAGCCAAAGAATTTAATCCCCTGTAACATGTTGTGCTTCCGACGTCCGTCCATTCCGTTCACTGAATCAGTGCGGGGCAGGTTCGGCGATACACCGCAGTTGCATTTATCAGTTTCAGGAACCCGTCATGACACAAAAGCAGCGTTTGAAATATTCGATTCTGATTGCCCTGGCCGTACTGGCGACGATGTTTGGCCTGTCCTATTTGCAGAACACCGGGGTTATCAGTGAGAAGACATTCCAGACCATCGCCATTGCCGTCGCCGTGGTTGTGGTGGTGATCAACGGCATCATGCGCCGCAAGGTCAAGCTTTAAGGGCGATCAAGCGCGACCTTCGAGCACCTTGGCAGCCTCTTCATGGAGGCTGTAGCTTTTATCCGCATTGAGGGTGATCACGCCCTCGCTACACAGGCGCTTGAGCACCTCGCGCACGCTGAGAAACGACAACGGAATGCCCAGCTCCAGCAGATGGCTGTGCACACCGCGTACCCCGAGGGTGCGCTGGTTGTCGGCGGCGGTGAGCAGGGCGTCGATGACCTTTAGCCGGATCAGGCTGGTGCGCAAGCCAAAACACTTGAGCAGGTGGCGGATACGCTGGTTGCCTTGCTGTTCGGGTGCTTTACCGAACGCTGGTGTGCCGTTGCCGAAACTGGCCTCGGCAGCCGGTGAATGTCCATCCGTGGGCACTTGCGGGTTGTACATGCAAAAACTCCTTATCAGAGCCTGATCAGGAAAAAATGAGCGCTCTTGGTTAATAAGACGAACGAGCGAGCGAAATCATGAAGTCCCGGATGTAGAAATTTCGTCGGTATCGGTTTTGTCACATCCGCGCCGCCTTAAATAAACGGGCCCTCGCGCTAAATTATTCCCGGTTGTTTGCGTTCTTACGGTGGGGTTATTACCCCTTGTGAGGCGGTTAAATCTGACGGTGGAGTCTGCGTGATTATTTCCAATGGGTTGTCCAGGGTATGTGTGGCGGGCGTGTTGCTGGGGTTGAGCCTGGCGGCCTCGGCGCGGGAGCAGGTGACGCAAGCGTCGGCGGATATCCGTCGTACCAATTACGGCGTGCCGCACATCCGTGCCAACGATGAGCGTGGCCTTGGCTTCGGCATCGGTTACGCCTACGCCCAGGACAACCTGTGCCTGCTGGCCAATGAAGTGGTCACCGTGAATGGCGAGCGCGCCAAGTTCTTCGGCCCCGAGCAGGCGACCCTGGAAGAGCGCAACAACCTGGCCAGTGATGTGTTTTTCACGTGGCTGAATACGCCGGAATCGGTCGCAGCCTTCTGGAAAGCGCAGAGCCCGCAGATCCAGCAGCGTATCGAAGGTTACGTGGCCGGCTACAACCGTTACCTGAAAGAGCAGGGCGCTCCGGCGCAGTGCCAGGCGGCGTGGGTGCGGCCACTGGTGGCTGAAGACTTGGTCAAGCTGACCCGTAGGTTATTGGTGGAAGGCGGTGTCGGCCAATTCGCTGAAGCTTTGGTCGGTGCGACGCCGCCCCAAGCCACAGCCAGTGTAACGACCGACTCGAAAGCCTTTGAATTGGCCGCCGCCAATCAGCAGCGCTTCGCCTTCGATCGTGGCAGTAACGCCGTGGCGGTGGGCCGTGATCGCTCGTTCAACGGACGCGGCATGTTGCTGGCCAACCCGCATTTCCCGTGGGGCGGTGGTATGCGTTTTTATGAAATGCACCTGACCATCCCCGGTCAACTGGATGTCATGGGCGCTGCGTTGCCGGGCTTGCCGGTGATCAATATCGGCTTCAACCAGCATGTTGCGTGGACCCACACCGTGGACACGTCCAAGCACTTCACCCTGTATCGCCTGACCCTGGACCCGAAGGATTCCACGCGCTATCTGCTCGATGGCAAATCCGTCGCCCTGGATAAAACCACGGTGACGGTGCAGGTCAAACAAGCCGATGGCAGTCTCAAGGGCCAGTCGCACACCGTGTATAGCTCGCAATTCGGCCCGGTGGTGCAATGGCCGGGCAAGCTCGACTGGGACAGCCATTACGCCTTCAGCCTGCGTGACGCCAATCTGGGCAACGACCGCGTGCTGCAACAGTGGTACGCGATGAACCGCGCGGGCAGCCTCGACCAACTGAAAACCTCGGTGCACACCCTGCAAGGTATCCCGTGGGTCAACACCCTGGCCGCCGATGACCAGGGGCAGAGCCTGTATATGAACCAGTCGGTGGTGCCCAATGTCAGCGCGGCCAAACTCGCACAATGCAGCGACCCGCGCGCCGGGCTGCAGATGATCATGCTCGACGGTGCCCACAGCGCCTGCGCCTGGGACGTCGACCCGCGCGCCGCCCAGGCCGGCATCTTCCCGGCCTACCAACTGCCGCAACTGCAACGCACTGACTACGTGCTGCACTCCAACGACTCGGCCTGGCTGGCCAACCCCAAGGCACCGCTCACCGGTTTCTCCCCGGTCATCAGCCAGGACCACATCGGCCTTGGCCCACGTGCGCGCTTTGCCCTGCAACGCCTGCAATTCCTGGACAAACCGATCAGCGTCACCGACCTGCAAAACATGGTGATGGACAACGAGGTGTACCTGGCCGGCCAAGTCATGCCCGACCTGCTCGCATTCTGCGCCAAACACCTCGGCGCCGACGCCACTGCGCTGCAACCCCTGTGCACCGACCTGAAAAACTGGGACCAGCGCGCCAACCTCGACAGTGGCATCGGCTTGGTGCATTTCATCAACCTGGTGCAACACCTGCAGCAAATCCCCGACGCCTGGCGCGTCGCCTTCGACCCGGCCCAGCCACTCACCACACCACGCGGCCTGGCCATCGACCGCACCGATGTCGCCAAAGCCCTGCGCGAAGCCATGCTGGCGTCCACCGCCGACGTCGCCAAACTCGGCCTCACCGGCAACAGCACCTGGGGCGACCTCCAAGTCTCCGGCCAAACCCCGATCCACGGTGGCCCGCAAGAACTGGGAATCTACAACGCCATGCAAACCGTGCCCCGCGCCGACGGCAAGCGCGAAGTGGTCAGCGGCACCAGCTACCTGCAAATCGTCACCTTCGACGACCAGGGGCCCCATGCCCAAGGCGTACTCGCGTTCTCCGAGTCCAGCAACCCAGCGTCCAAACACGCCAAGGACCAGACCCAAGCCTTCTCCCAGAAAAAGCTCAGCCCGTTGCCCTTCACCGAAGCGCAAATCAAGGCCGACCCGCACTACCAGCAACTGCACATCAAGGAGTAGGGCAGGTGCGCAACCCCTTGATGCCAATACGAAATATTTTTGAAATCAAGGGGTTGCACGCTTTGGCAAATACGTACATAATGGCGCCCATCGAACGCAACGAAGCATTAAAAACTTCAATGTATTCAATGAGTTAGAGTAGAGACAGGGTTTTATAGCCCACTCAAGTTTTTATGCGGTGAGTGTCAGCAGTCAGGACATTGATCGTTTGAGGCCGAGTAGCAAAATGGTTATGCAGCGGATTGCAAATCCGCCTACGCCGGTTCGATTCCGACCTCGGCCTCCACTCTTAGAAACCCCGTAGATTAGCGTCTACGGGGTTTTTTATTGCCTGCGATTTGATGATCGCTTCCGCAATCCTGCCTTTTTTCGGGAAATTTAAGACACCGTTGTGGGTATGCCTTTCCTCGATTGGACGTGGGATTGTGCTAAAGGCTAAGGAGCCTGAGCGTCCACTAACGGCCAAAGCGGTACCTTCAGGATCAGGTATTAGCTACCATTTGGGGCGTGATCGACTCAATTTAGGCGCTCTCAAACGCTCTTCTCAGTTGCTTGAGCTCTTTGCGGTTATCAGACTGGGTGCGAATTGACTTGCCTGGGATGATTTCTTTGTCATAGCGGTCGAACACACAGCCCATCATATGGGTTGGTTTCGGTGGTGCCTGGCCCATTCGACCTTGGCTTGGTCCAGGTCGCAGCCCAACGGAATTTCCTTCCGCTTACCGTCCGCAGTCCTGCCGTCGTAGTAATACGAAGTCCAGGTCGTTCCATTCTTATCCTAGCGGATGCGCCGTATCATCCTGGGCGGTAGATATCGATTGGTTGTGCTTTTCTGGCGCTTATGTCAGCTCACATTCGAAAGGTCGAGCGTCCAGGTTTCGGCTACTGCGTTAGACGCCGAAAGCTTTACGCCTGCAAGTTTTAGTCGCGCGTATACCCGGCCCACGATTGGGCGCCGGTTAGAACAAGCTCCCATCGGTTTTCAGTTAGCCATGGGATCTGTTTGGAGGGCAGTAGATAGCCGGTGATAGCTGTCAACTCTTCCTAGGCGAGGGTTTCGCGTTGTATTTCCTTGAGGTAGTCCTCACCGCACTGGCGGCTGAAGGTAGGCCGCCTGGCATCGGCTGGCGTGAAGTGGATTTGTGGGCTATTGCTTGATTGCCCGGCATGCAGCCGGATCAAAAAGGAGTTGGGGAAATGGCCACCGATCGTGAAATCGCTTTGGAGCAGGGCCTTATAGCGGTGTTGGGCGCGGCCCAGGAGCTTAACTTGGACCTAGTAAAGATCAGCCAGAAGGCTAAATCCCTGATCATCGATAACTCAAAGTATCGTCAAGCAGAGCATCCGCACATCACGAATGCATGGCACGCAGTTGAAGCGGCTATCGTTTCCGTAAGAGCTAAAGCCTAGCTCGCTGCATCCCCGTTACTGACGGCTGGCAAACCGTCCGGTTTTGGGATAGCACGAGTGAGCGGTATGGGGCCAGATTAAGGAACGAGACGATGACGGAAGATGGGTTTGTAAGGCGAGTTTTTGAAATAGCAGGGTTCATGGGCCTGGCTATAGAGGCTCGAACGCCAGGTCCCAGTATCTGCTTCAACGAGACCAGCAAAAAATGGCTCGATAAAGAACGAATTCGCCGCCTTTTTCCTGCCGCCTTGAATCCAAAACTTACAGACCGTGAGATCAACCAGTTAATTGATTCTGTGGCTCCGGGAAGGCCATGCACGCACGTTAAAATGAGGAAAATATTGCGTAGAATTCACTTAGAGCCAGAATTCTAGTGCCTTAGCCTTTGGGTTGATCAGCCAAACATGTTTCGGCTTTCCCCAGTGTTCAGGTAGTGAAAGTCTTGGATCGCCATCTGCTGATCTACCGTGAACATCGGGTTGCATTCTGTGCAGTGGGCGGCGACCCGAACCGCGTGAAAACTCAGCCCATTCAGGTCATAGTCCCGGAGGCATGACGGGCAGGTGACTGCCAGCTCGGAATCTGGGCAGTAATTCTCGGCGTCGTTCTTGTCGCTGTGGGCCTGCGCACAAGCCGGGCATATCCAGCACTCAGATACCGGTGGCCGGCAGCACTGTTTGGCATCGTTCTTCCAGGCGTGCAGCTCGTTGCAATTGCCGCACTCCCATTTAACGACGACTTCGGCACGTTTTCTCACGGGGGATCTCCAAGGGGGGCATCTTCGTGCGGCTGAGGTGATATCGTTGATTTTTTTGCACCCGATTAAAGTTGCCTAAGGAGCTTTAGATGTCAGTTGACTACAGCAAAGGTCGGTACAAGATTGTTTGGGAAAGTGGCACGCTGGTTGGCACCATTGAGCGTGAAAGCGTAGTCCGCCTGAATGGCGAGGTTGTGTTCACCTTCGATGACGATTCCTGTTTCTATGACAAAAAAGGCGATTTAGTTGGTCGGGTTGGCAATGGGGTATTCCGATCGCTGAGTGGTAAGCACGAATATCGCGTTGAACCGCTGTAGCCTCGGCGTTCCTCCCCACGATACGGAGTCTTGGAGTTGGCAATATGCGTTGCGTTGGGGTATCAAGTCTTCCTGGCATCTGGCCGGTTAGGGGAAAGTAAAAATGTCAAACCAAGCACAAATTGATGCCATTGAGCACCTGCTACTGGCAGTGCTGAAGCAGTCCGGAGTTACGTTTTCCGACGTCGCAATTGAAGAAGCGCTTGCGTCTCTGATGAGAGCTGATGCGCCAGGTGGGCTTGAGCGGCGAGGAGCAGCCGCTGATTACCTGATGGAGTTGAGATTACGGCTGGGTTAGGCGCCGTCCTCCATGACCGGTGGTGGCCACTTCAGGAGTAGTGATGTTTGATAGAACTGCTGATCTATGAATCAGGGAGTAACAGGGTATGGATCAGGCTTCGGTTGATGATCTTTATGAAAAGGGCTTTCTTTCACCAGCGATTGAAAAAGTGAGAGAAAGCTATAAGTCGACCTACCGAAAGTCATTTGAAGAAGCAGAAACTGCCTCTGGTGTCGCTCAGCTATTAGTCATGGGCGCTGGGGCCGACCGATACATCCCCCATCAGATGGCTTCACTTGTTTTTTTTCATAAGCTGGTCAGGAGCTGTCAGGCGGCAATACTGCTATGTGAAAGAGGGCTCATTGTTGATGCCCAAACTCTTTGCCGTTCAGCGGTTGAGGCTTTGTTCCATGCTGTAGCTCTGATCAATGATCCGTCCGTGTTTGTTCGTATGTGTAGAGCTGGAGATATTGAAGACCGAAAACAAGCTAAGGCGATGATCAAATCGCTAGCTGAGCTAGGACTATCTGAAAAAAACATTCAGGACTTGAACGAAGTGATCAGTCGTGCCGAAGGTGAAGGTGCAGGTTTTTCGACATTTGAGGCCGCCCAAGTCGCGGGCCTGATACCTCTCTACGAAACTATGTATCGCGGTCTTTCATCAGTGGCGAGTCATGCCACTTTTAGATCAATGGACTCGTCTCTCTTGGTCAGGGACGGAGAGCCTGTGCTCATTACGGGCCCTACCGATTATCATCTGGAATTTACTCTTGGAATTTTGAAGACCTGTTTGGACATTTCAAGTAATAGGTTGCGAGATAGTTTTGTTTTTGAGGAATGACGCCTGCCTATCTACTATTTCCAGGAGCGATAATTTCGTCGCACGGGTCTTGATGGATGGCGAGAAGGCTTTTGTTGCGAAGTTCCCGCGCCACGCTTTGCGATATCTCGATTTCGTGGCGCGGCGGATTCAATAGCGACTGACACTTCGCGGAACCCAGCGCATGCAGATGATGAATCATCAGCGTCATCGCCTCGCCCTGCTTAGTAATGCCTGACCATTCCATAAGGTCGGCAAGTTCCTGGTGGGTGCCGGGGCGAACCTTGAGCCTCAGTTCCTCTTCGGCAAGTGCCACCCGCTTCCTGCCAATCCGCCTACGCCGTTTCGATTCCGACCTCAGCCTCCACTCTTGAAAACCCCATAGATTAACGTCTACGGGTTTTTTTATTGTCTGTGGTAAGACGGATTCACCAAATCGGTTCTTGAGTCGGATAGTTACTCAGGTTGAGGCCGTCCAAACAATCGACCCGCTACCTGTCGACCTCGCTCAAGGCCTTCTGCCGTTAACCAAATCGATTTGTTCTTGTTGACTGGATTACTGATGAAACCATGCTCATGTAATCGATTCATGATCTCGAAATCAAACCCTTTCCAGGTATTCCCGTCGTCCGAACTGAAGGCCGCCAACAAGGCGAGTACAGTGTCTTCAATCAGTTTTTCGTCGTATTCCATTATCGCTGCTCCACATTATGTGAATGCTGATTCATATTCCTTATCTGTAAACTAGCGCGTTTAAGGGACCCCAGATCGGACGATCAGTAGGTCTTTGACCTCGCCTGCATAGGCTGCCATTTTCTCCTGCTGCGCCGTCAGTAACGCGCATATTTTCATAAGGGCTACCGCTTCAGATGGCGTCCTGCCGCTGCTTGCCATAGCCGTTAGCTCCACCACCGACCACCCAATCACCGCCGCCGCATCTTCCAGGTCGTAGAACAGTTCCTGCTGCGCCGTCCTGGGCCCGTCGAGGCCTTTTATCAACTCATTCATTTATTCTGCCTTCCGCTGCAGCTCAAGCCCCATCACATCCATCCCGATTTCAGCCAGGTCCGTCTTGAACGGAATTTCTCCGATCCACTTGAACCCAAACGCTTCATAAAACCGTCGTGCATCGGGATTGGACTTGAGCACCGTCAGCCACAGCGAGCGCTCGCCACGCTCTACGGCCTGGTCGCAAATGAACTGCATAAATTGCTTGCCATACCCGCGCCCGGCGGCGGATTTGAGAAAGTAGATCTTGCGCAGTTCTGCGCCAACTTCACCCGTTATGGGCGCCGGCGCCGACCAGTTGACCTTTGCCAGGCCGACGACTTGCTCGTTGTCATCTGACGCGAGCAGCCATAGAGGGTTGTCGGATGTTTCTAGTGATTGGCGCAAGGCGTCGTGGGAAAAGTCCCGATCCAGGAACGCCTGCAAGCCAGCAGGCGACCAAATCTGCGCAAAGTGTTCTTGATAAGTGGTGCAGCCGACTTCGCGCAAGGCGTCAAGGTCGGCTGGGGTCGCTTGATGAATACGGAGCATGGTTCCCTCGTGTCTGGCGGCGCTGTGCGAGGAAGTGTGTCACAAGGTCCAGCCCAGCCCCAATGCCTTGTGCAACGAAGCAAAATCCTTGAGCAATTGCGCATCCCCCGAGATCCGACTTTCCTGGGCCTGATACCGCGTGCGCTCTGCATCCAGCCAATCCAGGGTGCTGGCCGTGCCCGCTCGATAACGCTGGCGGGTCAGGTCCGCCGCACGTACGGCCGAGGATTCCACGCTGCGCAACAGCACCACGTTCTGGCGCTGGTGGCCGTACCGCGCAAGGGCGACATCAGCGTCGCGTAGCGCATTCAGCACGACACTTTTGTACTGCGCGAGCGCTTCGTCGCGGCCCGCTTCGGCGCCTTTGACACTGGCGGCCACGCGACCGAAGTCTAGCGCGTTCCAAGTCAGGCGCGGCAGGACCAACCAACTGCCGTTGTCCTTGCGGGCGAGGTGGCCGGGATCGCTGGCGGAGAACGACAAGTCACCCATCAGGCTGAGCTTGGGAAACCAGTCGGCGGTCTTTTCGCCGATCTGGGCGTTGCTGGAGGCCAGTTTGCGTTCGGCCACGCGGATGTCGGGGCGGGCCTTGAGGAGGGCGGCGGGGGCTGCCACGGGCACCACGCCGGGAATGGCGGGCAGGGCCTGGGCGGTGGCGAGGCGTTCTTCGAGTTCGCCGGGTTCCAGGCCGCAGAGCAAGTCGAGTTGATCCAGGGATTCAACGATGGCGGCTTGCAACGGCAGGCGCTGGGCCTGGGTGTTTTCTGCCTGAGTGAGGACTTGTTCGAGTTGCAGTTGTGAGGCGACGCCGCGACTGCGGCGCTGCCGGGTCAGGTCGAGGGCCTGGTTTTCGATGTCGACACTGGCTTCGACCAGGGCCAGCCGTGCTTGCTGGTCGCGCAGATCGGTGTAGGCCTGGACCACTTCGGCTGCCAGTTGTACTTGGGCGTCGGCCAGTTGAGCTTGGGCCGCGTCGGCTTCCGCTTGCGCCGCTTCGACTGCACGCCGGGTGCCGCCGAACAGGTCGGCTTCCCAGCTGGCATCGAAACCGGCGAGGTAAAGCGTCAGCGGGCCACGGCCGCTACCGCCGCTGCTACCCAGTGCGGAGGTGTCGGGCGAGCGCAGTTTCAGCATCGCAGCGTCGCCGGTGACCTTGGGCATGGCGTCGGCGCGGGCACCACTGAGGCTGGCGCGCGATTGTTTCAAGCGCGCTTTGGCGGTGGCGATGTCGGGGCTGTTTTTCAGCGCCATGTCGACCAGTTCATTGAGCTGCGCGTCATTCAGCGTTCGCCACCACTGCGCCACAGTCGGCGCGCTGGGTGCTTGGTTGTCGGCGTGAGGCAACCGCCCAGCGGCCAGGGTTTTCGGCGCGGCATCCGGCGCGCCTGGGTAATCCGGACCCACGGTGCAGGCGGACAGCAGGCCAACGGTCAGGAGCAGGGGAAGGGAGCGAGCAATCATGGCTGTACCGTGCGCTTTTTGAGAAGGAAGATCAGGGGCAGGCACGCCAGCATGGCGAGTCCCAGTACATAGAAAGAGTCGTTGTAGGCCATGACCGAGGCTTGGCGCGCGATGTCGTTGGCCAGTTGAGCCATCGCCTGCAACGGGGCGCTGGAGGCATCGCCGGTTTGCGCCAGGTAACTGGCGGTGTTGCTGGCCATATGGTCCTGGGCGAGTTGGCTGTTGGCCAGGATGCCTTCACGCAGCCTGTCGTCATGGAAGTGGCTGCGTCGGTCCATCAATACCCCGAGCAGTGCCAGGCCGATGGTGCCGCCGAGGTTGCGGGACATGTTGTAAAGCCCGGCCGCATCCCCCGCGTCCTTGGTCTCGACCGAGCGCATGGACAATTGACTGAGGGGCATCATCACCAGGATCTGCCCGAAGCCGCGTAGCAGTTGCGACCAGATGAAATCATGCCCGACGCTGTCCGCGGTCAGCTGGGTGTCGACAAAACAACTGGCCCAGTACAGCAACAGCCCTGCGCCGACCATCCAACGCAAGTCATAGCGACCGAGCATCCTCGGCAGGATCGGCATCAGCAGGAACGCGGGAATGCCCGAGAGCAACATGATCGCGCCGGACTGTTGCGCGTTGTAACCGGACAGAATGCCGAGGAACTGCGGCACCAGGTACGCCGTGCCATACAGCCCCGCACCCACGGCCGTACCAATCAGCAGCACACTGCCAAAGCTCTTGTTGAGCACCAGTGGCAGACGCAAAATAGGCGTACTTGATCGGAATTGGCCCACGGCAATCAGGAAAAATCCGGTCACTGTGGCGATGCTCAGCCACACGATCAGCAGCGAGTCGAACCAGTGCTCGCGCTGGCCTTCTTCAAGCACCACGGTGAGTGAGCTCAAGCCCATCGCCAGGCCCAGGATGCCCAGCCAGTCAGCGCTGATAAAACGTTGCAGGTGCATGCGTTCACTGGGCAGGCCAGTGATCAGCAAAGTGATCAGCGCGATGCTGATGGGCAGGTTGAGAAAGAAGCACCAGCGCCAGTTGATGTTTTCCGTCAGCCAGCCGCCAATCACCGGGCCGAGCAACGGGCCGAGGATCACCGTCATGCCGAACATTGTGGTGCCAATGGCCAGTTGGTGTGGCGGCAGGCGGGTACGCACGATGGTCTGCGCGGTGGGGATCATCGCACCGCCGGCAAAGCCCTGGCCGATGCGCCCGGCGATCATCGCGCCGAGGCTGGTGGACAGGCCGCAGAACATCGAAAACAGGGTGAACATCAGCGCCGTGCCGATCAGAAACCGGCGCAGGCCGAACACCCGTGTCAGCCAGGCGGCGAGGGGGATCATGACGATTTCCGACATCAGGTAGCCGGTGGCGATCCAGGTGCCTTCGGTGCCGGTGGCGCCGATCTGGCCCTGGATCTGCGGCAAGGCCGAGTTGGTGATCGACACGTCGAGGGTGGCGAGCAACGCGCCCAATGCCCCGGCGGCGACGGCGATCCAGTCGGTCAGCGAGGCGTTGCGCGGTTTCTCGGCAGCCACCGCGGGCATGATCGCCTCAGCCATGGTTGGCGTCTGCGGCGTGGGTGCGGGTGTCGACTTCCACGGTGGCCGACAAGCCGGGCATCAACGCGGCGCGCAGGTCGTCCGGCACGTCCAGGGCAATCCGCACTGGCACGCGCTGTACGATCTTGGTGAAGTTACCGGTGGCGTTCGACGGTGGCAGCAAGGCGAACTGCGCGCCGGTACCGGGGGCCAGGCTGTCGATGTGGCCTTGCAGGTCGCGGCCGGGCAGGGCGTCTACGTGCACGGTAACGGTCTGGCCGGGGCGCATGGCGCCGATCTGGGTTTCCTTGTAGTTGGCCGTCAGGTAGATCGCGCTGATCGGCACCACTGTGAGCAGGCGCGTGCCCGGCTGCACGTACTGGCCTACGCGCACCCCACGGTCGGCCACGCGACCATCGAGCGGGCTGCGGATCACCGCGTCGTCCACGTCCAGCTGGCTTTGCGCTTCGCTGGCCTTGGCCACGCCCAGTTGCGCCTGGGCTTGCTTGAGCTGGGCCTGCAGTGTGCCGTAGCGGGTCTGGCTGGAGCGCAGCGCGGCCTGTTTGGCTGCCACGGTGCTGCGGGCTTGTGCCAGTTGGTTGTTCAATTGGGCCAGGCGCTCCTCGGGTTCTGCACCGGAGCGGGCCAGCGGGGCGTAACGGGCTACTTCGGTCTGGGCGTGTCGCGCATCGGCTTCGGCGCCCTGCAATTGAGCGCGGGCTTCGGCGATGGTTGAGTCCTGTTGCACCAGGTCGGCCTGGGCCTTGGCGAAGTCGGCATTGCGTGCAGCGATGGTGGCCGACGCTTCATCACTCACCGCCTGGTATTTGCGCGCATCCAGGCGCACCAGCACATCGCCGCGCTTGACGTTCTGGTTGTCGCTCACCAGCACCTCGGCTACGTAGCCGTTGATCTTGGGCGCCACGCTGATGCTGTCGGCTTGCAGGTAGGCGTCGTCAGTGGTCTCTATAAAACGCCCGGTGATCCACCACCAGGCGGCCCATGAAACACCCACCAGCACGGCGACGCCGGCCAGTGTCAGCAGGATGCGACGGGCCTTGCCGCGTTGACCGTTGACGGTTTCTTCAGGCATGACCTGAGGGGAGGGAGGTGCAGCGGACATCGAGGTCACTCCAGATTTATAACAGGTGGAATAAATTCCTTTTTTCGCGAATTTTTGTCAACTGGTATATTTTGGTCCGGTATTCGAATGGAGTTGCACATGGCACGACATAAACCTGCGGCCGAGGGTGGCTATCAGCGCGGTGAAGAAACCCGGGCACGCATCATCGAGGCGGCCGTGGGGGTGTTTGGCGAGCGTGGCTACGATGGTGCGTCGACCCGTGATATCGCCACGGCTGCTGGCGTCAACGCCCCTGCGATCCAGTATTACTTTGATGGCAAGGAAGGTGTGTACCTGGCGTGTGTCGAACACTTGATCACGCTGTTGTGGGGCAAGATGTCGCCGTCCGTGGAGGCTGCGGAAAGCGCGTTGGCGGACGCCGATTCAGGTGACAACGCGCTGATCGACGCCTCCCTGGGCATTCTGGGTACGGTGGTGTCGACCATCCAGGACAGCCCGCAAACCACGGTATGGCGTGCATTCATGGATCGCCACCAGGCCGGGTTGTGCCCGCCCGGTGCGACACGGGCTTTCGATGAGCATTTCAAGGCCCGCATCGGCCGCGTGATTCGGTTGCTGATCGCACGCCTGGCCGGCTTCGCGGTGGAGGACGAACGCACGGTGATCCATTCCATGGCGTTGTTCACCCAGGGCCTGGCCTTTCGCGTGCAGAAACCCAAGCTGCTTGAAGCCTTGAAATGGACCGAGGTGAACCAGAAGGAAATGGCCTTGGTGAGGGACGTGGTGCTGATGCAGGCACGGTTCACCCTGGAAGGCCTGGTTCGGCAACGTGACGACGACCACGGTTGAGAGGAGCGTGTAAACCCGGTGCGTTGTTGTGAATTGTTGTGAAGCCCCATGGAATGGCCTATTGCCCATGCTAACGTCCGCTTCGGGCTATCGTCAGCACGACGATTGCATTCGTTCCATCAGGGGAGCAGCGCCGATGTCTACTACCGTAACGCCCGCCGGCAGCGGGGCAAACACGCCTAAAGCATCACCTTCGGTGTTCGACGACAAGTTGAACATCGCCAAGTCCAGCAAGGTCATTGCCGACTACATGCGCCAGACCGGCAAGTCGGCCATCACCAAGCAGGAACTGACCCAGTTGGCCAACAATGCCTCAGGCAAAGTGCCGGCCGAGGTGTCCGATGCTGCCAAGTACATGGAGCGTCACCCCGATGTATTCACCGCCATCGAAACCCATGACGTTCCGGGCGCCGATAACCTCTCGGGCGTGTGGAACTTCGACTGGGCCGCCAACGGTGGGCTCAAAGGCACTGCCACCGATGCCATCGCCAAGATGCAGGATACCTTTGATTTTGCGATCGCCAAGTCGGCGCAAATTACCGAAATCAGCACCGCCAAAAAAGCCGAACTGGACTCGACCAAGCAACGTCCACAGAACTGACGGCGCCTTGTACCGCCGGGCTTACAAACCCTACCATCAGGTTACACGATAGCCGTGACGCACTGGAGTTGGCGCTGTCTTACCCAGCGAGAAGTCAATCTCGTCAAGTAAGAGAGTGTGGTCATGAAGTTGAGTTATCTAACCAAGGCAGCGGTGGTGGTTGCGCTGTTGTCGACGCTGTCGGGCTGCTGGATGTTCATGCCACCGGGTGGCGGCGGCGGGGGGCACGGTGGCGGGCATGGTCAGGGCGGCGGCCCGGGCCCTGGCGGCGGAGGTGGCCCGCGTTAAGCAATCGCTACGGGAGGCAAGCCATGCGCAATGGCTTGCCTCTTTTTTTGGCCTGGAGAACTGTCAGGCAAAGAAAAGCCCGCGTGGGGAGCGCGGGCTAAAAAGGATGTTCATTAGGAGCTGGAGTTACCCTAGGCGCCTGCCTGTGAAAGCTTTGTGAAAACCGTGGCAAAAAAGTGTATGCCTCAATCGTGCCATGGCTGTACGGGGCAAGGCGGCGCATTACCCTCTACTGTCGCTGGCATACCCCCTCCGTTTGGATGCCGCGTCATGTTCATGTCTACCAGCCTCTTATCAGCTTTTGTGCTGTTCGCCTTCGTGTCCTCGATCACGCCGGGGCCCAATAACACGATGTTGCTCGCCTCGGGCGTGAACTTCGGGTTCCGGCGGTCGATGCCCCATGCGCTGGGGATCAGTATCGGGTTCATGCTGTTGGTGATTGCGGTCGGCCTGGGGCTGGGCGAAGTGTTCAAGGTGTTTCCTTGGGCCTATACCCTGCTGCGCTACGTGGGCGCGGCCTATCTGTTGTACCTGGCGTGGAAGATTGCGACGGCGGGCGGCATGTCCGACAGCCCTGATGAGCAGGGCAAGCCCATGACCTTCCTCGGCGCGGCGGCCTTCCAGTGGGTGAACCCCAAGGCCTGGATCATGGCGCTGGGGGCAATCACCACCTACACGCCAGCCGAAGGTTACGTCACCAATGTGCTGGTGATTGCGCTGGTATTCGCGGTGGTCAACCTGCCCAGCGTCTGTGTGTGGGTCGTGTGTGGCAGCGGCTTGCGCAATGTGTTGCGTGAGCCGCGCTGGTTGCGGGTGTTCAACGGGTCGATGGCGGCGTTGCTGGTGGTGTCGTTGTACCCGATGCTGTTTGCCGGCTGACTGTCAGACCGGCGAGATGGTCGCCAGCAGGCCGATGCCGATGGTCAACACCAAAAAGCCGAACAGGAAAAGTGCCATCTTGGTCATAAGGCCTCCAGAAGGAAGGGAGTGGGGATGGCGCTATTGTCCGCCCAGGTGGCATTTCGATACAGGCGCAGATAGCAAAGAAAAAACCGTATCAGATGCGCCTGGCCCTGTTAAGCCGGGGGCTTTGCTCGCTTGTGGTTTTTTCAAGATCAGTGCCTGAGACAGCCAACGCATTTGCCCCTAAGATGGCGCCCATTGCATCAACAATAAGAGTGGGCCAACCCTCGATGGAAAGACGTCAATTCAGCGGTGGCATGAAAGGCAAGAACCTGCGCTACCTCAACGAAACCTCGCAACCGGCGTCGGTCACCCGCGTCGGCTTCCTGTTGCTCGAGCACTTCTCCCTGCCGGCCTTCACCCAGACCCTCGACACGTTCGTCACCGCCAACCTGCTGCGTCCCGACCTGTTCGCCTCGCGTACGTTCGGTTGTGATGATGGCGAGGTCATCAGCGACCTTGGCCTGGTGATCCGCCCGGATGCGCGCCTGGACGTGGCGGCGCTGCAAGACCTGGAACTGCTGGTGATCTGTGGTGGTTTTCGCACGGAACTCAAGGCCAGCGAAGACTTCATCCAGCTGCTGCGCACCGCCGCCGAACAGGGCATCAGCCTCGCCGGCCTGTGGAACGGCGCCTGGTTCCTGGGCCGTGCCGGTTTGTTGCAAGGCTATCGCTGCGCCATTCACCCGGAGCATCGCCCGGCACTGGCGGAAGTGTCCAAGGCCGCCCACGTCACCAGCGAACCCTACGTGATCGACCGCGACCGGCTCACGGCCTCGAGCCCATCCGGTGCCTTCCACATGGCGCTGGACTGGATCAAGGGCCTGCATGACAAGGCACTGGTCGAAGGGATCGAAGACATCCTGGCCTTTGAAGAATCCCGCTATCGGCGCATCAAACCCACCGAAAATGTCAGCGTCAGCGCGCCCCTGCGTGAAGTGGTGAAGCTGATGGACGCCAACCTGGAAGAGCCCTTGGAACTGGACCAACTCGCCGTCTACGCCGGCCGCTCCCGGCGCCAGTTGGAGCGCTTGTTCAAGGAGCAACTGGGCACCACGCCGCAGCGTTACTACATGGAACTGCGCGTGACTGAAGCGCGACGGCTGTTGCAGCACACCGAGCTGTCACAGGTGGAGGTGCTGGTGGCGTGTGGGTTTGTGTCGCCGAGCCATTTCAGCAAGTGCTATAGCTCGTATTTCGGATATCGCCCCTCGAAGGAAAAGCGCTTGGTCAAGTAAATCCCGCCGCTTGTTGTGGTGAGCAGGGCAAGCCTGCTCACCACAAGGGATTTCAGAATCGGTCCAGGCGATAAGGCGTCAGTAACTGTGCTTGATCCTTCGCCAACGCCCCAACCCATTCCGCCGTTACCGCCGCTTGCGTCAACCCCAAATGCTGATGCCCAAACGCGAGCATCACCTTCCCATCACACACCCGGTCAATCACGGGCAGTGAATCCGGCAACGACGGCCGAAACCCCATCCACGGCGTTGCACCTTCTGCACTCAGATCCTCGCGAAACAACCCCTGGCTCAAGCGATGCAACTGCCAGGCGCGCTCCATATTCGCCGGGCGATTGAGGCCGGCGAATTCCACTGTGCCGGCCAGGCGCAGGCCGTCGGTCATAGGGGTCATGATGAATTTGCGTTCCAGGGACGTAACGGCAAACGGCAGGCGATGGTGTTCATGGGGCAGCATCAGGTGGTAGCCGCGCTCCGTGTCCAGCGGGACCTTTTTGCCGGTCAGGGCGGCGGTCAGTTTGGCCGAATGGGCGCCGCAGGCAATCAGGACCTGACGCGCGCTCAGCAGCCCCTGGTCAGTGGTGAGTGAAACGCCCTGTGCGTCGACGCGGCCATCCAGCACTTGGCGTTTAAGGAACTGCACGCCGCTGGCCTCGGCCGCACACACCAGTTCGCAGACCACGTGGTAGGGATCCAGGAAGTGCCCAGTACCCGGAAAAAACAGCCCGCCCTGAATGTTGTCGCTCAACTGCGGCGCGGCTTGGCGTATGGCATCGCCGGACCAGAACGCCACCGGCACCTGCTGTTGTTGCATGCGCTGCTGCAAGGCATTGAGGGCTTCCCGTGAGTCCGCGCGCTCAAACACCAGCAGCGAGCCGTCCTCTCGCAACAAGTCCGGACGCGCGATGCTGTGCAGCAGGCGCTGCCACGCGGCCAGGCTGCCTTCATTGAGCGCGCGGATACCCGCGACCGTGCGCTGATAGCTCGCCGGACGCAGGTTCAGCAGCAAACGCACGAACCAGGGCAGGGCGCGCGGCAGGTATTTCCAATCCAGGCGCAGCGGGCCCATGGGGTCGAGCAGCATGCCGGGCAAGCGCTTGAGGATCGATAGGTCGGCGATGGGAAACACTTGCTCGGTCGCCAGGTGCCCGGCGTTGCCGTACGACGCGCCCATGCCGGGTTCCTGCGGGTCGACTACCAGCACTTGCCGGCCCTGACGCGCCAGCTGCAGAGCGCAGGCAACGCCGATGATGCCAGCGCCGACCACGACGATATCCGGATCGGACATGGCCTAGGCCTCCCTCTGGCCGTCGAGCAAGCGCCGCAGCAGCAAAGGGTTGCCGTGCTGGAGCGCGGCGGGCAACAGTGCATCGGGGAAGTCCTGATAACACACGGGGCGCAAAAACCGTTGGATCGCCGCCGTGCCCACCGAGGTGCTGCGCGAGTCTGACGTGGCGGGGAAGGGGCCGCCATGCACCATGGCATCACAGACCTCGACACCTGTCGGCCAGCCGTTGACCAGCAGGCGACCGGCCTTGCGCTCAAGCACCGGCAGCAGGGCCTTGGCGCTTGGCAGATCGTCGTCATCCATCTGCAGGGTGGCGGTCAGTTGCCCTTCCAAGTGTTCGGACACCTGGTGCATCTCTTGGTTATCGGCGCATACGACGATCAATGAAGCGGCGCCGAAGACTTCGGCTTGCAGGTGTTCATTGGCTAAAAAATCGTTGGCCTGAGTCACGAACAGGTGGGCTTGGCCTCTGTTGGGGCCTTCTGCTGGCAATCCTTTTGCCGCCACCTTGGCGTGCTCTGTCAGTGCGGCCACGCCTGCATCGAAGGCGCTGAAAATGCCGGGGGTCAGCATGGTCTGCGCTGCACAGTTGGGCAGCGATTCACTCGCCGTGCTGATGAAGCGATCCAGCGCAGGCCCTTGGACCGCGATCACCAACCCAGGGTTGGTGCAAAACTGCCCGGCGCCTTGGGTCAGCGACGCCACGAAGCCTTTTGCCAACGCTTCGCCGCGCGCGGCCAGTGCGGCTGGGAACAGATACACCGGATTGATCGAACTCATCTCCGCATACACCGGAATTGGCTCGGCCCGTGCCTGCGCCGCCTGTGTCAACGCCACGCCACCGCTGCGCGAGCCGGTAAAGCCAACGGCCTTGATGCGCGGATCGGTGACCAACGCAATCCCCACCTCGCGGCCCGAACCGTACAGCAACGAAAACACGCCCTCGGGCAAACCACAGGCCTGAACGGCTTGCGCCACTGCCCGGCCTACCAGTTCACTGGTGCCTGGGTGTGCGCCATGAGCCTTGACCACCACCGGGCAACCGGCGGCCAGCGCAGAGGCGGTATCGCCACCGGCCACGGAAAACGCCAGGGGGAAATTGCTCGCACCGAACACGGCGACCGGGCCCAACGCAATATGGCGCTGGCGCAGGTCTGGACGAGGCAGCGGCTGGCGTAGCGGCTGTGCAGGGTCCACCCGCACATCCAGCCATTCCCCGGCGCGTACGGTGCGGGCGAAGGTGCGCAGTTGGCCGCAGGTGCGCCCGCGTTCGCCTTGAATGCGCGCGTGGGGCAGACCGGTTTCGGTAACGGCACGTTCGATCAGCTCATCACCCAGGGCTTCGATGCGCGTGGCGATGGCTTCAAGAATGGTGGCGCGCACCTCCAGCGAGGTTTCGCGGTACCCATCAAACGCCGCCCACGCCAAGGCGCACGCCTGGGCCACCTGTTCACCGTCGCCACCGTTATAGGCCGGTTCCATGGGTGTATCGGTGGCGGGATTGATCGCCCGGATCGCCGCGCGATTTCCGGAAATGAGTTGCTGACCGATCAGCATTTTGCTCGTCAGAGTCATGGGATTGTCCTGGTAGAAAAGAGGTTGGCCGCTGCGAGAACCGCAGCGGCGCGAGGGATCAGGTGACGTTCTGTTCCGCCGACCAGTTGGCGTACCACTGGCGGAACAGCGCGTATTGGTTCTCGGCGTAATGGCGCTGCGCGTCGCTGAGCACGTCGGTTTCATTGAAGTGCAGGGCGTAGCCTTTATCACCATTGAGCACCATCAGGTGCTTGTAATACAGGACCAGGTCGCAGCCTTCATCGAAGGACGACAGCACCGCCAGCGCGGCTTCCAGCTCACGGGCCTGGCGACGGGCCTTGGCATCGCCCTTGGCGGCTTTTTTGCTCAAAGCCACCAGTTGCAGCACTTCCCGGGGCAGGGCGTTGCCGATACCGGTGATGGCGCCGGTGGCGTTGCAGTTGACGAAACCGTGCACTACCTGAGTGTCCACGCCGACCATCAAGGTCACGTTATCGTCCTGGGAGGTGATGTGTTCGGCGGCGTAGCGCAGGTCGGCACCGCCGCCGAACTCCTTGAAGCCGATCAGGTTCGGGTGTTCGCGGCGCAGTTCGAAGAACAGATCGGCGCGGGTGGCGAAGCCGTAGTAGGGGCTGTTGTAGATTACCGCCGGCAGGTTTGGCGCGGCCTTGAGGATGGCCGAGAAGTGCGCCTTTTGCGCGGTGGCCGACGCTCCACGGGACAGCACGCGCGGAATCACCATCAGTCCATGGGCGCCGACTTTGGCGGCGTGGGCGGCATGGGACACGGCTTCACGGCTGTTGACCGCACCGGTGCCGACGATGGTCGGTACACCGGCGGCCACCAGGCGTGCCACGCCTTCCTGGCGTTCGGCCTCGGTGAGCAACGGCCAGTCGCCCATGGAGCCGCAGTACACCACGGCGCTCATGCCGATATCGATCAACTCCCGGCCTTTGGCGACCAGGGCGTCGAAGTCCGGCTTGCGCTCGGCGGTGCACGGGGTCATCAGGGCGGGGATGCAGCCGGTGAAGATGTTGTCGCTCATTGTTCTAACTCCTTGGAACGTTCAGTACAAACAGGGAAGGGCTCAGATGCCCCAGGCAAACGGGTCGCGCTCGTCAATCAGCAAGGTGCTGTCGGCGGTCATGTAGGCACTGCCAGTGATAAAGGGGCGGATGCGCTCGCCGTCCCATTCATAGCGGCCTTCGAATTGGCTGCCGGTGATGCTGGCTTGGGTCCAGGTCTCCGCGGGTTGGAGTTTTCCATCGGCGGCCAGGCAGGCCAGCTTGGCGCTGGTGCCGGTGCCGCAGGGCGAGCGGTCGTAGGCCTTGCCGGGGCACATGACAAAGTTGCGGCTGTCGGCAAGGTCGTCATCGGCGAACAGTTCGATGTGGTCGATCAGTGCGCCGTCCGCGCCGTGAATGCCCTGATCCTCCAGGGCCTTGAGCATCGCCCAGGTGTAGTCGGTGAGGGCCTCCACGTTGTCCATCTGCAAGCGTTGGCCATGGTCCGACACCAGGAAAAACCAGTTGCCGCCCCAGGCGACATCGCCGTAGACCACGCCATACCCCGGCACCTCCACCGGCACCTGCTGGCGCAGGCGATAGGCGGGCACGTTGCGCAGGGTTACGCTGGCGTCTTCGTGCAGCGTGGCCTCCACTGGGCCGACAGGCGTGTCGATGGAATGCACGCCGGGCTGGATACGCCCCAAGTGGTGCAGCGACGCGACCAGGCCGATGGTGCCGTGGCCGCACATGCCGAGGTAACCGGCGTTATTAAAGAAGATCACGCCACAGATCGCGCCCGGAGTGACGGGCTCGCAATACAGCGCGCCGACCAGTACATCGTTGCCACGCGGCTCCAGCAGGCAGGCACGGCGCCATTGATCATGCTCGGTGCGCAGGCTGTGCAGTTGCTCCGCAATCGTGGCGCCGCTCAGCGCCGGGAAACCGCTCATGACCAGGCGTGTCGGTTCGCCGCCGGTGTGGGAGTCGATCACATGCAGTCGCTTCATAAAAGGCTCCTGAATCAGTAGGTCGCGGGTGTCAGCGGTGCGTGAGGTTCGTCGACCGCTTCGCTTTCATCGGCTTCGTGTTCCAGCCGTACCAGGTGAGCTGGTACGCCAGTGGCGGCGCCCCAGTAGTAGATGCCGAGTGCGCAAACGGCGACGACAATGGTGTCGAGCGGGTGGCTGATCACGCCGATGCCGCCAAAACTGCCGAGTTTGGACAGCAGGATGGTCACCGCGTAGAAGCCGATCAGCCACGCAGACGAGCGCACTTGCTGCTTGAGGTTGATGTGTGCGGTCGGCACCCAGCGGGCGCACAGCAGGTACACCACGAACATCAGGATTTGCAGGCCGAGCAGCCAGGACACTGTGCTCCAGCCGGACCAGTACACGATCAGCGCGGCGATGATGAACGACAACGGACCCAGCACCGCCATGCCCTTGACCCGGAACGGCCGCGGCATCTGCGGGGCATTGCGACGAAGCGCGGCGACAGTCACTGGGGCCACGGCGTAGCTGAGGATCAGCGCCGCAGACACCACATTGATCAGCGCTTCCCAGGATGGGAACGGCAAGGTCCAGAACACCGACAAAGCAAAGGTCAACCACAGCGCCGGGCGTGGAATGCCGGACTTCTCATCGATACGCGTAAAAATTTTGAAGAACGTGCCCGTCTGCGCCCAGCCATACACCACGCGAGGTGTGGCGTTCATGTAGATATTGCCGCAGCCACTGGGCGAGATCACCGCGTCGGCCACCACCAGGTAGGCCAACCAGCCCACGCCCAGCGCCAGGGCGATATCCCGATAGGGCAGCGCCAGTTCCTTGCTGATCCCGGCCCAGCCATTGGCAAGCATTTCCGTGGGCACGCCACCGAGGAAGGCGGTTTGCAGCAGCACGTAGATCGCGGTCGACAACAACACCGAAAGGATCAAGGCAATTGGAATCGTGCGTTGCGGGTTCTTCACTTCACTGGCCACCGAGATGATCGGCGTCAGCCCCAGGTAGGCAAAAATCACCCCGCCGGCCGACACCGCCATTTCGATGCCCGACAGCCCAAACGGCGCAAAACCCTGCACCTCGAAGTTCGCCGGTTTGAAGAAGGTAAACAGCACGCCAATCACCAACAGTGGCACGATGAACTTGAAGACGCTGACCAGGTTATTGGCGATGGCGAAGGTTTTCACGCTGCGGTAATTGAGCACGAAGAACAGGCACAGCAGGGCGAATTGCACCAGCCAGCCGAGGGTAGTCGGGTCGCTGGAACCGGCCTTGGTCAGCTCCGGAAACCACGCCGCCGCGTACTGCCGCGAGGCGACCACTTCGATAGCCACCAGGCTGGAAAACGCGATCAGGGTAATGAAACCCATCAGGTAGCCCAACAGCGGGCCGTGGGAGTAGACCGGGTAGCGCACCACGCCGCCGGCACGCGGCAATGCGGCGCCCAGTTCGCAGTACACGATGCCCAGCAGCAGCACCGCGAACCCCCCGATGAGCCAGGAAATAATGCCCGCCGGGCCTGCGATTGCGGATACGTGGCTGGCTGCGAATAACCAGCCCGAACCAAAGATGGCACCCAACCCGATAAAGGTCAGGTCCATCAGGGAAAGCTGTTTCTTGAACTTGCCTTGAGCTGACATAGCGTCGCCTTCTTGTGAGTTATTGGATAGGCATGCAGTGGCCATACAGTGAACTCATGAAGGGCGGCGCGATTGATGTTTTTTGCCGGCATCGATGACGAAATCAGCACAGTTTTGCTTGCTCGACAGGGCGCCGGGCATCGGGCAATCTGCTATCCGTCAGGCCACCAGCGGGGATCGACCGTCATGATGCAGAGCGTGTTTGCGACCCTTTGCCAAGGGAGCAACCCCCAAGACCTCGAGCAGTTAGTGGGCAGTGTCGCGCAGCTATTGCCGATGCTGGACGTGATCCCCAATGCGGCGATTTTCATCAAGGACACCCAGGCCCGCTATGTGCTCGCCAACCGCACCCTGGTGCAACGCTGCGGGCTCAAACACCTGCAACCACTGCTGGGCAAGACCAGTGCCGAAGTCTTTCCCGCGCAATTGGGACCGGGCTACACCGAGCAGGACCGGCGTGTGCTGGAGCAGGGTTTTGTGCTGGAAGATCAGCTGGAACTGCATCTGTACGGCACCCGCGAACCCGGTTGGTGTTTGACCCACAAATGGCCGTTGTACAACCCAATGGGCGCGATCATCGGCCTGGCCGGTATCTCGGTCGACCTGCAAACCGCCAGCGAAAGCCACCCGGCGTACCAGCGCCTGGCCGCCGTGGACGCGCACATTCGCGCGCACTTCAACCGTCGTGTACCCCTGGGTGAATTGACACGGATCGCCGGCATTTCGGTGGCGCAACTAGAGCGCTACTGCAAGCGCGTGTTCCACCTGACGCCACGGCAGATGATCCAGAAAGTGCGGTTGGAGCATGCGCACCGGCTGCTGCACACCGATTTGCCGATCACCGAAGTGGCGCTGCAATGCGGCTATACCGACCACAGTGCGTTTACCCGCCAGTTCAAGGCGTCGACGGGGTTTACGCCGAGGCAGTATCGGCAGTTGGCCTAGTCGCCCACAGTGCAATGCAACGAATGGCCCCGGTTGTGGCTCCTATGCTTACGAGCAACCTTTGGACGACGACAGGGATCAGGCATATGACGGCGGCTGAAAACAACCATGTGAACTGGCTGGTGGAACAATCGATGCTGCACGCGGCACGCCAGCGGGCCAAGCTCTATTCCGGCCAGGGACGGTTGTGGCAACAACCGTATGCGCAGACGCGGCCGCGTGATGCTTCGGCCCTGTCGTCGGTGTGGTTTACCGCGTACCCGGCTTCCATCGTCACCCGCGAGGGCGGCACGGTGCTGGAGGCTTTGGGGGATGAGGCGCTGTGGCATGCGTTGTCGAAGATCGGCATCCAGGGTATCCACAATGGCCCGTTGAAGAAGTCCGGCGGCCTGAAGGGCACGCAACACACGCCAACCATCGACGGCAATTTCGACCGCATCAGTTTCGAGATTGACCCTCAGTTGGGCACTGAGGCGCAGTTGCAGGCATTGACGCGCATGGCGGCGGCGCACAATGCGGTGATCATCGACGATGTGATCCCGTCCCACACCGGCAAGGGCGCGGACTTCCGGTTGGCCGAGATGGCGTACGAGGATTACCCAGGGCTCTACCACATGGTGGAAGTCCGCGAGGAAGACTGGGCGCTGCTGCCGGATGTCGCCGAAGGCCGTGACGCGCAGAACCTCAGTCCCGCCCAGGTCGACGCGTTGCGTGACAAACACTACATCGTCGGCCAGTTGCAACGGGTGATCTTCTTCGAGCCCGGCGTCAAGGAAACCGACTGGAGCGCGACAGACGTGGTGTTGGGCGTGGATGGCAAGCCGCGTCGCTGGGTGTACCTGCATTACTTCAAGGAAGGCCAGCCATCGCTGAACTGGCTGGACCCGACCTTTGCCGCGCAGCAGATGATCATTGGCGATGCGCTGCACGCCATCGACGTGATGGGCGCGAAGATCCTGCGCCTGGACGCCAACGGTTTTCTCGGTGTGGAGCGCAAGCTGGACGGCACGGCCTGGTCCGAGAGCCATCCACTGTCGATCACCGGCAACCAGTTACTCGGCGGCGCGATTCGCAAGGCCGGCGGTTTCAGCTTTCAGGAGTTGAACCTCACCGTGGATGACATCGCTTCCATGTCCCATGGCGGCGCCGACCTGTCCTATGACTTCATCACCCGCCCCGCGTACCAACACGCGCTGCTGATGGGCGATGCCGAGTTCCTGCGCCTGATGCTGCGCGAAATGCATCGCCAGGGCATCGACCCAGGCTCGCTGATCCATGCGTTGCAGAACCACGATGAGCTGACGCTGGAGTTGGTGCATTTCTGGACCCTGCACGCCCATGACACGTTCCTGTACCAGGGGCAGACCTTCCCCGGCAATATCCTGCGTGAGCACATTCGCGAACAGATGTACGAGCGTCTGGCCGGTGAGCACGCGCCGTATAACCTCAAGTTCGTGACCAATGGCGTGTCGTGCACCACGGCCAGCATCATCACGGCGGCGCTGGGCATCCGTGATCTGGAGGCGATCACCGAAGCTGACATCCGGCAGATCCGCCAGATCCATTTGCTGCTGGTGATGTACAACGCCATGCAGCCGGGCGTGTTTGCCTTGTCGGGCTGGGACTTGGTGGGCGCGCTGCCGCTGGCGGCTGAAGAGGTCGAGCACTTGATGCAGGATGGCGACACGCGCTGGATTCATCGCGGGGCTTATGACCTGGTGGACCTGAATCCTGAAGCAGAGGTGTCTGCCGGTAACATGCCTCGCTCAAAAAGCCTTTACGGCAGCTTGAACAGTCAATTGAAAGACCCTGAGTCTTTCGCTTCGCAACTGCAAAAAATCCTCGCGGTACGACGCGCTTACGACATCGCCGCCAGCCGCCAGATCCAGGTGCCGGAGGTCGAGAACCCGGGCTTGCTGGTGATGGTGCATGAATTGCCCGCCGGCAAAGGCACGCAAATCACTGCGCTGAACTTTGGTGCTACGCCCATCACCGAAACCCTGCACCTGCCCGATATCGCTGCCGGGATGGTGGTGGATATCATCAACGAACGGGTGGAAGGCGACCTGACGGCGGAAGGCGAATTCACCATTGCCCTGGACGCCTATGAGGGGCTGGCGTTGCGGGTGGTGAGCAGTACGCCGATGTAAGGGCTCAGGCGCCAAACACGTCCATCACACGATCAATGAAATGCCGCAATTTTGCCGTGCGCTGACGGTCTGCGGGGTAGATAAGGCTCATGGGTTTGGACGGCCCCTCATAGTTCGGCAACACACGCACCAACTGGCCGCTGGCCAAGGCAGGGGCCAATTGATCCAGTGTGGCCATCACCAGGCCAAAGCCGGCGATAGCCGCCTTCACGTGTGCATCGGCGCTATTGACCCGTAGTCGGCTGCCTACAGACACGGGGTAGCTTTTGCCATTACGGGTGAATACCCATTGTTTGTCCGTGA
This sequence comes from Pseudomonas reactans, assembly GCF_013387025.1. Classification (NCBI taxonomy): domain Bacteria; kingdom Pseudomonadati; phylum Pseudomonadota; class Gammaproteobacteria; order Pseudomonadales; family Pseudomonadaceae; genus Pseudomonas; species Pseudomonas reactans. The sequence goes on along the minus strand of NZ_JACAQP010000007.1, from coordinate 350,861 downwards.
CCCGGTCGGAAAACACATAGCCCAGGCAGGAGTGGCTGGCCAGGTCGCTGGGGTGAGTCGGCGCACCGTGCGCGTCAAGATACGCCGGCGCGGCGCACACGAGCATTTGGTAAGGGCGCAAAGGACGCACCACCAGGCTGGTGCTGTCATCGACGGCGGGCGCGCCAATTCGAAAAGCCACTTCAACCCCTTCGGCGATCAAGTCGACGTAGCGATCAGTCAGGTCCAGGTCGATCTCCACCCGTGGGTGCGCCGCCAGGAACTGGTTGATCACCGGCATCAGGCTTTGCGCGCCGAAGTTCTGCGGCGCACTGATCTTCAGCGCCCCCACAGGGTGGGCGTGTGTCTCCAGCGCCAAGGCATCCGCTGCCTCAAGGTCGGCCAGCAGACTCACGCAGCGATCGTAGTAGGCACGACCGAACTCAGTGAGTTGCTGGCGCCGGGTCGTGCGATTCAGCAGGCGCACGTTCAGGTGTTCCTCCAGATGGCCGATGTACCGCGCGACCATCTGTGCCGACATCTCCAACACGTTCGCGGCCCTGGCAAAGGAGCCGGCCTCGGTGGCGGTGACAAAGACCTGCATGGCACGGAATCTGTCCACTATTCACTACGCTCAGTTGTTAATGTACTAATCATTGGATCGTTTATCCCGGTTTAGGTGGTGAATAAGCTAGCATCTTTTCCAGGAGCTTTCCGATGACCTCTCCCGAATTCTTTCAGCACGTTGTACGAAGCCGCCGTGTCACGCGTCAGTTCTTGCCTGCGCCGCTCAGTGAGCACCTGATCAACCGCGTGTTGCTGGACGCCCAGCACAGCCCCTCCAACTGCAACACCCAGCCCTGGCAGGTGCATTTGGTCAGCGGCGCGGCGCGCGACCGGCTGTCTGAGGCATTGCTGGCCGCCGACGACCGTCAGCACTACACCCCGGACTTCGCGTTCGATATGCAGGCCTACACCGGCGTGCATGCCCAACGCGCCCAAGACAGTGGCCGCGCACGCTACGAGGCGATTGATATCGGACGTGATGACCACGCCGCACGTTTAGCGTGCCTGCGCCACAACCTGAAGTTCTTCGACGCGCCTCACGTGGCCTTCCTGTTCATGCCGCAGATCAGCGATTACGTGCGCGCAGCCGGGGATGTCGGCATGTATGCACAAACCTTCTTGCTGTCGTTGCAGGCGCGGGGATTGGGCGGGATTCCCCAGACATTGCTGGGGATGTATGCCGAGACGGTACGTGAGGTATTGGGGGTGAGCGGAGAATTGAAGCTGATGTTCGGGATCTCCTTCGGTTACGCCGACCCGCATTCAGCGTCGAATTTTGTCGACGTAGGGCGGGTGGCGTTGACTGAAAGTGTGGTGCTACATCAATAGAGCTGCGGCACGATGAGTTCTGGTGGTGTCGGGCTGCGTGAGTAATCCTCTTGCCGCACGCGCTGCGGCAGTTCGATCACCGGCAATTCCACTTCTTCATACGGCATCTGCCCAAGCAAATGGTGGATGCAGTTGAGCCGGGCTTTCTTCTTGTCATCGGCCTGCACCACCCACCACGGCGCTTCGGCGATGTGAGTGCGTTCGAGCATGATTTCCTTGGCCTTGGTGTAGGCCTCCCAGCGCCGACGCGACTCCAGGTCCATGGGGCTGAGCTTCCATTGCTTGAGCGGGTCGTGGATGCGACTGAGAAAGCGCAGGTGCTGTTCCTGGTCGGAAATGGAAAACCAGTACTTGATCAGTTGAATACCGGAGCGGGCGAGCATGCGCTCGAACTCCGGCACGGTGCGGAAGAACTCTTCGTACTGGTCCGCGTTGCAGAACCCCATGACCTGCTCGACGCCCGCGCGGTTGTACCAGCTACGGTCGAACAGCACGATTTCGCCGGCGGCGGGCAGGTGCGAGACGTAGCGCTGGAAGTACCATTGAGTTTGTTCGCGGTCATTCGGCGCAGGCAGGGCGGCTACTCGGCAGACCCTGGGGTTCAGGCGCTGGGTGATGCGTTTGATCACACCGCCTTTGCCGGCGGCATCGCGCCCTTCGAACAGGATCACTACCTTGTGGCCGGTCTTGACCACCCAGCTCTGCAATTTCACCAACTCGCCCTGCAGGCGGAACAGTTCGCTGAAATAAATCCTGCGCGCGGCTTTTTCGGCGCTTTCACCGACGTGCTCGTCAAACAGCGCGTTGAGGTCGTGCCCATCTTCGGATAATTCCAGTTCCAGTTCTTCGTCACTGTGGTCCAGCAACTCACGGTGGATGCGCTGCATCAAGGCATCTTCTATTGAGGACATGGGCGGAACTCGCGTGGTGGGGGATGGCAAAGTCTTAGTCGCATTTTGTTACTAACCAATGACATCAAATGCCGTGATTGCGGTGGGAGAGGGGGACAACCAGGCGTTTTGCCACTCCACGTTCATAAAACCGTAACAAGAATGTTGCAGAGTTCCCGGGCCCGAAATCACAAGGATTTTCCTTAATGAAACGTCTGATGAAGTCTGCTGCACTCGCCGTTGCGGTTTCTCTCAGTGCCACCTCGGTGTTTGCTGCCGAGAGCATCCGCCTCACCGGTTCCGGTGCGAGTTTCCCAGCTCCGATCTACCTCACCTGGTTCAAGGATTTCAGCAAGAAAACCGAGGGTGTCACCGTTGATTACCAATCCAAAGGTAGCGGTGCGGGTGTACAGGACTTCCTGAACAAAACCGTCGACTTCGCCGCCAGCGACTCGGCCATGAAAGACGAAGACATCGCCAAGGTGGCCGAAGGCGCGCAACTGCTGCCGATGACCGCTGGTGAAATCGTGTTGGCGTTCAACCTGCCGGGCAATCCTAAAGAACTCAAATTGCCACGCGATGTGTACTCCAACATCTTCCTAGGCAAGATCACCAAGTGGAACGATCCCAAGATCGCCGCCGCCAACCCAGGCCTGAAACTGCCTGACATGCCGATCACTGTTGTCGTGCGTGCAGACTCCAGCGGCACCACCGCGGTGTTCACCAAGCACTTGGCCGCGATCAACCCTGAGTTCCAGAAAGACCTAGGCGAAGGCAACACCGTCAACTGGCCAGCCAGCGACAAGTTCATCAAGTCGCCGAAAAACGACGGTGTAACCGCCACTGTGCGTCAGACCCCAGGCGCGATTGGCTACATCGAATACGGCTTCGCCAAACTGGCCAAGGTTGACTTTGCCCAGCTGCAGAACAAGGCCGGCAAATACGTTGTACCTAACGCCGAAAGCGGCGCCGAAGCCCTGGCTGCGGTGAAAATGCCGGAAAGCCTGGTGGCCTGGCTGCCAGATCCGGATGGTGCCAAGTCCTACCCGATCACGTCCTACACCTGGATGATCTTCCGCAAGGACAACGGCAACCCAGCCAAAGCCAAGGCCATGCGTGAAATGGTCGAGTACAGCCTGACCGAAGGTCAGAAAATCGCCGACTCGATGGGCTACATCCCACTGCCTCCATCGGTTGTCGATCAAGTTCGCAAAGCTTCCGCCAACATCCAGTAAGGCCGCCAGGCCGCTCTCGGTATGGGTTGTCAGCCATGCCGGGAGCGTTTCCCCCTTGTTCCGGAAATAGCCAATGAACACACCTTTTGTCGTACCGGTTAACCCGGATTCTGCGTGCCAGCCACCTTCTACGAAGGATTTCCTGGTTGACCGCACCTTCCGTGCACTTGCACGCATAGGCGTAGTGCTGGTGCTGGCGCTGGTTTTCGCGCTGGTCTTCGAAGTAGGGCGCAAGGCACTTCCCGGCATGGAAAAGCACGGTTTTGACGTGCTGTTCGGCAGTGTCTGGGACGTTAACCAAGGCAAGTACGGCATTCTGCCAGCTATTTGGGGCACGCTTTACAGCGCCCTTATCGCGTTGCTGATCGCAGGCTTTTTCGGCGTCAGCATGGCGATTTTTCTCACCCAGGATTTCCTGCCGGCAAAACTCGCGGCGGTGTTTCGTACCATCGTTGAGTTGCTCGCCGCCATCCCCAGCGTGGTCTACGGCCTCTGGGGCATTTATGTAGTTATCCCGGCCATCCGCCCGCTGACTGCGTGGCTGAACACTGAACTGGGCTGGATCCCGTTTTTCGGCACGTCCCTGAGCGGGCCGGGCCTGCTGCCAGCCGCGCTGGTGCTGGCCATCATGATCCTGCCGACCATCGCCGCCGTGTCCCAGGACGCCCTCACCGGTGTGCCGATGAAAACCAAGCAGGCCGCCTACGGCATGGGTACCACACACTGGGAAGCGATTCTCAAGGTGATGGTGCCATCCGCCGCGACCGGCATCTTCGGTTCCCTCGTGCTAGGCCTCGGTCGCGCCCTGGGTGAAACCATGGCCCTGGCCATGCTGGTGGGTAACGCGAACAACATTTCCCTTTCGCTGTTTGCGCCGGCCAACACTTTGGCAGCCTTGTTGGCGCTGAACTTCCCCGAAGCCGGCCCGAACGAGATCGAAGTATTGATGTACGCCGCACTGGTCCTGATGTTTATCACGCTGCTGGTGAACATCATCGGTTCGATGATCATGGTCTACGCCCAGCGGGGTACCAAGTAATGACTGATCTCTCTACACCCATCACCGCCATGCCGAGCCTGCAGCGCCGGTTCGAAGGCCGTGCCTTGCGCAGCCTGGTGCTGACCACCCTGGTGTGGCTCGGTGCGCTGCTGGCCAGCGTGCCGCTGATTTCCGTGCTCTACATGCTGATCACCCGTGGAGGCGCACGCCTGAGCCTGGAAGTGTTCACCGAACTGCCGCCCACCGGTTTCGAGACGGGCGGTGGCTTCGGTAATGCCATGGCCGGTACATTCGTGATGGTGGGTATCGCTGCCGCCATTGCCGTGCCGGTCGGCATCCTGGCTGCCATCTTCCTTGCGGAGTTGGGCCCGGACAGCAAACTGGCGAACGCCTCGCGCTTCGCCGCCAAGATGCTCACCGGCTTGCCATCGATCCTGGCGGGTGTATTTGCCTACGCCTTGGTGGTGATGACCACTGGAACCTACTCGGCCCCGGCCGGTGGTGTAGCGCTGGCGGTGCTGATGCTGCCAATCGTGGTGCTGACGGCTGAAGAGTCGATGAAGATGGTGCCCAAGATCATGAAGGACGCGGCGTACGGCATGGGCTGCACCCGCTCGCAGGTGATCTGGAAAATCGTCTTGCCCACCGGCATGCCCGCGATCCTGACCGGCGTGATGCTCGCGGTAGCACGTGCCGCCGGCGAAACCGCCCCTCTGTTGTTTACCGCGCTGTTCAGCAACTACTGGATCTACCACGACGGCAGCCTGGCGGTGATGAATCCGACGGCGTCCCTGGCCGTGTTGATTTACAACTTCTCCGGCATGCCGTTCGACAATCAGCTCGAGCTCGCATGGGCGGCCTCGTTGGTGCTGGTAATGATCGTGCTGGTCGTGAATATCGTGAGCCGTATCTTCGGCAAGCCCAAGTACTAAGAACGGGAGCACCTGAATTTTGAACGTCTCAACTGCGCAAAAAGCCGCTCCGTTTGTCACCCAGGCACCTGTGGTCATGGACTGCAAGCTGGACAAGATTTTCTACGGCAACTTCATGGCGGTGCGTGATAGCCATGTGCCAATCGAGAAAAACAAGATCACCGGCTTCATCGGCCCGTCCGGCTGCGGCAAATCGACTGTGCTGCGTAGCCTCAACCGCATGAACGACCTGGTGAAAGGCTTCCGCTTCGAAGGCCACGTGCATTTCCTCGGCCAGGACGTCTACGGCAAGGGCGTGGATCCGGTGGTCGTACGTCGTTACATCGGCATGGTGTTCCAGCAGCCGAACCCGTTCTCGATGAGCATTTTCGACAACGTGGCCTTTGGCCTGCGCCTGAATCGTTACAAGGGCGACCTGGGCGACCGCGTAAAGCACGCGCTGCAGGGCGCGGCGTTGTGGGATGAGGTCAAGGACAAGCTCAAGGTCAGCGGCCTGTCGCTGTCCGGCGGCCAGCAGCAACGCCTGTGCATCGCTCGCGCCATTGCAACCGAGCCGGAAGTGCTGCTGTTGGACGAACCTTGCTCGGCGCTCGACCCCATTGCCACGCGTCGTGTCGAAGAGCTGATGGTCGAGTTGAAAAAGGACTACACCATCGCGCTGGTCACCCACAACATGCAGCAGGCGATCCGCGTGGCGGATACCACCGCGTTTTTCTCGGTGGACATCTCCCAGGGCACCCGTACCGGTTATCTGGTCGAAATGGGCCCAACGGCGCAGATCTTCGAAAACCCGCGTGAGCAAATGACCGGGGACTACATCAGCGGCAAGTTCAGCTGACCCATGCACCGTCTTTCAGGAATGCCAATGCCTGCAACACATCGTCTTGATCTGGTCGCGATTGAACGCGCCCTGCGTGAGGTCCAGGGCCGTTTTGCCCAACTGAGCCAGGACTTCACCGAACCACGCGACCCGCTGACAGACGAAGTGCTGCAGAATGTGCTTGAAGGTTATGCCCTGATTGACGACTATGTTGCGCGCGGTGTCGACCTGTTCGACCTCCAGCAACTGAACCTGATGCTGGAGATCAATGCCACGGTGCTCTGTGGCAAAGACCCGGTACGCCGGCAGGAATACGCGCAGCACCTGGCGGCGACCGAAGTGCACTTTTTCAACAATGTCGAAGGTGGCATCAAGGATTTGTATAACTGGTATTGCAAGCACCATAACGAATCCGTATGGAAGCGAGCAGCCGGTGTCTACGTGAGGGTCCTGAGCAAGCCGCAGTTGTTCATTGAAGGCAACCACCGCAGTGGGTCGCTGATCGTCAGCTACCTGCTGATGCGCGAGGGGTTGCCACCGTTTGTGCTGACGCTGGACAACGCCGAGGGCTATTTCAACCCGTCCTCGGTGATACGCAACTCCGCCAAGCATGGCGTAATGGCGTTGTACGAATTGCCCAAGATCAAGAAAAAATACGCAGCGTTCCTGGAAGATAACGCTCCAGATCTAACCGAGTTTTTCCTGAGCGACACACCAGCGCCCGCCCACCAGGGGGGCCAATGATGGGAAGGTACCCAGTGCTCGACACGATCAAGCGTGTGTTCATCAAGCGTCAGCGAATCCGTATTTCGTTCGACATCGACGACACACTGGCCTGTCAGCTGCACCACAGTGCAACCGAGCACAGCCGCTTGCCGGCGTGTGTGCACCGTTGGCTGGGCGAGCCCTTGCGCTGCGGCACCCGTTCTCTGACCCGTGAGCTGCGTCGCCAGGGTTGCAGCGTTTGGGTCTACACCTCGTCCGGCCGTACGCCGTCCTACATCCGGCGTTGGTTATTGCTGTATGGCATCCATGTCGACGGCGTGGTCAACAGTGCGCGACATAGCCAGGCCCTGACCGAACGTGGGCTGACGAGCACCCCGTCAAAATTCCCACCGGCCTTCGACATCGATTTGCATGTCGATGATTCCGAAGGCGTTCAGCTTGAAGGCTTCGATCACGGGTTTCGCGTGGTGGTCGTGGACCCGGAAGATGAGCAGTGGGCGCAGCGTGTGTTGGAGGCTGTTGCACAGGTCCAGGTGCAGTTGGCTCGCCAACAGCCGCAGAGGCACAAGGTGCCGGTGCGGGCTTATCCAGGGCTGACGTTGAACGGATGATACAAAAGGGGCGACTGATTGATCAGTCGCCCCTTTTGTTTACTTGGCGTTCAACGCCCCAAGAAACTCGGTGTGCCGTAACACCTTCGAAAACATCGACAGCGTGAAGTTTTCAGCCGCTTTTTGCTGTTCATCGGTGAACGTTGCCGTGCAGTCGGCCAGCGTCACCACGTTATAACCCTTCTCATAACCTGATCGAACGGTGCCTTCGACGCAGCAGTTGGTCAGGAATCCCGCCACCACCAGGTTCTGAATGCCGTTGTTGCGCAGTACCAGATCCAAGCCGGTGGTGGCAAAACCATCCAGGCCGCGTTTGCCTTCCACAAGAATATCCCCGGTTTCACGGCTGATCGCCTCGGTAATCTCGGCGCCCCAACTGCCGGAAAGGAAAGCCGCACCATCGGCAACACCCTTCAAGATTCCATAGTCACGCGTCGTCAGTTCCGGGTAGCCCTCGGTGAACTGGATCGGCAGGTGAATGATCTTCACGCCCAGTGCGCGTGCCTGTTGCACGGTCGTTGCAGTGGTGGCCAGCATGTCGGACTGGTGCATGACGTCTTTGACGGCGTCATGGAACACGCCACCTGGGGTGGTGAAGTCGTTTTGAAACTCAATCAGGACAAGAGCGGTGGCGTTTGGATTCATGATGAGGCTCCGAGAGGTGTCACTGGATTGACCCTTCAGAGTATATTCACTGAATTAACCCCCACAAGGACAGTGCAATGACCCGCTATTTCAAACATCCAGAGAGTGACCAGGTCGAAGAAGTCGATGCGTTCCAGGTGTTGGCAGTCTTGTTTCTCGGCCCGCTCTACCTGCTCTTCGCAGGCCTTTGGCGCCACCTGCTGATCTGGGCTGTGGCATTAGGGCTGGGTTTTCTCGCAGGCCCGCCCTGGGTGGCGATACCCATTGCCGGGTTGCCCATCATCTACTGCTTCCTGATCCGTAAAATCGTCGCCGCTGAGTATGTGAAGAAGGGCTGGGTTGAAGTGCCTGACCCGGCGCTGGCATTCAAAAAATCATCGACAGCGGCGGAGTCTGTCGTCGAGTAGTTACTGGGAAGCAGGCATCACCTGCTTCCTGGCGCGTGGTGTCCATTCCGTTGGGAGGTCGCCACGATAGCGGGTCAGGTGGCGCAAATACTTGGATGACGTTGCGGTTTTTCCTCTAGATGCTGACCTAGCTCACTGATCTACCAAGCTTTTTTACTGGCTTACTGAAGCAAGAAAGCTGCCCCGCGACCTTGCGTCAAAGCGACTGGATCTATATATTCCCAACCCTGCAACACGCGCTGCCGCCCGAATGGCGAAACTGGTAGACGCATGGGACTTAAAATCCCCCGCTCGTAAGGGCGTCCCGGTTCGATTCCGGGTTCGGGCACCATCATTTGGTTTCACGACATCCCAGGAGGTCGCTGAAGCCCCCAAAGAACCTGCCTTGTGCAGGTTTTTTTGTGGCCGGCTTTTTTACTCGGAATTACGTCTGCTCCTCGGTGACCAAACGGATATGGCGATAACGTCTTTTTGAACAGATGCTTAGCGGTGACTTCAAGAAATAGTCGAGGCGTGTACGAAGTGGCATTCAAGAAATCAGGACACTTCAGACGCTGACTTTGCTTCCAAATGACCTCTGCCGAATTGTTAAATCTTGGGCTCCCGATTAGGTAAATGAGGCGCTGTCCATGACTGAAGACTTGCTTAAATCATTCTCCAAGGAAGTCATGCAAAACGGGCCTGAGTCGACGTTGCCTTGTAACTTGAGCGACCAGTGGCTTGAGGTTTTATCCGCGCAGTTGGAGGATTTTTTCGAGAATGATTCGGATGAGTGCCTTTCACTCCCCATGATGGCGGTACTTCACATCCTGTTTGCGAAAAGTAAGGGGGAGGCGATCTCGGAAACTCAAGACAGGCTGTTTGATCATCTTTGCAACTACCGGATAGAGCTGGGGTTGGAAGAGATCAGACGGAAAACGGATGTGAGTGTAGAACCCGCCAGTCTGGAAAGCATATTAACCAATCGCCGAGTGACCTTTGAGTGATAGGTCGATTGATTACGCTGAAGTACAAATGATGTGCCTGGGCGCGTATTTATTCACCCAACGCAACCTCCTAGAGTGCCTCCCATTCGCCGCCCTGCCATCTCGTCAAGGCGCGAACTGGAGAATTTGTTATGCCTTTCATCAATGCAACCGAATACCGGAATAACCCGCTGGAGTCTGCATCGTGACGCGCACTGTGAGCATCGACTTCGTCTCGGATGTGATGTGCCCTTGGTGTGCACTCGGCGCTGTAGCGCTGCAACAGGCCATCGCGAACCTGGCGGGCGAGGTTGCTGTGGAGCTGACCTTCAAACCCTTCGAGCTGAACCCGGACATGCCGCCTGAGGGCGAAAACGCTGTCGAACACATGATGCGTAAATATGGCCGCACCTTGGCCGAAGTCACCGCGCGTAATGTCATGGTGATCGACCGTGGCAACGCTTTAGGCTTCACGTTCGACTTGGCGAAGCGTACGCACTTCTACAACTCCTTTGACGCCCACCGTCTGTTGTATTGGTCGGTGGCGCAGGATCGCCAAGTTGCACTGAAGCACATTCTGTTCAAGGCGCATTTCAGTGATGGGGAAAATATCAGCAGCCACGACACCTTAGTGCGTCTTGCCGGAGAGGTGGGGCTCTCGACTGTACGCGCCCAGGAAGTGCTGGACAGTGGGGAGTTAACTGCTGAAGTCCGTGAGCTTGAAGATTTTTACCGCATGCGCGGGATCAACGCTGTGCCTGCCATGGTACTGAATGGGCGTCACCTGGTGGCTGGCTCACAGTCCGTCGAGGAATACGAACAAGCCATCAGGCAAATAGCGGTTGCGCCGTGATTACACGAACGGCTGCCCACTAAACCCTCGGGGCAAACGCTGCAAACCAGGCAAGTCGGTGAGGCGCTGCGTCCACGCGCTGCGCCAGTCGACGGCGGAGTGGGTCTTGGCTTTGCGATTGGCGCGGCGGGCCGCGTTGCGCTGGGTGCGTCGTGCTTCTTTGTACACGTCGGTATTGCGGCAGGTACGGCATTTGACTCGATTCAGCTCGGTGCTGGAAGGGAGGTTTGTGCCGTGGTGGCCACAGGCCAAGTGACCTGCAACCTTGAAGTGAATGACCATGTAAGCGTCTCCTTCTTGGGGGTACGCACATCGGTAGACCCACGATGCGCGCGGGGAGGGCGGGGTGTAAAAACCTCGACACCTAGGGTTACGACCCCAACAACCAGGCAGCGTTCGGTTTTGGCTATAGGCCTGTTCAAGCCTGGCACCTGAGGCTAACCTGCCAGGCCACCCATCAAGAATAAGGAAGCAATGATGAGCGTCGATACCCTGCCATACGAGGGCAGTTGCCGTTGTGAGCGTGTGCGCTTCAGCGTGAGTGCCGCCCCGGTGATTACCATGGCCTGCCATTGCACCGGCTGCCAGAAGATGTCTTCCAGCGCGTTCTCACTGAGCGCGCTGATTCCCGCCAGCGGCTTCACGGTGACCCAGGGTTGCCCGGTGATCGGCGGTTTGCAGGGCGTGGATCGCCACTATTTCTGCCCCCATTGCATGAGCTGGTTGTTCACCCGGCCCCACGGCATCGATGAGTTCGTCAACGTGCGCGCCGCCTTGTTGGATAATGCCAGCGGTTACGTGCCTTTCATGGAGACCTGGACCCGCGAGAAGCTGCCGTGGGCGTCCACCCCAGCGGTGGAAAGCTTTGCGCAGTTGCCCGAGCCACATGAGTTCCCGCGCTTGATGCAGGCCTACGCCGAGTTCAGTCGATCAGCGCCAGCAAGTCCGTAGTGCCCACATCCAACCCCGCCTGGGTCAGCAAGGTCGTGGCCTGGCCCCGGTGGTGGGTCTGGTGATTGAAAAAGTGCACCAGGAGGCTGAAGAAGTCCTTATCGGCCGTCACGCCGCGCATGTTGCTGTAATGCAGGCGATGGTCCAGATCGGTCTCCTGCACGGTGTGGCTCCAATCGACGATCAACTGGTCCAGCCAGGAGCGATAGGTTGCCAGCTCGCGTATATCCGCGAAGGCCGGTTGTTTGAGATCAGCAGGCGTAGCAACAGCCTGCATCGGAGCCAGTGCTGAAAAGCCTGCTGGATGCTGCGCAAAACGCTTGAGCCAGACGGTGTCGCCCAGCGCGAGGTGGTTCAGGGTGCCGAGGATCGAGCCGAAAAATGCCTGTCGGTCCATCGCCAGCTCCGCGTCCGTCAATGTCAGGGCCGCGTCATAGAGCTTGCGGTTCATCCACTGGTTGTAATTTGCCATCAGTGCGATGTGCTCAGTCCGGTTCACTTGGGTTTTCTCTCGAAGTCGCGGTAAGGCCATGATAGGCCGTGACCGCCCGGCGGTCATGGTGTTCCGGAAAGGCCGGGCTATGGTTGATAGACGCCAACGCTGCGCCCTCGGAGGGTGACACCATGAACACCAGTGATTTACTTGAACAACTCTTGCGCGCCGGGCAAGGCGGCAGTCCGTCATCCGGCGGACTGGGTGGGCTCCTCGGTGGGTTATTGAAAGGCACCCGCACGGGCAATGCATCAACCGGTGGCGGCCTGGGTGATTTATTGGGCGGTCTGGGTGGCATGTTGGGTGGCACCACGGGCACTCGTCCCGTGCAAGGGCGTTCCGGCGGGATGAACTACGCTGCGTTGGCCTCCCTCGGTATGGCGGCATTCCAGGCCTACCAAGCCTGGCAACGCCAGCAGGCCACTGCGCCGCAGCAAGCCTTCCAGACAGTGGACCAGCTCGACGGCCCCGCAGCCGAAGCCCACAGCCACGCGGTATTACGTGCCTTGATTGCCGCCGCGAAAGCCGATGGGCGCATTGATGAGCAAGAACAGGCGCTGATTTCCAGTGAGCTGGGCCGCCATACCGACGACCCGCAACTGCAACAGTGGCTCGACGCCGAAGTCGCCAAGCCTCTGGATGCTGCGGACTTCGCCGAGTTCGCTAGTGACCCGGCCATGGCGGCCGAGGTGTACCTGGCCAGTGTGATGTTGGTGGACGATCAGCAGGACGCCGAGCGCAACTACCTGGATGCCCTGGCGGCGCAGTTGCAAATCGACCCGCAATTGCAATTGCACCTGGAACAACAAGCCAAGGCCTAGAACCGTAATGTGGCTCCGGTGGTGAGCCATTGCGCGCGCTCGCCGATCAGGCTACGCCCGACCACCAGGTCCACGTCGACAAATTCGCCGACGTGAAACCTGGGCCCGGCCTGCCAGGCCTGGTCACCGCCGTCCTGGCCGTAACGCTCGGCGACCAGCGTCAATGAATGTGCCACTTGGTACTCAAGGCCGGTGCCCCAGGTCAGGCGGTGTTTTTGGTCGCCGTCATTGTAGATGTGGGACCAACCGGCATTCACGCTCAGGCGCAGGGGCTCCAGCGGCTGCCACGTCACCGGAATGTTGAAGTCGGTGCCATCAAAGCCGTGCCGACGACCGTGTGCAAAGTGCGCACCGGCTGACATGGCCATTTCCAGCCCCAGATCTTCCCGCGACCATACTTGCGCCTTGAGCTGTGGGTTCACTTGGGTTTCGCCCTTGTCTGCGCTGGTAGCGCGGGACAAGGCTGCGCCCCATTGCACCGAAGGCAACGCAGCAAAGGTGCAGGCGGGCGACAGCGTTTCAGTGTGAGTGCTGCCATCGTGGCGGTTGGCGGTGTGCCAGGCGTCGACATTGCATTCGCCCGGCGCATTGATCGCGCCGTCATCGACCACGTAAGAACCACCGGCCGCATTGGCCTTGGACAGCAAGGCAATCGTCAACAGGATGCCCAGGGTCAGCCCGATAAAGATCAGGTTGCGCTGCAACGCGCGACGCTTGGCCGGTGGCAGCAGCAACAGAGTATGACGCGCACCTCGGTAGTGACGCGCACGGTATTTGGCGAACCCGTCCTGGCGTTGTGGGGTATGTTTTTTGTGCATGATGCACCTCGCATGAATTCAGCTTTCTACGGTCAGCACCGAAATGCCGCTGGCTTTGGCCTGGCAGACCAGCTCAGAGGTGTCGTCCCCGCCGGGCAGGGCGATGACCACGTCTGGGCGGCTGTCAGTCAGCATGAAATGGTTGCGCTGGCGTTCCGCCTGCTTGCCGTGGCGTTGCCAGTTGGGCGGGTAGCGCACCACGTCGATGCCCAATTCCCGTGCCCATTCCTCGACGTCGCTGCCGAGGAATTGGTTGCCGCCGTGGATCAATACCTGCACCGGGCGCAGGCGGTGGTAAGCGTCCAGCACTTGGCGGGACATTTTGGTGTCGGCGTAATGACGACCTGCACAGATCAAGACGCGCATAAGGTGATTCCTTGTGTTGCACGGTGGCGGCCGGGCGACCGCCACCGTTTAAACGGCGGGGGAGATCAGTACCACTGCTTGAAGCGGCGGATGTAGATCGTCTTCATCAGTTGGGCCACGCAGCAGTAGCTGAGCAGGGTGCCCACCAGCCATGGGAAGTACGCCAGCGGCAGCGGTTGCAGGCCCACCAGGGTGCCCAGTGGCGAGAACGGCACGTAGATCCCCAGCACGATCACCACGCAGGTCATCATCAACACCGGCCAGGCGGCAGTGCTCTGGAAGAATGGGATCTTGCGGGTCCGTAGCATGTGCACGACCAGGGTTTGCGAGAGCAGCCCCTCGATGAACCAGCCGGACTGGAACAGGGTCTGCACTTCCACACTGTTGGCGGCGAACACGAACCACATCAGCGCAAAGGTGGTGATGTCGAAGATCGACGAGGTCGGCCCGATCCAGATCATGAACCGGCCGATGTTCTTCGCATCCCACTTACGCGGCTTGGCCAGGTACTCCTTGTCCATCTTGTCCCACGGCAAGGCCAGCTGGGAGATGTCGTACATCAGGTTCTGCAGCAGCAGGTGGATCGACAGCATCGGCAGGAACGGAATGAACGCACTGGCCACCAGCACCGAGAACACGTTGCCGAAGTTGGAGCTGGCGGTCATGTTCAGGTACTTCATGATGTTGCCGAAGGTTTCGCGGCCCTTGAGCACGCCTTCTTCCAGCACCATCAGGCTCTTTTCCAGCAGGATGATGTCGGCCGATTCCTTGGCGATATCGGTGGCCGTGTCGACCGAGATACCCACGTCGGCGTCGCGCAGTGCCGGTGCATCGTTGATCCCATCACCGAGGAAACCCACAGTGTGTCCGTTGGCTTGCAGCGCCTTGAGCACGCGGGACTTCTGCAGCGGTGTGAGCTTGGCGAACACGGTACGCTCTTCCACACGGCGCAGCAGGGTGGCGTCGTCCATGGCTTCGATTTCAGCCCCCAGCAGCGGCTGGCCTGGATCGAGACCGACCTGACGGCAAATCTTGCTGGTGACCACGGCGTTGTCGCCGGTCAGCACCTTGATCGCCACGCCGATCTGTTGCAGTGCAGCAATTGCAGGGCCTGCGGTTTCCTTCGGTGGATCAAGGAAGGTCAGGAAACCCTGGATCACCAGGTTGCGCTCATCGGCGGTGGTGTACTGCTGGCGCGCCATGGATTTAGGGATGTGGCGGGTGGCGACCACCAGCACACGGAACCCGTCTTCGTTGTAGTCGTTGGCAATCGCCAGCAGCTCTTCACGGCGACGATCATCCAGCGGCACGGCGGCACCGGCCTCCATGACGTGGGTGGAAATGCTCAGCATCTCTTCCACAGCGCCTTTGCACACCAGCAGTTGGTCGTCGGCGGCATCCTTGACCACGATCGACAGGCGACGGCGGACAAAGTCGAACGGCAACTCATCGACCTTGCTGTAGGCGAACGGTTTCTTGAACTTCGGGTTCTGCTCCGAGAATTCCACCACCGCCTGGTCCATCAGGTTCTTCATGCCGCTCTGGTGATGGCTGTTGAGCCAGGCCAGGGACAGCACGGCATCGTCACGTTGGCCAAAGGCGTTGACGTGATGTTCGAGGATGATCTTGTCCTGGGTCAGGGTGCCGGTCTTGTCGGTGCACAGCACGTCCATCGAACCGAAGTTCTGGATCGCGTTGAGGCGCTTGACCACCACTTTGCGCTTGGCCATGGCGGTGGCGCCCTTGGCCAGGTTGGCGCTGACGATCATCGGCAGCATTTCCGGAGTGAGGCCGACGGCCACCGCCAGGGCAAACAGGAACGCATCGCCCCAGTCGCCCTTGGAGAAGCCGTTGAGCAGGAAGACGATCGGCACCATCACCAGCATGAAGCGGATCAGCAACCAGCTGACGCTGTTCACCCCGCGATCGAACGCGGTTTGTACACGAGAGCCGACAATCGCCTTGGCCAGGGAGCCAAAGTAAGTGCGCGGCCCGGTGGCGACCACCACGGCTTTGGCGCGACCACTGACCACGTTGGTGCCCATGAAGCAGATGTTCGGCAGGTCCAGCAGGTTGCCCTGGTCGGCCACCACCGGTCCGGCGGATTTCTGCGTGACGTTACCCAAGGTGTCGTACTTTTCCACCGGCAAGGCTTCGCCGGTCAGCACGGCCTGGCTGATGAACAGGTCGCGGGATTCGATCAAGCGGATGTCCGCCGGGATCATGTCGCCGGCCGACAGCTGCACGATATCGCCAGCCACCAGCTCGCGCATCGGCACTTCGCGCAGGGTGGGTTGCGAACCTACCTGCTCACGGCGCAACACGGTGGCCGTGGTGCGTACCATGGCTTTCAGGGCTTCGGCAGATTTGGCCGAACGGTGTTCCTGCCAGAAGCGCAACAGGCTGCTGAGCATCACCATGGTCATGATGATGATCACTTTGGTCGGGTCAGCGTCTTCGCCTTCCTGCATCGGCAGCCAGCAGTCGGTGAAGAAGCTGATGCCGCCTAGGGTCAACAGCACATAAATGAACGGGTTGTTCAGTGCGTGCAGGAACTGGACGATGGCGTGAGGTGGCTTGTCGTGGGCGACTTCATTGTAGCCTTCGCGCTGCAGGCGAGCGGAGGCGTCCAGTTCGGTCAAGCCGTCCTGGGTGGCACGTACGTTCGCCAAGGTGGCCGACAGTCCGTTCTGGGCTTCGCGGGCGGCACGCATCGACAGTTTGGTGTCGGCGTCGGTGCCATTCTTTTTGTGCAGAGGCGTGTTTTTTACGGCGCTCATTGTCTGTACTCCTGTCGCCAATTTTCGACAAAACATACCCGGTACTTACCTGAAGACAGGCGAGCGAAAGCATGCCGAGTCGCTAACTTCGCGATCGGTTTAAATAAGGTGTTCACATAACTTCTACAGTGCCCGCTAACAGCGCGTTAGTTAACTAGCGCGCAGCGGGCTACTACTGGACGTGTTCATAAAGAACTCCAGAACATGGATCAGGAAGTTGCTGTTTCCAGCCGGGTCAGGCGGCGCGAGCGCTCACATAAAGACCGAGCATCAAGCTGGCCTGTGCCAGGCTGGAAACCTTGGGTCTCTGCGGGTCTTGAGGGTCGGCGTGATCCCAGTGCTGCACCAGTTGGCCGCTTTCCGGGCAGATACGCCAATGCGCCAGCGGGTAGGCTGGGCGCACTTGAGGGGAGGGTGCAGCAAACGCTGAGCGGGTAGGGGAAAAGCCTACAGGCTCACGGCACAGTTTGGCGCGCAGGGCGGCCGCTAGTGTGCGTACATCAGGCAAAACAAGGGCTTGGAAGGTCATAACACACCTCGGGACCGGACAGGCGACCGGCGAGGCAGTTACGGTGGAGCATCGAGCTCTAGCGCAGCTTACCGGACCGGGGAGGCGAGTCCTGTCATATTCTGGGTTTGGCGCCCGATGCCCGCGTAAGCGGTGCTCGGACAGCGACTAGATACTGTGTCCATTGGCTTCTTTTGTGAGGTTTAAAAAAGGCCCCAGTTGCAGGCACGGGCAATCTACTCACGACGCTGCAGGATGTCAACGTTTAATGTATTAATTCATTACAAGTTCAGAGTTTGTTCAGACAGAAGGGCTGTTTCATTTCTTCAGGTACTTACACTTAGTCAGGGTTTCGAGTGTGTGGGTATCTATTCTCCGCGAAGGAGATGAACGGGCTTGCCTGCATCCTCCCTGGGGGGATACGATCGGCGCACCGTCGAAGGAGCCTTTCAATGAGCGAACATGTTCACCAAACCCACGAAGCCATCGTCAAACGCCTCAAGCGTGCCGAAGGTCATTTGCGCAGCATCACCAGCATGATCGAGGCGCAGCGTCCCTGTGTGGATATCGCCCAGCAATTGCACGCGGTGGAGAAAGCCATCTGCCAGGCCAAGCGCACGCTGATCCAGGACCATATCGACCATTGCCTGGAAGGCAGCGTGACGCTGGATGGCCAGGCCTCGTTGGCCGAACTCAAGCAACTGACCAAATACCTGTAGGCCGCGAGGGGAGATTCCCATGTTCGATGTGCTCAGAAACAAGACGTACCGGCGCCTGTTCTTCGCCCAGATTATTGCGCTGATCGGCACCGGCTTGACCACGGTGGCCCTGGGGCTGCTGGCATTCGACCTGGCGGGTGATCAAGCCGGTACCGTGCTGGGCACGGCGTTGGCGATCAAGATGGCGGCCTATATCGGCGTTGCGCCGGTGGCGGCAGCCTTTGCCGAGCGTTTGCCACGCCGGGCGATGCTGGTGAGCCTGGACCTGATCCGCGCCTTGGTCGCCTTGGCGTTGCCGTTTGTCACGGAGATCTGGCAGGTCTATCTGCTGATTTTTGTGCTGCAGTCAGCCTCGGCGGCATTTACGCCGACCTTTCAAGCGACCATTCCCGAGATCCTCCCCGATGAGGCGCAGTACACCAAGGCGCTGTCCCTCGCGCGCCTGGCGTACGACATGGAAAGCGTGATCAGCCCAATACTCGCGGCGATGTTGCTGAGCATCATCAGCTTTCATAGCTTGTTTGCCGGGACGTCAGCGGGCTTTTTGATCTCGGCGCTGCTGGTGTCTTCGGTGCTGCTGCCGCAGGCCAGGGCGGCGGTGCGGCGGGGTATCTATGACCGCACCACCCGTGGTCTGCGGATTTTCCTGGCGACCCCGCGTTTGCGCGGTTTGCTCGCGCTCAACCTGGCGGTGGCGGCCGCGAGTGCGATGGTCATCGTCAACAGTGTGGTGCTGGTACAGTCGGGGTTTGCCCTGCCGCAACGCTTCACGGCGTTTGCGCTGGCCGCGTTCGGGGCGGGTTCGATGATGGCAGCGCTGGTGTTGCCGAGGGTGCTGGCGCGGCTCAGTGATCGCGCCGCGATGATTTCAGGCGGCGGCTTGCTGATCATGGGGCTCAGCGTGGGTGTCTACCTGTCGGATTACCGACAAATGCTGCTGTTGTGGTGGGTGCTGGGCCTGGGTTATTCCCTGGTGCAGACCCCGGGCGGACGCCTGTTGCGTCGCTCCGCTCATGCCGAAGACCGGCCTGCGTTGTTTGCTGCGCAATTCGCGTTGTCGCACATCTGCTGGCTGCTGACTTACCCGCTGGCCGGCTGGCTCAGTGCCAACGTCGGAATGTCGCAGACATTTGCCAGCCTGGGGTTTGTGGCGACCTTGGCACTGATCGCCTGCGCCAGCCTCTGGCGGCCAGAACATGAGCAACCTGCGGTGGTGCATGAACACCCTGATCTGCCCGTGGGTCATCCGCACTTGGCACGCCATAAAGCGGGAATGCACGGGCACGCCTACGTCATCGATGACCTGCATCGCCGCTGGCCAGCCTGATCAAATGCCTTGCGCGGCCAATATCGCCAGATAGATCAGCACCAGCCCACAGGCGGCATAGCTGATGCGCTGCCAGGTGGGCGAGGCGTTCTGGCGCAACAGGTTGACCAGCCCCGCGAGCAGAAAGCAGGACAGCACTGACGCCAGCATGAACCCGGCAAAGAACATCAGCGTCTGCCCGTGGCTGGGCGTGGTGCCGACAATGCCTGACAGTGCGCTGCCCAGCGCGCCCCAATAGACAATATTCTTCGGGTTGGCCAGGGAGATCGCCGCCCCGGTGGCCAGTGCGTTTTGTCGGGTGCTGGCGGGCGCGCTATCTGCCTGCGGCAGGTGCCAGGCGTCGATCAGGCTGCGAATGCCGAGCCAGGCCAGGTACAACGCACACACCACCGTCAATGGCACGCGCACGGCATCATGCTGGACCAGCAGGGCGATGCCGGTCAGGCCGATCACCGCCCACACCGCATCGCCCACCAGTGAGCCAAATTGCACCAACAGGGCCGGTGTGAAGCCATGCAGCAGGCCACGGCGCAGGGTTTCCGCCAGCACAGCCCCGGGGGAGAGGCAGAACACAAAACCGAATACCACTGCGTAAAAGAAGATCGTCAGCATGCCCACATTCCTTCAAGAGATGGCAGGCAGTGTGAGGATGAGCCGAGGAGGTGTCTTGGACCAGATTGCGCTGTTCAGCGTTTAACAGCGTTTTGATAAAGACCCGGCGTGATGCCGTAGGCGGAGCGGAAGTGCCGGTTGAGGTGGCTTTGATCGGCAAAGCCCAGGTGATGAGCGACGTCGGAAGCGGCCATGCCGTTGCGCAATAGCCCCTTGGCGCGGCGCGTGCGCAACTGCATGGCCCACTCGCGGGGCGTCAGCCCGGTTTCTTTCTGGAAGGCGCGCAGCAGGTGGAATTTGGAGAGGCCCACCTCAGCGCCAAGGTGGTTCAGCGTCAAGGGTTGATCCAGTTGCTCGGCAAGCAGTTCCTGGGCGCGACTGATCAGAGGCTTGCCGGTGCCGGTGCTGCCTGGCAGGCGCACACCGCTGATATTCACCACTTCCCCCAACAGCAGCACCAACGCCTCTTCATTCAGTTCGCGAACCAGTGAATCGGTACTCAATGCACCCTTGATCGCTACGGCCAGTCGCAGCGCAAGGTCGGGTTGGAAGCACAGCGAACGATCAAACTCCAAATGCCCCAGCCCAAGGTCCGTGGCCAATTGATCCGCCGTGGCGTACAGGCTCACAAAGTGCCAGGGCGCGCCGTCCGCTGCGCCGCCGCCCTGAATCTGGCCGGGGTTGTACAAGGTGATGGAGCCGGGCCCGGCGTCGAATTCCCGACGGTCTAGCCAGACTTTCTCTTCGCCCAGCAGGTTCACGCCGATCACGCATTCATCATGGCTATGGCGGGCAAAGGTCAGGCCGGTGCAGGCGGTGCTGCTGATTTCATAGTGGCCCAGCCAGGAGTGTCGCACGGCGCTCATCGATTCAACTCAGTCAGGAGACAGGCACGAGCATACGCTGGCAGGCAGGCTCAGATCGACCGTTGATTGACGCGGTGCGAGAGTTCGTCGGCGCTTTCCTTGCGCTCGGAATAGCGGTCCACCAGGTCGGGGCGCTCGCGCAGCAGCAGGGTGAACTTCACCAGTTCCTCCATCACGTCGACCACACGGTCGTACAGGGCGGAAGGTTTCATGCGGTCCTGATCATCGAACTCCATGAAGGCCTTGGGCACCGAGGATTGATTGGGGATGGTGAACATGCGCATCCAGCGCCCCAGCACGCGCAACTGGTTTACCGTGTTGAACGATTGCGAGCCGCCGGACACTTGCATCACCGCCAGGGTTTTGCCTTGGGTCGGACGCACCGCGCCAAGGGCCAGCGGCACCCAGTCGAGCTGTGCCTTGAACACCGCTGACATCGAGCCGTGGCGCTCGGGCGAGCACCACACCTGGCCTTCGGACCACTGCATCAGTTCCAGCAGTTCCTGGACTTTGGGGTGGTCACGCGGCGCATCGTCGGGCAGTGGCAAACCGCTGGGGTTGAAGATGCGCGTTTGCGCGCCGAAGTGCTGCAACAGGCGTGCGGCTTCTTCCACCAGCAGGCGGCTGAACGAGCGCTCCCGGGTCGAGCCGTAAAGCAGCAGGATGCGCGGTGGTTGGGCCGAGCCATCCGGTTTTGACGGGAACAGGGACAGGTCCAGGTTGGGCAGGGTGGTCATGGGGCCTCCGATTACAGCTCGGCAATTCGAGCGAGTTCTGCCTTGAGTTCAGTTGGGCTGAGCTCGGCAAACGGCAGAATGAAAAACGCCCTGCAGCGAGTGGCAATGGTCTTCAGCGTGGCATCGAATGCCGCCTGCACGCTCGCGTCGTCGCCCTGTACGTCCGATGGGTCTTCCAACCCCCAGTGCGCCTTCACCGCTGGCCCGAAATACACCGGGCACGCTTCGCCGGCCGCCTTGTCGCACACGGTAATCACCACGTCCGGCGGGCTGCCTTCGAACGCGTCGTTGCCTTTGCTGTACAAGCCTTCGGTGCTGATACCGGCGGCCTGCAAGGTGCTCAGGCTGCGCGGCAGGACCTGGCCCTTGGGAAAGCTGCCGGAGCTGATCGCCTCGAAACCTTCCGGCGCCAGGTGGTTGAACATCGCTTCGGACAAGATGCTGCGGCAGCTGTTGGCGGTACACATGAACAGGACTTTCATGGAACGATCTCCTTTAGATACTCAGGCGTAAGGCAAGGGCGGCGAGGGTGATCAACAGCACCGGCAGGGTCAGCACAATGCCGACCTTGAAGTAGTAGCCCCAGGTGATGGTGATGCCCTTGCGCGCCAGGATGTGCAGCCACAGCAAGGTGGCGAGGCTGCCGATGGGGGTGATTTTCGGGCCCAGGTCGCTGCCGATCACGTTGGCGTAGATCATCGCGTCCTTGACCACGCCCACGGCATGGCTGGACTCGATGGACAGCGCGCCGATCAACACCGTCGGCAGGTTGTTCATTGCCGAAGACAGCAGCGCCGTCAGCACGCCGGTGCCCATGGCCGCGCCCCAGACGCCGTAAGTGGCGAAGGTGTCGAGCCAGGTGGCCAGGTAGGTGGTGAGGCCGGCATTGCGCAGGCCGTAGACCACCAGGTACATGCCGAGGGAAAAGATCACGATCTGCCACGGTGCTTCTTTGAGCACTTTACGCGTGGAGATCTTGTGGCCCTTGGCGGCGATCACCAACAGGAGCACGGCGCACACGGCGGAAATCGCGCTGATCGGAATGCCCAGTGGTTCCAGGGCAAAGCAACCTACCAACAGGATGCCCAGCACCCACCAGCCGGCACGGAAAGTCGCGCGGTCGTGGATGGCACTGGCAGGATCTGCGAGGTCGGCGGGGTCGTACGTCTGCGGGATATCACGGCGGAAGAACCACAGCAGCACCGCCAGCGTGGCCGCGACGCTGACGAAGTTCACCGGCACCATCACGGCGGCGTATTCGTTGAAGCCGATCTTGAAGTAATCCGCCGAGACGATATTAACCAGGTTCGACACCACCAGCGGCAGGCTCGCCGTGTCGGCGATAAAGCCCGCGCCCATGACGAACGCCAGGGTCGCCGCCGGGGAAAAGCGCAGCGCCAGCAGCATCGACATTACGATGGGTGTGAGGATCAGTGCCGCGCCGTCGTTGGCGAACAGCGCCGAGACCAGGGCGCCGAGCAGCACCATATAGGCAAACAAGCGTCGGCCACGTCCACGGCCCCAGCGTGCGACGTGGAGTGCAGTCCAGGCGAAGAAGCCGGCTTCGTCAAGCAACAGGCTGATGATGATCAGCGCGACAAAGGTCCCGGTGGCATTCCAGATGATGTGCCACACCACGGGAATATCAGCCAGGCTGATCACGCCGCAGGCCAGGGCCAGGATCGCGCCCATCGTGGCGCTCCAGCCAACTCCCAAACCTTTGGGCTGCCAGATGACCAGGACGATGGTGAAAATAAAAATGGCAATTGCGACAAGCATGAATAAAGGCTCCGATGGCTCAGCAGCAGGTGCTGGCCCGTTGTGGTCTGTCGCCCATTGCATCCAGACGCTGTGCGTCGCTGTGCAACCATGGCTGGTTGGCTTGCAGGGTGGTGTGCAGCACCTGCGTCACCCACTCGGGCAACGCTGGGTTGATGCGGTAGTAGATCCATTGGCCCTGACGACGGTCCTGCAGCAATCCGCAACTGCGCAGTTGCGCCAGGTGGCGGGAGATTTTCGGCTGGCTGTCATCCAAGGCATGGATCAGTTCGCACACGCAAAGTTCGCCTTCACGCAGGATCAGTAACGTCAGGCGTGCGCGGGTGGCATCGGCCAGGCATTTGAAGAGGGTGGGCGGGGAGAGGGAGTCCGACATGGCCAAGGCCTTTGAATATATGGTTATCCGAATATACGTATTTCCATATGTATCAGTCAAACCCTGTTTCAATTGATATGGATCAAATGCCTTGAAATCCGCCACAAGTGTTTGAAATTAAAATGAAACACGAATGTCCTAAAGTGCCTGCCCATTGCTGATGAAGGAAGACCCCGCGTGACCCGTGCCACTCGCAACCTGCGCAAGACCCTCGATTCCGTCGCGGAAAATAACGAAACCGCCGCGTTCGACCTGATGCGCGCCGTCGAAAAACTCGGCGATGAAGTGCTGCGCCAGCGCCTGCTCAATACGATTCACCGGCTCAATCAGGATGCCTATGAGTTGCGCGAAGCGCGTGATTCGGTGGAGCAGGTGTCGGTCAGGCTCGCCTGAGCAAGATCGTTCAAGACAAGCCCCTTATTGCGCTGGCATGCTTGTCGACTGTCTGTCGATGAGCCGTTTCCATGCCTACCGCCTTACCTCATTACGCCTTCGCTCGCGGCGCCATTGCCGTTATTCCCTTGTCCCTGGCCTGCGCGCCTTGGGGTCTGCTGGCCGGCTCCATGGCCATCGATGCGCAATTCAGCCCGCTGGAAGCCCAAGGCTTATCCGCCATCGTGTTTGCCGGTGCGGCGCAACTGGTCGCCATTGGCATGGTCAAGAGTGGCGCCAGCCTGATTTCCATCGTGCTGACCACCTTGCTGCTGACCTCCCAGCATCTGCTGTATGGCATGCATCTGCGGCCGATCCTTTCGCCCCTCAAGACCCGCTGGCGCATCAGCCTGGGCTTTTTGTTGACCGACGAATTCTTCGCCCTGGTCAGCCACTATGACCGCGAGACGTTCAACCGCTGGTATGCCCTGGGCGTCGGGCTGACGTTTTATATCGCCTGGAACCTGTTCACCCTCGCGGGCATCGTGCTCGGCAAAAGCATCCCCGGCCTCGACCAACTCGGCCTGGAGTTTTCCATTGCCGCCACCTTTATCGCGTTGATCACGCCGGTGGTGCGTGACATACCCACGGTGGTTTGCGTGGCCGTATCGTTGTTGTTTTCGGTGTGGCTGAGCTTCCTGCATTGGGAATCGGCGGTGGTGGTGTCAGGCTTGCTGGGCATGAGCGCGGGTTATGCCTGCAAGCGACTGGGAGTAGGGCAGCCATGATCTTCCTGATGATTGTGATAATGGGCCTGGCGGTCTTTCTCAACCGCTACCTGTTTATCGAGCCGCGCCTGCCGGTGCGCCTGAACCGGGGCGCACGGGAGTTTCTTGGGTTTGCCGTGCCGGGCATGCTCACGGCGATTTGCGGGCCGATCATTTTCCTAGCGGATCATCATCTGAACCTGAGCCCGGCCAACCCCTATCTGCTGGCGGGTATCAGCGCAGTGGCGCTGATGTTCTGGACGCGCAATGTGCTGGTCACCGTGTTGCTGAGCATGGCGTTGTTCTATCTGTTCCGCTGGTTGCTCTAAAGCCCAGGCGAAAAAAAGCCCGCGGGAGGGCGGGCCGAAGGGAGACTTCTAAAAATGAGCGTGGCCACTATAGGCCGCGCCTTCTCCCTTTACAGTGAAACAAAGTTTATGCAGCCGTCAGTCGAGCCCGCGGCAATGGTACAGTCGCGTTTTTTTCCAACGGAGCAATGGCATGCACAAGGTGGTAATTGGCGCACTGGTACTGGCGGCCCTGGCCGGTTGCGCGGGTTCGAAGATGAAAGAAGCGCGCGCAGGCACGCCCTACAAGACCCTGGCTTCGGACAAGGCAACCCTGGTCGTTGCCGAATGCGTGCAGTTCGGCTGGCAGGACGAAAGCGTGTTCGGCGTTGATGCCGGCGGCTTCAAAGAGCCGATCGCGGCGGGTGGTTACACGGTCTACACCACTGCTGGCGACTACTTCGTTGACGTGCAAAGCGCGGGGGCCGGTTCTTCTATCAAGTACTACGCCGCAGAAGACAACATGCCCGCCAAGCGTCGTTTGGCCGCACTCGCGACCTGCCTGTAATCCATTGCCTTAGTCGATTTAGGAAATGCCTGGCACGACAGCCGCCGGGCATTAGCTTATGATTCACCCGCTCGCCCGACATGATGGCTCTTTACCAGTACACGGACGTCGAGGCTTAAACGTCGGGCGAGCATCCTTCCTTTTCTTCAACGCGGCATGTAACCCAGGTGCCAGCGACGGGGGATCTTCAGTGATACCAACCCCAACAACCCCGCCAGCACGCCGCTGACCATCAGCGCCTTCAAGCCCATCTGCTGCTCCAGCAATGCGCCAATCACCGCGCCCACGAACATGCCGGCCCATGGGATCAACTGCACGCGCCAGCCACTGCGTCGCTCTCCGAGCACCCAGCGTCCGAGCCCACGACCAAAGCGTGACAGCGCGCCAGTGACGTAAGTCAGCCCTACGGGGAGTCCGTTGACCTCTTCCACAGCCGCATTCAGCATGCCCATCGCAATGATCGCCGCCAGCAGCGCGGGCAGCGTATCCGCGAAAGGCAGCCATGCCGCGCCGCACAACAACGCTGCAATACACAGCAGCAACGGCAAGGCGTGGCGACGGCTCATTCGACTGACCACCACCCCCAACGCGTTGCCGACCACGAATGTCGCGACCAGCAACAACAGTCGCCCGGTCAGCCCAAGATCACCCGCGCTGATCGCCACCGCCAGACGCGTGGTGTTGCCACTCATGAACGAAACGAAGTCACCGCTCGCCATGAAGCCGATGGCATCGGTCATCCCCGCCAGCACTGACAGACTGGCCACCAGCATCAGCCCGACCCGGCCACGCCAGCGTTGCCGGTGGGCGAGTGCAGCATTGGCGTAAGGCTTGCGGGGCGAAGGCAGCATAGGGCCGGGTTCCTCGGTGAGATTATCCGGCCACTACCGTAGGACGCTTTACGCGCCGGTGCAATGACCTCAGACAGGCTCCAGGGACCAACCTGTGTCGTGCCAATCCAGGAAATGGGTGGGCTTGATCGATTGAATGAACGCCGCGTCATGGGAGACCACCAGCATCGCCCCGTTGAAACCTTGCAGCGCCTGCTCGAAAGCCATCACCGACTCCAGGTCCAAATGGTTGGTGGGCTCGTCCAGTAACAGCAGTTGCGCCGGCACTTCGCGCCACAAGGCAATTGCCATCGCGGCCTTCAAGCGTTCGCCACCGCTGAGTTGCCCGGTGGGTTGGGTGACGCGCAAGGCATCCAGTTGCAGCAAGGCCAGGCGTGTACGCAATTCGGCTTCGGCCAAGGGAGTGTCGAACAGGTTGAGTTGCTCGACGATGGAGCGCTGATCGTCCAGCAGCGCAAGGTGCTGATCAATGTAGGCGCAGGGCAGATGCACCCTGCATTCACCCGCGACGACCTGCCATTGACCGGCCAGTACCTTCAGCAACGTGGACTTGCCGCAGCCGTTCGGCCCACGCACGGCGACGCGCACCGGACCTGTAAGATGCACATTCAGGCAGGTCGACGGCAGCCACGGTAACTGTGCGTCTACCAACGACAGCACCTGTCGCCCGTTGGGCACCGCTGATGCGGGCAATGCCAACAAGGTCGGCGATTCATCTTCGACCCGTTCATAAGCCTGGCGCACCTGGGCATCCAGTTCGTGTTTATGTTGCCAATGCGCGCTGCGTACGGTGCTGACGATTTCGGTGGCGGCGCCTTTCCAGCGCGCCTTGGTAAAACGGTCGACGTTGGCGGTTTCCGCATGCTTGCGTGAGCGCGCGGCGTTGCGTTGCAGGCTGTCGTGGTCTTTTTGCAGGCGCCGCCGTTCGCGGCTGCGCTCCAGGCGTGCATGGTCGAGCGCGGCGATGGCGGCCTGTTGTTCGGCATCGCGCTGCAGGCGGTAGGCATCGTAGTTGCCGCCATAGACGTTTACGCCGAGGGGTGACAGTTCAATGATGCGCGCCATGGCATTGAGCAATTGCCGATCATGGCTGACCACCACCAGGCCACCCCGCCAAGTGCTGAGCACACGCAGCAGCCAAGCGCGGCCATCGCTGTCGAGGTGGTTGGTGGGTTCATCGAGCACCAGCAGCGGCGGCGCGGCCAGCAGTGCGCCGATGATCGCGACCCTGGCCAACTGGCCGCCGCTGAGTTGGTCGGCTCGGGTATCAAAAGACAGGTGCGACAGCCCTGCGCCATCCAGGGCCGTGCGCAAACGCTCAGCCAGGTCCCAGCGGTCGTCGATCAATTCCAGGTCTTCGACCTGTGCGGCGCCTCGGGTCATGCGCTCAAGGGCAGCCAATATCTCTGCGCTGCCGGTGAGATCGGCGACCGTTTCCCCTGGCGTAACCGCGATGCTCTGGGCAACGTAGATCACTCGGCCTGGGCCATTCAGTGAGCCAGAGGAGGGCGCCAGCAGCCCAGCGATCAAGCGGGCCAGAATGCTTTTACCTCGACCATTGCGCCCCACAATGCCGGTAGGTGTGTGATCGATGGACAAGGTCAAGTCATCCAGCAGGGTTTCGCCATTGGCGAACTGGAAGCTCAGGTGTTGCAGGGAAACAAGGACGGGCAGCCGGTTGACGTCAGTCATCAGCACCTCCAAAAAAATGTCGGACAGGCCAACAAGCGCGCCAGGCGGCTCGTTGCAGATACATTTTGGAAGGCTTAGTGGTTCACGTCGGCGGTCGTCCTGCGGATCAGAAGGGAGGCAAAGCCTAACCCGTCTTGGCTTTTTTCGGCAAGTCTGCCGCCAGTTGCTCCAGGAACATCGCCAGGGCTACTTCTTCGGCCTTGAGCCCTTTGCGTAGGCGCGGCTTGGGCAACTTGGAGAGTTCGCCGAGGCTGAAATGCTCCAGCACGGCAGGGTGGATGTAGCACTTGCGGCACACCGCTGGGGTGTTGCCCAACTGCTTGGCGACATCCTTGACCATCGCTACCACATGCCTTTTGGCATCGGACTCGGGCTGCCACTCCAGTTCCCGCAACACGGCCAGCGCCATCGCGGTGCCGGCCCAAGTGCGATAATCCTTGGCGGTGAAGTCGGCGCCGGTGAGTTTGTGCAGGTAGTCATTAACGTCTTGGGAGCTGACGGTGTGCCGCTCGCCATCTTCATCCAGGTACTGGAACAGGTTCTGGCCCGGCAATTCCAGGCAGCGTTTGACCACTGTCGCCAGTCGCCGGTCTTTAACGCTGATTTGGTGCTCGACGCCGCTCTTGCCGCGAAACTGGAACTTGATTTCGCTGCCTTTGACATCCACGTGGCGGGTGCGCAGGGTGGTCAATCCATAGGACTTGTTGTCGCGGGCGTACTGGGTATTACCGACGCGGATCAGCGTAGCGTCGAGCAGCGTTACCACGGTGGCCAGCACCTTTTCGCGGGTAAATCCGGGCTCGGCTATTTGCGCTTCGAGCTGTTTGCGCAATTTCGGCAGTGCAGTGCCAAATTCCTGCAGCCGCGAGTACTTGTCGGTGTCGCGCACTTCGCGCCAGCGCGGGTGATAACGGTATTGCTTGCGGCCACGGGCATCGCGGCCGGTAGCTTGCAGATGGCCGCGCGGGTCGGCGCAGATCCACACATCGGTGTAGGCCGGCGGGACGGCGAGGGCATTAAGGCGCTTGATCTCGTCGGCATCCGTGATGCGTTCGCCCTTGGGGTCGACATACTGGAACTTGCCGCGCAGCGTCTTGCGGCGGATGCCGGGCTGGGTGTCGTCAACGTAATGCAGGTCGCGGGGCAGCGCAGAGTCGGACATGGGGCGGGTTCCTTGGCAACAAATCAGGCCGGTATGTCTGATGGACCGCAGCGGTGTGCGGTCGTGCCAAAAGGTTGCTCACGCCAACACCGCGACCGCCTTGATCTGTGCCCACAGACTCTGACCGGGGTGCAGTTGCAACTGGTCGCGGGAGAACCGCGTGATGCGCGCCAGCAATGGCGTACCACCCGCGTCCAGGCGCACCAGCACATGCGCGCTGTTGTCTGCCGAAATCTCTTGCGTGACCGTCACCGGCAGGCGGTTGAGGATGCTGCTGTGTTCCTCCGCTTGCAGGCTGAGGCTCACATCCCGCGCCTGCACCTTGATACGCAACGCTTTGCCCACGGCCAACGGCGCATGGGCTACACGCATGTGCAAGGCGCTGGCGGGCAGTTGCAGGGTGAGCAACTGATAGTGATCGTCATAGGCACTGACGCTGCCGTTGATCACCACGCCGGCATCGTCGCCCAGCGCCAGGGGCAGGTCGAGCCGCGCCAGCGTTTCGCCGATGGGGCCGCTGGCCAGAGCCTTGCCGTCGCTGAGCAAGACGATGTGATCGGCCAGGCGCGCCACTTCATCCTGGGCATGGCTGACATACAGCACCGGAATATCCAGTTCATCGTGCAGGCGTTCGAGGTACGGCAGGATCTCGCTTTTGCGCTGGCTGTCGAGGGCGGCCAGGGGCTCGTCCATCAACAACAGGCTGGGGCTGGTGAGCAAGGCGCGGGCGATGCCGATGCGCTGGCGCTCACCGCCGGAAAGGTGCTGGGGATGGCGATCCAGCAAGTGGCCGATACCGAGTAACTCGGTAGCATGGGCCATGTCGACACGGCGTTGCTGACGGGGAATGCGCTTGAGGCCGAACTCCAGGTTGGCCCGCACTGACAGGTGCGGGAACAGGCTGGCCTCCTGAAACACGTAGCCCAGCGCGCGTTTATGCGGCGGCACGAACAATCCGTTTCGGCTGTCTTGCCAGACTTCATCATTGATCTGGATAAAACCGTCTTCGGCGCGCTCCAGCCCGGCGATGCAACGCAGGCAAGTGGTCTTGCCGGAGCCGGAATGCCCATACAGCGCCGTCACACCGCGACCGGGCAAGTGCAAGTCCACATCCAGGGCAAAGCCCGAGTACTCAAGTTTCAGGCGCACATCAATCATCGACATCAGCTCCAGCCCATCTTGGTTTTGCGGCTGGAATACAGCGCCAGCAACACCAGGAACGCAAATACCACCATCGAGCCGGCCAGCCAGTGGGCCTGGGCATACTCCATGGCTTCCACATGGTCGTAGATCTGTACGGACACCACTCGTGTCTTGTCCGGGATATTGCCGCCGATCATGAGCACCACGCCGAATTCACCGACGGTGTGCGCAAAACCCAGAATGGAGGCGGTGATAAACCCTGGCCGTGCCAAGGGCAAAATCACCGTGAAAAACGTGTCCCAAGGATTGGCACGCAAGGTCGCGGCCACTTCCAGCGGGCGTGTGCCGATGGCGGAGAAGGCGTTTTGCAACGGCTGCACCACAAACGGCATGGAATAGATCACCGAGCCAATGACCAGCCCGGCGAAGCTGAAGGTGAGGGTGCCCAGGCCCAGCCATTGGGTGAACTGGCCGAAGTAGCCATTGGGGCCCATGGTCAACAGCAGGTAAAAACCGATCACCGTCGGTGGCAACACCAACGGCAGAGCGACGATGGCACCAATGGGGCCGCGCCACCAGGATCGGGTGCGCGACAACCACAGGGCTATCGGAGTGCCGATGATCAGCAGGATCACGGTAGTCAGTGACGCCAGTTTGATGGTCAACCAGATCGCGGAAAAATCGGCACTCGATAACGGCATTTACTTGGCCAGCTCGTAACCATAGGACTTGATGACGGCCGCGGCTTTAGGCCCCTTGAGGTAGTCAACCAATGCCTTGGCAGCAGCACTGTCCTTGCCCTTGTTGAGGATCACCGCGTCCTGTTTGATGGGGTCATGCATGGCGGCGGGAACGATCCACGCCGAACCGCTGGTGACTTTGCCGTCTTTGTAGATCTGCGACAAGGCCACGAAGCCCAGTTCAGCGTTGCCGGTGGACACGAACTGGTAGGCCTGAGTGATGTTCTGGCCTTCGACGATCTTGTCTTTGACCTTCTCGGTCAGCCCTTCCTTGGCCAGCACTTGGGTGGCGGCGAGGCCGTAAGGCGCGGCTTTCGGGTTGGCGATCGACAGGTGCTTGAATTCGTTCTTCTTCAACACTTCACCTTTGGCGTCGACGTAACCTTCCTTGGCCGACCACAACGCCAGGGTGCCGACGGCGTAGGTGAAGCGCGAGCCTTTGACGGTGTCACCTTCGGTTTCAAGTTTTTGCGGGGTAGTGTCGTCGGCGCTCAGGAACACTTCGAACGGCGCGCCATTCTTGATCTGGGTGTAGAACTGGCCGGTGGCACCGTAGGCTGCGACCAGTTTGTGGCGGGTGTCTTTTTCGAAATCGGCGGCAATCGCCTGGATCGGTGCGGTGAAGTTGGCGGCGACGGCCACCTGGACTTCATCGGCGTGGGCCGAGCCGAAGGCGAGGGCAGCGACCAGGATGGCCAGGCGTGAGGCGTGAATCGTCATGAAGCAGCTCCTTTGAGGGTGTACGGCTTGTTATAGGTAGAAGGCTTAACCGCTATGTATGGGAATATATAGCGGTTGGCCATTGCCGGTACAGTGCAAAGTTGCCACAGGTTCTATGGGTTGAGTTTGGCCAGCGCCTGCTGCGCCAGTTCACGCGTCAACTCATAGGTGGTGGTGTCTTTGCCCAGGCGAAGTGCCTGGCCGGACCATAGGTTACTGAAACCCGCTTCATCCTTGGCCTTGAGCGGTATCAACGCGCCGCCGGAGGTGGGGAAGGCCGGGGCGGCTGGGTTGATTGCGCCCAACTCACGCATCACGCGGTTGACGATGCCTCGGGCAGGGCGGCCGGTGAACAGGTTGGTCAGCGCGGTTTCGCTGGCCTGGGCATGGCGCAGTGCGTGGTGGTGCGAAGGCGTGACATTGGCTTCAGGCGTAAACAGGTAAGCCGTGCCGATCTGTACCGCCGAAGCGCCCAGGGCAAAGGCCGCGACAATCCCGCGTGCATCGCCGATCCCCCCGGCGGCAATCACCGGCACGCTGACGGCGTCGACCACTTGCGGCAGCAGGGCGAACAGGCCGATCTGGGTATTGAGGTCATCGGTGAGAAACAAGCCACGATGCCCGCCCGCTTCACTGCCCATGGCGATGATCGCGTCGCAGCCGTGCTGTTCCAGCCAGATTGCTTCTTCCACAGTGGTGGCCGAGGACAGCACTTTCGCACCCGTGGCTTTTACCCGATCCAACAGGGCCTTTTCTGGCAGGCCGAAGTGAAAACTGACGACTTCGGGACGGAATTCTTCGATGACTTGACACGCCGCTTCATTAAACGGTTCACGGTTGGACACAGGCGTCGGCGCCTCAAAATCGGCACCCAGTTCACGGTAGTAGGGTTCCAGCAGCTCCTTCCAGCGCCGATCGCGCGCGGCGTCGGGGGCTGGCGGTTGATGGCAGAAGAAGTTGACGTTGATCGGGCGTGGGCTGGCCTCACGGATCGCGGTCAGTGCTTCGCGCAGTTGCGCAAGACTCAGTGCGGCCGCCGGTAACGAACCCAGCGCGCCAGCTTTATTGGCCTCGATGACCATGGCCGTGGTGGTGCCCACGGCCATGGGCGCCTGGATGATGGGCAGTTCGATCCCCAGCAGGTCGATAATGCGGGTGTCTGGCCAGGTGCTCATGGGATGTCTCTCCAGCGTTAGTGAGGCGTTGCCCTGTTTTAACAGGGCCCATGACACCCGGCCACTCTGTTTTATTCACTGGACGAACGGCACGTTTCGTGATGTGCCATTAGTTGATGGCGTCTCCCAGCACCGCGTGAATCCGCTCGGCGATATGGGCCGCATGGGTTTCCAGGGCGAAGTGGCCGGTGTCGAGCAGTTCCACCACGGCGTTCGGGTTGTCGGTTTGATAGGCGTGTGCACCCGGCGGGATGAAGAACGGATCGTTCTGGCCCCAGATCACCAGTGTTGGCACTTGCTTGGCCTTGAAGAAGGCCTGGAACGCCGGGTACAGCTTCAGGTTGTTGCGGTAGTCGAGGAACAGGTCCAACTGGATCTCGTCGTTGCCGGGCCGTTGCATGAGCAGTACGTCGAGCATGTAGGACTCCGGTGCCACCAACTCGGGTTGATTCACGCCGTGCAGGTACTGGTAGCGCGTGCCTTCCAGGCTGATCACCGCGTTGCGGATCACCTCGCGATTGGCCTGGCTTGGTTCGGCCCAATAGGCGCGAATCGGTGCCCAGGCGTCCCCCAGACCTTCCAGGTAGGCGTTACCGTTTTGCGAGATCAGCGCGCTGACCCGTTCCGGGTGCGCCACTGCCAGGCGTAGACCTACCGGTGCGCCATAGTCGAAGACGTACAGCGCGTAACGCGTCAATTCCAGCGCATCGACAAAATGTCCGACGGTGATCGCCAGGTTATCGAAGCTGTAGGGGTAGTCGCGTTCAGCCGGTACCTCGGTAAAACCGAAACCCGGCAAATCCGGCGCGATCACCCGAAAGCGAGTGGCGAGCAAGGGGATCAGGTCGCGGTACATATGCGACGAACTGGGGAAGCCGTGCAGCAGCAAGATGATCGGCGCCGAGGGGTCGCCGGCTTCGCGGTAGAACATGCGCACGCCGTCGGCATCGACATGGCGGTAGTGAACGATGGAGGTTGGAAGGGTCATGATGAAGTCGCCTTTGTAACTTGATTGGGTTCATATACGGGTTACCGTTTTCAAAAGCTGCGCCGAAAAACGTAACCTGTTAAACTATTTATAACGGTTTCATATTCGTTTCTTGTAACTATCCATCTGCCTAGATAGCGGTTACTATGTCGACGCCCTGAAGAGGAATGACCATGACTATCCCAGCTACGCTTGAGCCTTATGTACTCGCCGATGACCCGGTGTTGGACATGCTCAACACGCGCGCCAATATCGATGCGCAACCTCATGATTTCTGGCAGTCCGATGCCGACGTCGAGCGCTGGC
The DNA here is from genome assembly GCF_013387025.1 of Pseudomonas reactans. Classification (NCBI taxonomy): domain Bacteria; kingdom Pseudomonadati; phylum Pseudomonadota; class Gammaproteobacteria; order Pseudomonadales; family Pseudomonadaceae; genus Pseudomonas; species Pseudomonas reactans. The sequence goes on along the minus strand of NZ_JACAQP010000007.1, from coordinate 316,479 downwards.
TGGTGCGCCTGGAGTGGGTAAAGGAGGGGCAGGTGCCTGTGTTTGAACCGGGCGCATTGCTCCGGGTGGGCCGGGAGCTGCGCGAGGTGATCCGTGTGTTGCTGGAAGCGCGCAAGGAGGGAGCGCAGGGCGATCCTGCCGCGCTGAATGGCTTTTTGCGCAAGGCCGTCAGCCATCCGCAGTTGGCTTGGCCGACATCGGGTGAGTTACGCGTTGAGCGTCAGCGCAAACTGCAAACCCCGGAGCAATTTCTCTCGATGATTGCTGAAGCCGCAGCACGTTTGCTGGTGGATGGTGATTTCAACCTGATCCGCACCTGCGAACATCCCGAATGCGTGTTGTGGTTCTACGACCGCACCAAGGCTCATAAACGTCGTTGGTGCAGCATGGCGCTGTGTGGCAACCGTCATAAGGTCGCCGAGTTTCGCAAGCGCAAGCTGGGTTAAGCCTTGTTTTCCCGCTCCAGCAACTGCTGTTTGCGTTCCACACCCCAGCGGTAGCCTGAGAGCTCGCCATTACTGCGCACCACCCGGTGACAGGGGATCGCCACCGCGATGCTGTTCGCGCCACAGGCCTGAGCCACCGCACGGAATGACTTCGGCGCGCCGATTCGCTCAGCAATCTGCGCGTAGCTGGCCGTGCTTCCCGCTGGAATATCGCGCAAGGCTTGCCACACCCGCTCCTGAAATGCGGTGCCGCGCAGATCCAGGGGCAGGTCCAGGCCGAGCGCAGGCGCTTCGATAAAGCCCACGACCTGCGCGACCAATTGCTCGAAGCGCTGGTCGGCGCCGACCAGCTCCGCCTTGGGAAATTGATCCTGAAGATCGCGTACCAGCTTGTCAGGGTCGTCCCCCAGCAGAATCGCGCACACGCCACGGGCACTTTGTGCCACCAGAATCGCCCCCAGCGAGCACTGCCCGACAGCGAACAAGATCGCCGAGTTAGTCCCTCCGGCTTTGTAGTCGCTGGGTTTCATGCCGAGAAGCTGGTCAGCCGACTCATAAAAGCGGCTGTTGGAGTTGAAGCCAGCGTCATACAACGCGTCCGTCACCGAGTGCTTACCTTTGAGCCCATCGCGGACCTTGCGGGAACGGTGCGCGGTGGCGTAGCCCTTGGGCGTCAGGCCGGTGACGGCTTTGAACACGCGGTGAAAGTGGAACGGGCTGAGGTTGGCTTGCGTTGCCAGCGCATGCAGGCTGGGCGCAGTGTCAGCCTGTTCGATATATCGACACGCGTCCGCCACCAGTTGCGCGTGGTGCGCAACCAACTGGGTTTGGTCTGCGGTCGCGCGTTTGCTGGCGCGATACCCTGCGGCTTCGGCCTGCGCCGGGGTGTCGAAGAACTCGATATTTTCCGGGCGTGGCAAACGCGAAACGCTACTGGCGCGGCAGTACACACCAGTGGTTTTCACACCGTAGACGAACAACGTATCGGCCTTGGGGTCTCGGGCGAGGACGGCTGCCCAGCGAGGATCTTGTTCGGTAGTCATGGTCGGCACTCTTGACGAATCCAGGCCAGATTAATCGCGCCACGCGCGCCTGGCACTCTGAAGCTTGCGATCAAATCAGCCGGCGGCGCGAAACGTGAGATTAATTCGTTGCGGGCCCATGACCGGATGTACGCCTTCCTTGATCGGCATCACCCCGTGGAAGCGCAGGCGATCCACGCCGCCCCAGACCACTACGTCGCCATGGAACAGCGAGACTTTGCGGGTTTTGTCACTGCGCTCATGTCCGCCAAACAGGAAGATCGCCGGCAGGCCAAGCGACACTGACACAACCGGTTCGCTATATCGGCGTTCGTTTTTGTCCTGGTGCAGGGACATTTTGGCGCCGGGTACATAGCGGTTGATCAGGCAGGCGTCGGGGGCAAAGTCGGCAAAACCTGCCTCTGCCGCCGCCAGTACAGCCAATTGACGCAAGATGTCTGGCATTTGCGGCCACGGCTGCTGGCTGCGTGGGTCAAGCGGGGAGTAGCGGTAACCGGAGGTGTCGGTGGTCCAGCCCAGGTCGCCGCAACTGCTCAATGCCGCCGACATGGTAAAGCCGCCAGGTGTGACCATTTGCCGAAACGGTGATTGAGCCAGCACCCGCCGCAGCTCCGGCAGAAGGCGCTCGATCCAGGGCAGGGCGTAGCCCCGTAATACGTAGGACTGTTCGCCAATCTGCTCACGCCCTGCGGGTTGTTGCAACGCGTCGTCGGCGAACAGGTCAGCGGTGGGGCCGGGCACTGGCTTACAGCGCCTTGCTCACATTGATGTCGGTGATTTCATCACTGGCATCATGAATTTTCGCCAGGGCTTGTTTAGCTTCTTCCACACTGTTGGTCTGCAGTTGAGCGAACTCAAAGCGGCGTTCACCGTTGAGTTTGTACTTGATCACGTATTTGGTAGTGGTGTTCACGGCTATTTCCTGTGAAGTGTGCGGATCAGCTCAGCTTGGAGCTGGTACGACGCACAATGCGGATCTTATGGGACAGCGCGGGTTTGCGGGTCACGCTGATTGCGCGACGCGTGACCACGTCCAGTGTGATGTTCCAGAACCCAGTGCTCGGTGCAGTGATTTTGGCGGGGAACTTGTCGAAGGCGCCGCCGTGATAGGTGTGACGGCCGCCATTCTTGAAGCTGCGAAAATTCGCATCGCTCATCAGACGGATATTACAAGTCTGCGAGCATTCGATGACGACAATATCGCCCTCGTTGAGGTGCTCACGCTGGTGGATGAATTTCATGGGTGGGGACTCCAGAAGGGCTTTTTCTGAAAAATCAGAATGATACGTAGGTTAAGATGGAGTTTATCAGCCCCAGCGCGTTTATTATCGGCCCGTCTTCAACGACGTCGACAATTTAAAACAGTTATTTACCGAGTTATCAGGGATAAATCCTACGTGGGCGGGAGAAAATTACCATCCCCGCTGTCGTAGGGTCTTTATCGGAGGTTTTAGTATGAAATGGAGTGTGTTGGTTCTGGCCCTGGCGATTGGTGGGTGTGCTTCGGTTGCAGATATCAAGCAGACCCCTCCGACTCTGGCGGTCATTTCTGGGAAGAAACCCCAGGAATACGCCGCATGTGTGGTGAAAAAGTTGTCGACTACCCGCCGGCCACCGCAGATCGAGCCGCATAAGGACGGCGGCGTGCAGGTGATTGTGCCGCAAAAATTTTCGGCTGACCCTTCGGCGATCTTCGAGATCGACGAGCGTTCCAGTGGCAGTAGCATCAAGCTCTACGAGAGCATGTCCAATGTGCCGATCCGTCCGGGTGACGTGAAGAAAGCTGGCGAGGACTGCATTTCCGGCTGATAAGGCCCGCTTCATTTTGCGACCTCCAATCCGATAAAAAGCCTGGTCCCGTCATTGCGTAGCCGGGCTTTTTTGTGGGGAAGCGAGGCTGCGGGGCATACAGCCTACCCATTTGGAATGCGTGCCGAATGGGCAGGGCATCCGTTAAACTGTTACCCGATCAATGCAAAAATGCCGCGCAAACCCTCGGTTCGTGCGGCATTTGTCTTTTTGGGAAGTCTTTCATGAAGCGTGAACACGTCAGGGCTCGCCAGGCCGAAGGCCAGATAACGGCGACGCACATCATCCAGAACCCGGCTGACTTGGGTGAGTGGATCGTATTTTTCAAGAAAAGCGGCGGCCGCAGTTTTTTCCTGGTGGACGATCAGGACGAAGTCGAGTCGTTCGCGCGCCTGGATGATCTGGTGGAGACCATTCGCAGTCTGGGTATCAAGTTTGCCGACATTCAGTTGTAAGCCTGAAGCTTACTTGCAAACCACCACGACGCTGCGACTCTTGTAGTTGCCCACGTCCTGCCCTAGGGTCTTGTCGCTTTCCTTGAGCGACGGTGTTCCTTCGGTACCGACGATGCGGTAGCCGGTGCCGGCACACGAGGCGTCAGCCTTTTCGTAACAGCTGGCCCAGGAATTGGCTTCGCCTGAGCAATCGATGGTCAGACCTTGTTCACCGTTTTTCAGGTAGACGTCAGAAGTGGTAGTGCAGCCGGCGAGCGCCAGTACCGCAGTCAGTGCCAGAATCTTGTTCATGTGTGTTCATCATCGAGGGTGTTGGAAGGGCGCTGACACTGTCGTGGGGCGTTTCGGCGAGATTATAGCGATCTGCCATGTACGTACAGACAAACACAAAAAAGCCCCGATCAACCGGGGCCTTTGCGCAGTGCTTGGACGCTTACTTGCCTTTCGGCCGTTTGCTCGATGCGTGGCCCGCTTCATCCACAAACACTTCAGCCACCGCGATAGCCTGGCTTTCGCTCTCGAATACCCCGGCGACGCTGTCACCGTGGAAGTTGATCAAGTGCCAACCGTCCGCTCGTTTGGTGATCAGGTAGCCGTTCACGCCTTTTGGTTCTGACATCTATCAAGTATCTCGTGGTGTGGTTCAAGGCCCTTATGATAGCGCCAAACACCTCGATCCAGCGCAAGTTATTCCAGGTCAGTGTTCTCGTTGCCAAAGCGTGCTAAAAAGGGTTCAGCCCTTTGAAACGTTGAGGCGCAGACGTTTTTTGCCGTGGCGGCCGGAGCTCGCTCCGTAAGACCAGCGGAACTTACGCCGAGATTTTTTCTCTATGATGACATCGCAACGCCAGCAGGACCCATTGTAAGGTGACTGCGGCCTGATTAGACTGCGCCGAATTCCGTACGCACAGCCCTTTGTAAGGACTTATATGATCAAGAAATGCTTGTTCCCAGCAGCCGGTTACGGCACTCGCTTCTTGCCAGCGACCAAAGCCATGCCCAAAGAGATGCTGCCGGTGGTGAACAAGCCACTGATTCAGTACGGCGTCGAAGAGGCTTTGGATGCCGGTCTGAACGAGATCTCAATCGTCACTGGTCGTGGTAAGCGCGCGCTGGAAGACCACTTCGACATCAGCTACGAGCTGGAAAACCAGATCAAGGGCACCGACAAGGAAAAATACCTGGTCGGCATCCGCAAACTGCTGGACGAGTGCTCGTTCTCCTACACCCGTCAGACCCAAATGAAAGGCCTCGGCCACGCGATCCTGACTGGTCGTCCACTGATCGGTGACGAACCGTTTGCCGTGGTACTGGCGGATGACCTGTGTGTGAACCTGGAAGGCGACGGCGTGCTGACCCAGATGGTCAAGCTGTACCAGAAATACCGTTGTACCATCGTTGCCGTGATGGAAGTGAACCCGACTGAAACCAACAAGTACGGCGTTATCGCCGGCGACGACATCGGCGATGGCCTGATCCGCGTGCGCGACATGGTTGAGAAACCGGCTCCGGAAGATGCACCGTCGAACCTGGCGATCATCGGTCGTTACATCCTGACGCCGGACATCTTCAAGCTGATCGAAGAAACCGAGCCAGGCAAGGGCGGCGAAATCCAGATCACCGACGCCCTGTTGAAGCAAGCCAAAGACGGTTGCGTGATTGCCTACAAGTTCAAGGGCCAGCGTTTCGACTGCGGCGGCGCTGAAGGCTACATCGAAGCGACCAACTTCTGCTACGAGCACTTCTACAAGACTGGCAAGGCTTACTGATTCATGCGGTAAGCGGCCTGTTCCAAAAAAGCCACCTTCGGGTGGCTTTTTCGTTTTTCAGCCCCACGTAAGTCGGTATGCTGATGTCCTGCCGAGGAGAGTGAAATGGCCTACGATTTTGACCTATATGTGATTGGCGCCGGTTCCGGCGGTGTTCGTGCGGCCCGTTTTGCCGCAGGCTTTGGTGCCAAAGTGGCCGTGGCGGAAAGCCGCTACTTGGGTGGCACCTGCGTCAACGTCGGCTGCGTGCCGAAAAAACTGTTGGTGTACGGCGCACACTTTGCCGAAGATTTTGAGCAAGCCAGCGGGTTTGGCTGGTCTCTGGGCGAGGCTAATTTTGATTGGGCCACCCTGATTGCCAACAAGGACCGCGAGATCAATCGCCTCAATGGCATTTACCGCAACCTGCTGGTCAACAGCGGTGTCACCCTGCATGAAGGGCATGCGCGCCTGGTGGATGCGCATCAGGTCGAGATCAATGGCGAGCGCTTTAGCGCCAAGCACATCTTGATCGCAACGGGTGGCTGGCCGCAGATTCCGGAGATTCCAGGGCGTGAACATGCCATTGGCTCCAATGAGGCGTTCTTCCTCAAGGAATTGCCGAAGCGTGTCCTGGTTGTCGGTGGAGGCTATATCGCGGTCGAATTCGCAGGGATCTTCCATGGACTAGGCGCACAAACCACGCTGTTGTATCGCGGTGACCTGTTCCTGCGCGGCTTCGACAGTTCGGTGCGTACGCACTTGAAGGAAGAGCTGACCAAGCGCGGCCTGGACCTGCAATTCAATGCGGATATCGAGCGCATCGACAAACAGGCGGATGGCAGTCTCAAGGCCACGCTGAAAGATGGTCGCGTGCTGGAAGCAGACTGTGTGTTCTACGCCACTGGCCGTCGTCCGATGCTGGACAACCTTGGGTTGGAGAACACGGGCGTGAAACTCGACAAGCGTGGTTTCGTCGAGGTGGATGATCTTTACCAGACTGCAGAATCATCGATCCTGGCCATCGGCGACGTCATCGGGCGTGTGCAACTGACGCCGGTGGCCCTGGCCGAAGGCATGGCCGTGGCGCGCCGCCTGTTCAAGCCTGAGCAGTATCGTCCGGTGGATTACGCCATGATCCCGACGGCGGTATTTAGCTTGCCCAACATCGGCACGGTTGGCCTGACTGAAGAAGAAGCGAAAGAGAAGGGCCATAAGGTGCAGATCTTCGAAAGCCGTTTCCGGCCGATGAAGCTGACCCTGACCGAGTGCCAAGAAAAGACCCTGATGAAGTTGGTGGTCGACGCTGACACCGACCAAGTGCTGGGTTGCCACATGGTCGGACCGGATGCCGGCGAGATCGTCCAGGGCCTGGCGATCGCGCTCAAGGCGGGCGCGACCAAGCAGCATTTCGACGACACCATCGGCGTGCACCCCACGGCGGCGGAAGAGTTCGTCACCATGCGCACGCCAGTGGCGGGCTGATCAGCTCTCGGGCGTTGCCTCTGGCGCCGTTGCAACGGCGGCCGCCAGTCGCAATGCCTCGATACTGGCCTGGGCTTTGATCAGGTCCAATTCCAGGGTTTTGTTCGATTGCTGATATTCGGCCAGCGCTTCCTGTCGTGACTGGCTCTCCAGCACCGCCACTCGCAGGCGTTCCTGAAGCAGGGTGCGTTCGCTGTCGATCACGCCAACCTGTTCGCTCAACTTGAGTTGCCGGGCCTGATCCTTGCGAGATTGTTCCTGCAGTGCCGTCAGTTCTTTCATCGTTACCCGATGCTCGATCAGCAGTCGCTCATTGTCGCGATGCAGTTGGGTGATTTCATCCTGACGCACCATGGTGCTCTGCTGGGCCTGGCGCAATTCGGCCTGGACCTGTTGCAGTTGGCCTTCGTGGCGGCGCTGTTCCTGCTCTCGCTGCTCCTTGATTGCAGTGCGGTAATGCTCCAGGGCGTCCCTTGCGTGCAGGTGCTTTTCTTCCAGCGAGCGAATTTGTTCGTCCTTGTCGTTGATCCGTAACTCGTAATCACTGCACGCCTGGCTCAGCCCGGCGTTACGGGTTTGCTCGGTCTGCAGGCTGGCGCTGGCGGTTTGCAGGGCCGCGCTTTCTTCTGCCAGGGCGGCGGCCTGGATATCAAATTGTTGCTTGAGTTGACCGTGTGTTTCCTCAAGGGCTTCCACTTGGGCGAGCAGGGCGGCTTTCTGTTGCTCGAACTGCGCCAGGGCCAGGTCGATAGGCTCCTGGGCTTTCTCCTTCAAGCGTTGCGCCAGTCGCGCCACCAGTTCGCCAAGCTCGTCGTCGATCGGCGCCTCGGTGATGGTGGCTCGGCTTTCGCTCTCATCCAGCTCCTTCAGATAGCGATGAATCGTGGTTTTCGAGCCGGTATTGCCCATTTCGATGCGTACGGCATCGATGCTGGGGTTTTCGCCGCGAGCGAGGATTGCCAGGCGTGCTGTTTGAACGACTGCTTTGTTGATGCCGCCACGAGCCATAGGGTCTCCGTCGATTTCATGATGTGTTACGTAACACGTATATACATACTATATCACGAATAAAAATTCGTTCAAATTCATGAATTAACAGATGGGATATTGGCGTATTATCCCGTGTCATAAGCATTTAATCCGCGAAAGTAATTGCCCGCAGTACGAATAGGCCCTTCATGAGCGATCTGGACCGTTACCTCAACGCCGCCACCCGCGATAACACGCGACGTAGTTATCGTGCGGCCATCGAGCATTTCGAAGTGAGCTGGGGAGGGTTCCTGCCCGCGACCAGCGACAGCGTGGCGCGTTATCTGGTGGCGCATGCCGGCGTCTTGGCGGTCAACACGCTCAAGCTACGGTTGTCGGCACTGGCGCAGTGGCATACGAGCCAAGGTTTCCCTGACCCGACCAAGGCGCCGGTGGTGCGCAAAGTGCTCAAGGGCATTCGTGCCGTGCACCCGGCGCAGGAGAAGCAAGCCGAGCCTTTGCAACTCAAACACCTTGAGCAGGTGGTGGCTTCTCTTGAGAAGGAGGCGAAAGACGCAGCCCACGACCTGTCTCGGCTACTGCGCGCCAAGCGCGACACTGCATTGATCCTGCTGGGCTTCTGGCGCGGCTTTCGCAGCGATGAGCTGTGCCGTCTCGAGATTGAACATGTGCAAGCGACGCCCGGCGCGGGCATCAGCCTGTATCTGCCGCGTAGCAAAAGCGACCGCGACAACCTCGGCAAGACCTATCACACCCCAGCGCTGCTGCGCCTGTGCCCGGTGCAGGCCTACGGCGAGTGGCTCAGCGCCTCGGCATTGGTGCGTGGCCCGGTGTTTCGCGGCATCGATCGCTGGGGCAACCTGGGGGAGGAGGGGCTGCACCCCAACAGCGTGATTCCGCTGCTGCGCCAGGCGCTGGAGCGGGCCGGCATCCCCGCCGAGCAATACACCAGCCACTCACTGCGCCGGGGCTTTGCAACGTGGGCTCACCGCAGCGGCTGGGATTTGAAGTCATTGATGAGTTACGTCGGCTGGAGCGACATGAAATCCGCCATGCGCTATGTTGAAGCGACGCCCTTTCTTGGCATGACCCTGGCGACGCAACCGCTGCTTTGAGATTTCTTCTATTAATACAGTCACCTGATAGGGAAAACCAATCGTCAGCATCAGGTTTGCCAATGAGCCATCGGTCGAGAGAGTGGGTAGGATTCACTTCATCAACTTACTAAGCCCTTCTACAAACCTGACGGAGAGTCAACGATGCCTATCATCAACAGCCAAGTAAAACCGTTCAAAGCTACCGCCTACAAAAACGGCAACTTCGTAGACGTGACCGACGCTGACCTGAAAGGCAAATGGTCCGTGGTGTTCTTCTACCCAGCCGACTTCACCTTCGTTTGCCCAACCGAGCTGGAAGACCTGGCTGACAACTACGCCGAATTCCAGAAACTGGGCGTCGAGATCTACAGCGTGTCCACCGACACTCACTTTGCCCACGCTGCCTGGCACAACACCTCGCCAGCCATCGGCAAGATCCAGTACACCATGATCGGCGACCCAACCCTGACCATCTCCCGCAACTTCGACGTGCTGATCGAAGAAGCTGGCCTGGCAGACCGCGGTACTTTCGTGATCAACCCAGAAGGTCAGATCAAGATCGTTGAACTGAACGACGGCGGTGTTGGCCGTGACGCTTCCGAGCTGCTGCGCAAAATCAAGGCCGCTCAATACGTCGCTGCCCACCCAGGCGAAGTGTGCCCAGCCAAGTGGAAAGAAGGCGAAGCCACCCTGGCTCCGTCCCTGGACCTGGTCGGCAAGATCTAAGTCTGTGAAGTCTCAAGGGCGGTATTCCGCACTTAAGTAAGCTGCATCCGCCCCCAAAACGCCCGGGCGAGATTCGCTCGGGCGTTTTTTTGTCTGCAATAAACCGAATGAACAGGAAATCGCCCGTATGTTGGACGCCAATCTTAAAGCTCAGTTGAAGTCATACCTGGAACGGGTCACCCAGCCGATCGAGATCGTCGCCTCCCTCGATGACGGCGCGAAATCCCAGGAAATGCTTGCCCTTTTGCAGGATGTTGTCAGCCTCACGACGCTGATTAGCCTGAAAACCGATGGTGATGATGCGCGTAAGCCGTCGTTCTCCATCAACCGCCCGGGTGCCGAGATCAGCCTGCGTTTTGCCGGCATCCCCATGGGTCATGAATTCACTTCGTTGGTGCTGGCCCTGCTGCAAGTCGGTGGCCACCCGTCGAAGGCCAGTGTCGAAGTGATTGAACAGATTCGCGCCCTTAAAGGCGAGTTCAGCTTCGAGACTTACTTCTCGCTGTCCTGCCAGAACTGCCCGGACGTGGTCCAGGCGCTGAACCTGATGGCCGTGCTCAACCCGAACATCCGCCACGTCGCCATCGACGGCGCGCTGTTCCAGGCTGAAGTCGACGAACGCCAGATCATGGCGGTGCCCAGTGTTTACCTGAACGGTGTGAACTTCGGCCAGGGTCGCATGGGCCTGGAAGAGATCCTTGCCAAGCTCGACACCAGCGGCATCGAAAAAGCCGCCGAGAAAATCAGCGCCAAAGACGCCTTTGATGTACTCGTCGTCGGCGGTGGCCCGGCCGGTTCTTCAGCTGCGATCTACGCCGCACGTAAAGGCATCCGCACTGGCGTCGCTGCCGAGCGTTTTGGCGGCCAGGTGCTGGACACCATGTCCATCGAGAACTTCATCTCGGTACAAGAAACCGAAGGGCCGAAACTGGCCAGCGCTTTGGAAGCCCACGTACGCCAGTACGACGTGGACATCATGAACCTCCAACGCGCCAGTAGCCTGGTGCCTGCGAAAAACGCCGGCGACTTGCACGAAATCCGTTTTGAAAGCGGTGCGACCCTGAAGTCCAAGACCGTGATCCTGGCCACCGGCGCCCGCTGGCGCGAAATGGGTGTGCCTGGCGAGCAGGAATACAAGGCCAAAGGCGTGTGCTTCTGCCCGCATTGCGACGGTCCGTTGTTCAAGGGCAAGCGTGTAGCGGTGATCGGTGGCGGTAACTCCGGCGTTGAAGCGGCCATCGACCTGGCCGGTATCGTCAGCCACGTGACCTTGCTTGAGTTCGACAGCAAGTTGCGCGCCGACGCCGTTTTGCAGCGCAAGCTCTACAGCCTGCCGAACGTTGATGTGATCACCAGTGCGTTGACCAGCGAAGTGAAAGGTGATGGCCAGAAAGTCACCGGCCTGGCGTACAAGGACCGCGACAGCGGCGAGTTCAAGACCATCGACCTGGAAGGGATCTTTGTGCAGATCGGTTTGCTGCCCAATACCGATTGGCTCAAAGGCACAGTAGAACTGACGCCACGCGGCGAGATCATCGTCGATGCGCGGGGTGAGACTTCACTGCCGGGTGTATTCGCCGCCGGTGATGTGACAACAGTGCCGTACAAGCAGATCGTGATTGCAGTGGGCGAGGGCGCCAAGGCTTCGCTGAGTGCTTTCGATCACTTGATCCGGACTTCCGCCCCGGCTTAAATCCGCAGACGGAAATGAAAAACCCCATGAGTAATCATGGGGTTTTTTCGTTACAGCGGTGCGGGCTGGATGATCTCGACCCAGTACGCGTCCGGGTCCTTGATGAAGGCCAGGCTCTTCATGCGGCCATCGCTCAGGCGCTTCTGGAAGTCGCAGCCCAGGGCTTCGAAACGTTCGCAGGCAGCGACGATATCCGGCACCGAGATGCAGATATGGCCAAAGCCACGCGGGTCGGTATTGCCATTGTGGTAGGCAAAGTCGGCGTCGTTTTCGGTACCGTGGTTGTGGGTCAGTTCCAGGATGCCTGGGATCGACTTCATCCACTGGGTGCGCTCGGCTGGGTCGGCCGGGATCTGGGATTTGTCCACCAGGGCCAGGAAGTACAGGCTGAATTCGGCTTCTGGGAAGTCGCGCTTTTCAACCAGGGAAAAACCCAGGACGCGGGTGTAGAAGTCCAGCGACTTGGTGATGTCCTTGACCCGCAGCATGGTGTGGTTGAACACGAAGTTCGTGGTGGCGGTGTCAGGTTGGGCGGTGACGCCCGGGAAAGTGTTCAGTTCGTGCAGGCTCATGGGCCCTCCAGAAAAAATGGGGCAAACGCGGCTCTGAAATGTGAGCGGTTCCTTGGCTTGCGGCTGGCATCCGTGCAGCCGACCCATGATACGCAAGGCTTGCCCCAGGCGCCAAATGAAAAAGCCCATGCAGGCCTTGCGACACAGGGGCGCCGAGGCTCAAACTTTGGCGCTTGAACCTTGGGTATTTTTCGCAATGATCGCATTTCGTAAACCGCTGTTGAGCGCTGTGTGTTTGCTGGTGGGCAGTTCCTGCGTACTGGCGGCCGACCCCGAAATTCACTGGCCCAGTGGCTGGCAGGTCGAAGAGGTCGTACCCGATGGCGAAGCGCCTGCCAAACCCCAGGCGGTGTCGCGCCAGCGTGCAATCAAGAATGATGAAAATGGCACGACCTTGATGGTGATGGAGTTGACCGGTACGCCGATTGAAGCGGGGCATAAGGTTAATCTACAAGGCGTACTGCTGGAGATGCGCAAGTCCATCCAGAAAGATTTTGCCCAGGGTGGTTATCAAAGTGTGTGCAGCAAGATGCGCCCTACAACATTGAGCCGTCTTGAGGCGCTGGAAACTACTTGTGTGATAACCGAAAACGGGCGCCACGTGCTTTCGCAAACATTGGTGGGCGCGGTTGATGCCGATAAGGCGTATGTTTTTTCATACGCGGGGCAGGCGGATGCGTACAAAGCAAGCAAGGACGAAGTCAGCTCGGTGCGCGATAGCCTCAAACTTTAAGTGTGTAATCTTCGACGATTCTGAACATTATGAAACGTTGTTTAAGTTCGGTTCCGAACCGCCGAATTAAAAAAGCCCCGCATAAGCGGGGCTCTTTGTTAGTGCGGTGTAATCAGCCGCGAAGCCAGGAATCTACAGTGGCAGCGCCGTACTGTTCTTTCCAGGCCTTGAGGCCGCGGTGGTTGCCGCCTTTGGTTTCGATCAACTCACCGGTGTGCGGGTTATGGTAAACCTTGACCACGCGTGCGCGGCGCTGTTTTGGTGCGGTAGCCGCAGCAACGCCGGACTTGCCCGGGTTTGGATCAAGGATCGAAATGATGTCGCGCAGGCCTTTGCCATAGGTCTTCATCAGGCCCTGGAGCTTTTCTTCGAATTCGATTTCTTTCTTCAGGCCGGCATCGTTCTTCAGGGATTCCAGCTGGGCAAGCTGCTCTTGAAGGGCTTTTTCGGCTGCGCGAAATTCGGCGAGTCTGGACAAAATAGGTACTCCAATAGTGTGTTTGGCTGATATCAACTGCAGACAAAGCTATAAGCCAAGCGCTTTAAGGCGACTCAAGAAAGAAGCCGTCCCGCGAGTTCTGCACAGGCTGGAAAAATTGTAGTAGTTAATTTGCCACGAGTAAATCATGTCTTTTGGCTAAATAACATTATTTCAGCATAGGTAGTGCATGGCTATTCAATGGCGGGCCAGTGATTTAATAAATTCATCGCACGGCAACGGTCTTCCAAACAGGTAGCCCTGCAGGAAATCCACGCCTTGAGCGGCCAGGTAATCAGACTGTTCAGGCGTTTCCACACCTTCTGCAACGATGCCCAAATCGAGTTTGCCGGACAGTTCTATGATGCTGTCGAGAATATGCCGTGATAGTGCATCGGCACCGATCATGGCGACAAAACTCTGGTCGATCTTCAAGTAGTCGACATTGAAGTTACGTAAATAGCCCAGGCTGGAGTGCCCGGTACCAAAGTCATCAATCGCGATCATTACCCCCAGTTGATGCAGGGCGTCGAACAACTGGCGGGTGATGTCGGTGGGCACGATCAACTCGCGCTCGGTCAACTCCAGCACCAAGGTCACCTGGTCCACGGGAAACGCGGCGAGAAACTCGCGGCAGTCTTCCACCAAGGCCAAATCCTGGCAGTGGCGTGCGGTGATATTGACGCCGATATGAAACCCCGGGCTGAAGCGCGCCGCATGGGGCGCCAGTTGTGCGGCGGTCTGGCGCAGCAGAGCGCGGGTCATCGGTACGATCAGGCCCGAATGCTCGGCCAGGGGGATAAACAGGTCGGGCCGCACCAAGCCTTCTTTAGGGTGTTGCCAGCGCATCAGCACTTCACATCCCGCCCACTCGCGGGTGTCACCCCGTACCACCGGTTGGAAGTACGGGATGAATTCATTGGCGCCCAACGCCCGCTGCAATTCGTGAGTCGGTGCCGAGGAGCGCTTTTGCAGCCAGTGCGCCAAAAGACCCGCCAGCACACCAAAAAACACGATCAGGCTGAACAGTGCCGGGTATCGGGCCTGCATGTAGCGCCACACTTCACCGGCCGGCATACCCGCGTCGACGCTGTAGTGATAGCGTTCGGACTCCAAGTGATGGTGCGCGACTGCGAACGTCGGCACCACAGTGTCGTGTACCTTGCCATCAGCCCCAAGCCAGTTCGGACCCACTTGCAGCACCAGATGGGCGTATCGGCTGATCAGGCGCAGGGCGTTGGTCAGGTGGTAGCCATCAATCGACGCAAAAGCTGCCTTGTCGCCGTCGACCAATCGGTAGACCAGCAGCGCGGTATCCGGTGTCACGGGGTTGCCGTTCATCAGCCATAACCGGCCATCAACATAATCATCCGGGTTGACCGGCGATTCGTAGTTGCTGCCGAACAACGAGCTGCAATAGATGTTTTTTTGCCAGGACAGGGTGGTCGCACGCACAAACGGGCGCCGCGTGACTTGTTCGCGCAGGGCCAGCTGTGCGCCGTTATCACAGGGCAGCCCCGCCAGTGGCAGCAAGGCCTGGGCGGCGAGGGCGGTATTGTCGAGCATCAGGTCGAATTGGCGCACCGCCTCCTGGGCGGTCTGGGCTGTGCTTTGCTGCAGCGTGCGTTCGGCCTGCCAGTGCAGGATCACGACTCCGAGCGCAATCGGCAGCAGCGTACTCAAGGATGTGATCAGGTAACGTGTGGCGCGTTTTCGCGGGCCGTTGACGGTCAGGGGCATGGAGTAAACGGCCTGTTGCAGGGATCGGATATCAGTCGATGATAGATGGCCCGCCCGAAATAAGCTCGCGGCACCTACCCATTTGGCCAGTACGCGGCACTATAAATCCACGCCCTGGGCAATACGGATAAAGGCGAGCGCCGCCGGGGAAGACAGGCGCTGGTCCAGTACGGCGAGGCCAACCTGGCGTGGCACTCGTGGCGATAACGCCCGTTGCACGTACCGAGGGTCGTTCCCGGCGGGCAACGACGCCTGCGCCACCACGCTCACGGCATCGCCCCGACTGACAGTTTCCAGGGTGCTCAGCAGTTGCGAGCAGCGATAACGCACAGTCGGGGTCAGGCGTGCCTCATTGAACAGTCGCATGACCAATTCAGTTGAACCGGCCTCGGTCAGCGCGAAAGGGTCGCTGCACAAATCCTTGAGGCTGACTTGCTCACGGGCGGCCAGCGTGTGATTGGCCGGCAGCAGCGCCACCATCTGGTCCTCGAACAGCGGGAAGGTGTCGAGGCGCTCCTGTTCCAGCACTACAAAGCCAATATCAATCCGGCGTTCGTCGAGCCATTGGATGACTTGCCTGTCCGGCCCTTCATCAACGTGTACCTCAATACCTGGATACTCCTTGCGGAATCGGTTGAGGATCTTCGGCAGCAGGTAGTTCGATGAGGTAGGCCCGAAGGAGCCGATGCGCAGCGTCCCGCGTTTCATGCCCCGGGCGTCTGCGGCTTCCTGTTGCAAGGTGTTCGCCAGGCCCAGCATGGCCCGAGCGCGCCCCAGCAACTGCATGCCGATATCGCTCAGCTCGACCTGGGCCTGGTGGCGCCTGAACAGCGCCACCCCCAGTTCCTGCTCCAGCCCTTTGATGGCGTGGGACACCGCTGATTGACTGATGCCGAGGCGGTGGGCGGCGCTGGTAAAGCCTTGCAGCTCGGCTACCAAGGAAAAGATTTCGAGTTGAGTCAGGGTCATGAGCAATCACTCATTTTACGATGACACCGTATTACCAGAAGAATGCACGCCTCCTCAAGCCATTCGAGTTTTATCCCGTGCATTCCAGCTCAGATCGCATCACTTACATGAAGTTGGCCGCCGTCACCATGATCTGGGGCGGCACCTTCGTGGCCGGTCGCTACCTGAGCGGGACGCTCGACCCGTTGCTGGCGGCCAGCCTGCGGTTTGCGCTGGCCAGTCTGGCATTGCTGGTATTTCTAGGATTGGCACGCATTCCGTTAGTCCGACCAAACCCGCGCCAGCTACTGCAACTGGCGACGCTGGGTTTCTTCGGCATCTTTTTCTACAACCTGTGTTTCTTCTATGGATTGCAGTCTATCAACGCATCGCGCGCCTCATTAATCGTGGCGCTGAACCCGGCCGTGATCGGCCTGGCGTCCTGGTGGTTGTTCAAGGAGCGTCTGGGTGCCAGCAAGGTCGCGGGGATCGTGCTGTGTCTGGCGGGGGCCGCCATGGTCATCGTCAGTCGCAACCCCCAGGTATTGAGCGAAGCAACCAACACGTGGCGTGGGGATTTGCTGATCTTCGGCTGTGTAGTGGGGTGGGGCATCTACTCACTGTTTTCCCGAAACTTGAATCAGAGCCTGGGGCCGCTGCAGACGGTCACCTGGTCGATACTGCTGGGAACGCTGATGCTGACCGTCACCACACTGATCATGGGGCGCTTTACGCTGGAGGCGATGGGCCGCGTGTCTCTCGCGCAAGGACTGAGCCTGATGTACCTCGGCGTGCTGGGTTCTGCGCTGGCCTATATTGGTTATTACGACGGTATCCGACGAATCGGCGCGACACGTTCCGGCGTATTTATCGCGCTTAACCCACTCACCGCCGTGATCTGTGGCGCTCTATTGCTGGACGAACCGTTGAGCCTGCCCATGCTCACCGGCGGGGCAGTGATCCTGCTCGGCATCTACCTCTGCAACAAACCCCTTGCACGCGCCAGGGCAATGGGGATTTGATAAGAGTACGGACAAACACGGTTACGCTGTGTAGAATCGATTTACGCATACAAGAATATGGACTTGCGCTCACGCAAGCCTAAGCCGTCAGAGACTGATGACCCCATGAAGCTACTCGGCTCCCCCCTCATCTTTGGTGACTTCCTCGCCCGCAGCGTGCGAGGTCTTTCCTGTGCGCCACCCTGCAACCTCATCCTTGCTCGCCACTAATACTGTGTCTATTACAAGAATGATGAGGTGCCACCATGGCAGATCTATACGAAAACCCAATGGGCCTGATGGGCTTTGAATTCATCGAATTCGCGTCGCCGACGCCGGGCACCCTGGAGCCGATCTTCGAGATCATGGGCTTCACCAAAGTCGCGACCCACCGCTCCAAGAACGTGCACCTGTACCGTCAGGGCGAGATCAACCTGATCCTCAACAACGAACCCAACAGCATTGCCTCCTACTTTGCGGCCGAACACGGCCCGTCGGTGTGCGGCATGGCGTTCCGCGTCAAGGACTCGCAAAAAGCCTACAACCGCGCCCTGGAACTCGGCGCACAGCCGATCCATATCGAGACCGGCCCGATGGAGCTGAACCTGCCGGCGATCAAGGGCATCGGCGGTGCGCCGCTGTACCTGATCGACCGTTTTGGCGAAGGCAGCTCGATCTATGACATCGACTTCGTGTACCTCGAAGGCGTGGAGCGCAATCCGGTCGGTGCAAACCTCAAGGTCATCGACCACCTGACCCACAACGTTTATCGCGGCCGTATGGTCTACTGGGCCAATTTCTACGAAAAACTGTTCAACTTCCGTGAGGCGCGGTATTTCGACATCAAGGGCGAATACACCGGCCTGACCTCCAAGGCCATGAGCGCGCCGGACGGCATGATCCGCATCCCGCTGAACGAAGAGTCGTCCAAGGGCGCGGGGCAGATCGAAGAGTTCCTGATGCAGTTCAACGGCGAAGGCATCCAGCACGTGGCGTTCCTCACCGACGACCTGGTCAAGACCTGGGACGCGTTGAAGAAGATCGGCATGCGCTTCATGACCGCGCCTCCGGACACCTACTACGAAATGCTCGAAGGCCGCCTGCCGAACCACGGCGAGCCGGTGGATCAATTGCAGGCACGCGGCATCCTGCTGGACGGCTCTTCGGTGGCAGGCGACAAGCGTCTGCTGCTGCAGATCTTCTCGGAAACCCTGATGGGCCCGGTGTTCTTCGAATTCATCCAGCGCAAGGGCGATGATGGGTTTGGTGAGGGCAACTTCAAGGCGCTGTTCGAGTCCATCGAACGCGACCAGGTGCGTCGTGGTGTATTGACCGCCGACTAAACGTAGAAAAGCCCGGCCGAGGGTAACCCCGGCCGGGCTTTTTATCGCCTGCGCATCAGGCCTTGCGTTGGCGCACCAAGTGTTTGAAGCCTTCGAATACCAGCACCATCACCGCCAGCCAGATCGGGATGTAGGTGAACCACTCGCCACCCTTGATGCCTTCACCCAGGATCAATGCCACGCCCAACAGCAGCACAGGCTCTACATAACTGAGCAGGCCAAACAGGCTGAAGGGCAGCAAGCGGCTGGCAACGATATAGCTCACCAGCGCCGAGGCACTGATGACCCCCAGTATTGGAATCAACGTATACAGTTTCGGATGAGTGTCCATGACGGCAAAGCCTTGTTCGCCGTGCTGCACAAACCACCAGGCTACCGGCAACATCAGCGCCATATCCAGCCAAAGGCCACCCAAGTGATCAGTGGCCAGGTGCTTGCGCACGACAAAATAGATCGGGTAACCGATGATCACCACCAGTGTCGCCCAGGAAATACCACCCGCCTGGAACAACTCGTTGAGCACACCGAGCGCGGCAAAAAATACCGCGATCTGCTGCAGCCGTGACAAACGTTCGCCGTAAACCAGGCGTCCGGTCAGCACCATGGTCAGCGGCAGCAGGAAGTAGCCCACCGACACATCCAGGCTGCGCCCATTCAGCGGTGCCCACATAAACAACCAGAGCTGCACGCCGAGCAAGGCTGACGACAGCAACACACCGCCGATCAGCCGAGGTTTGGCCGCCAGTATGCTCAGCAGCTCTGCGACCCGACGCCATTCGCCACTCACAATCATGAACACCGTCATGCACGGCACGGTGAGCAACATGCGCCAGCCGAAAATTTCCAGGCCGCTCAAGGGCGTGAGCAATGATGTGAAGTAATACATCACGGCAAACAGCACCGAGGCCAAGACCGATAAAACAACACCTTTAGACACACTGTCCTCGCGAAAATCGTTGATACAAAAGATGAGGGGATTATGGAGCTTTTGGCGGGAGAGGGTTGCGCTGTTTTGGGGCGTTGTTCAGGAAAATCCTGTAGGAGCGAGCTTGCTCGCGAAGAACGTCAACGATTACGCAGCGCTATCAGGTAGCCCGTGGCGTCCTTGCGTTCTTCGCGAGCAAGCTCGCTCCTACAGAGTGGAGGGGTTATGCGCGTGGTATGCGACCGGAAACAAAGTGACCCACGTCATTGAACCCCGGCGTAGACGAATGTCCCGGCGTCACCAGTGAATCAATAAACGCCTCATCGTCCGCCGTGATCTTCACCTCCAGCGCGCCAATATAGGCATCCCACTGCGCCTCGGTACGTGGCCCGACAATCGCCGAACTGACCGCCGAGTTGTTCAGTACCCAGGCAATCGCAAACTCGACAATCCCCACACCACGCCCTTGGGTGTACTGCTGGATCTGCTGGGCGATGCGCAACGACTCCACGCGCCATTCGGTTTCCAGGATGCGTTTGTCCTGGCGCGCCGCGCGGCTGCCGGCTTCGGGGGTAACGTCCGGGGCGTATTTACCACTAAGCACGCCACGGGCCAGTGGGCTGTAAGGCACCACACCCAGGCCGTAGGCGGCTGCCGCGGTGATCTGTTCCACTTCGGCCTGGCGGTTGACGATGTTGTAAAGCGGCTGACTGATCACCGGTTTGTCGACGCCCAGTCGCTCGGCCACGCGGATCACCTCGGCGATGCGCCAACCGCGGTAGTTGGACAGGCCCCAGTAGCGGATCTTGCCCTGGCGGATCAGGTCGCCAATCGCCGATACCGTCACTTCCAGCGGCGTGTTGTGGTCTTCGCGGTGCAGGTAGTAGATGTCCAGGTAGTCGGTATCGAGGCGTGTCAGGCTGGCCTCCAGCGCGTTGAAAATGCGCTTGCGGCTCAAGCCGCTGCGGTTGGGCAAGCCGTCCGCCGGGCCGATGCCGACCTTGGACGCCACCACCCAATCCTGGCGATTGCGCACAATGGCTTCGCCGACGATTTCCTCGGAGCGACCGCCGGTGTAGACGTCCGCCGTGTCGATAAAGTTGATGCCCTGGTCCCAGGCCTTGTCGATGATGCGCAGCGAGTCCTCGGTGTTGGTCTGTTCGCCAAACATCATGGTGCCCAGGGTCAAGGCGCTGACCTTCAACCCGGACTGGCCCAATGTGCGGTAAATCATGGATAACTCCTCAAGGCGGGAAACGTCCCCATGCAATACCAGACTCAGCCGCTCTGGGACAAGCCCTGCGCGCGTTTCTTCACCTACTCAGTAACGTCTGGCAGCGCTGCTGTAAAAAACGGTGCAGCACCTTCACCCGCTCCGACACCTGCAAGCGGTGAGGGCACATCAGGTTGAACGGCGCCGGCTCCCCTTGCCAGTCTTCGAACAGCGGCACCAGCCGGCCGGCGGCGATATCGCCGATCACGTCGAGCCTGGCTTTATAGGCGATGCCGTGCCCGCCAAGCGCCCAGCGGCGGACGATTTCACCGTCATTGCTGAGGAAATCACCGGTCACTTCAACCTCCTGTAGCTGATCACCCTGGCGAAACCGCCACGTCTTGCTCACCTGGCCCTGGCGCATGTACCGCAGCGCACTGTGAGTGGACAGTTCCATCGGCTCGCGCGGTGTACCGTGGCGCGCCAGGTAGGCGGGGCTGGCGCAAGCGACGCGATGGTGATCAGGCGCGATGGGCAGTGCCACCAGGCTGGAGTCCTGGGGCACACCAAAACGCAGGGCGATGTCCACGGTTTCGCGGAACAGGTCAGCGTTACTGTCGTTCAACATCAATTGCAGGCGGATATTCGGGTGTTCTGCCTTGAATTCATCCAGCCAGCCCAGCACCACATTGCGCCCGAAATCCGATGGTGCGGCCAGTTGCAGCAACCCACTCAAGCCCTGGCTTTGCTGCTTGAGCGCTTGTTCGCCTTCACTCAGCGCCGCCAGTGCCACGCGCACGCTGTCGAGGTAACGCCGGCCTTCCTCGGTCAGGCGCATGCTGCGCGTGGAGCGTGCCAGCAAGCGCATGCCCAGGCGGGTTTCCAGGCGCTTGAGGGCGATGCTCGCTGCTGCCGGGGTCAGGCCCAGGCCACGGGCGGCGGCGGACAGGCTCCCGGTATCGGCGGTGCGCACGAAGACTTCAAGGTCGAGGATTGAACTCATTTGTAAAAATCCTTTAAAGATATTGTCGTTTTACCGGGATTTTTCGTCGATTGCCAAGCTGGGAAGATAAACGCTCACTTTTTCAAATAGGACTCTTCCCCATGACTTCTTCCCTCAACGGCAAAACCGTCATCGTGATTGGCGGCAGCAGCGGCATCGGTGCCGCCGTGGCCAAGGCCGCCGCTGCGCGGGGTGCGCAGGTGGTGCTGGCTGGGCGACGCCTGGTGACTGGCGTCGAGAACGGCCTGCGCAGCGAGCCCGTCGACGTCACGGATGCGGCCTCCCTGCTACGCCTGTTCGAAGCAGTCGGGCGCTTTGACCACTTGGTGTACACCTCGGGGCCAAGCGTGCGCGCCAAAACCCTGATCGAAACCGACCTGGTCGAAGCCCAGCAGAACTTCAACGTGAAACTGTGGGGCTCACTGCGGGCGATCCAGTTGGCGCTGCCATTTTTGAACGAGCACGGCAGTATCAGCCTGACTTCTGGGCAATTGGGGCGTAAATCCGTGGCGGGGCAGTTCATCAAGACGGGCATCAATGCCGCGACCGAAGCGCTGGTCAAGCAATTGGCCAAGGAACTGGCGCCGCGTCGGATCAATGCGATCAGCCCAGGAGTGATTGATACACCGGCCTATGCGGGGCTTGCAGAAGATCAGCGCTTGGCGATGTTTGCCAAGGCCGGTAGCGCGCTGCCGGTGGGGCGAGTGGGGCAGGCGGACGAGGTTGCGGCGGGGTATGTGCTAGCGATGGAGAACGGCTTTATGACCGGCGCCGTCATTGATATCGACGGTGGTGGACTGCTGTAAACACCGGACAATAATGTGGGAGCTGGCTTGCCTGCGATGACGGTGGTGAATTCACTACCGCTATCGCAGGCAAGCCAGCTCCCACATGGATTGCGTTATGCCTTTAAAGTGCGCGTCATCCGCAACGCCAACACACTGCCGGCAACGATCACTGCTGCCAGCAGGTACAGCGCCACATCCGTGGACCCGGTGGCATCCTTCACAAAGCCGACGATATACGGGCTGAGGAAGCCGGCCATCTGGCCCATGGAGTTGATCAACGCCAGCCCACCTGCCGCCGCGCCGGCGCTGAGCATGGCGGTGGGCACTGGCCAGAACATTGGCAGGCCGGTGAGGGCGCCCATGGTGGCGATGGTCAGGCCGAGAATGGCAATGGCCGGGGTGGTGGCGAAGTTCACCGCGATCACCAGCCCGACAGCGCCCATCAACATCGGCACCACCAAGTGCCAGCGACGCTCCTTGCGCAAGTCGGCGGAGCGGCCTACCAGCAACATAAACACTGCCGCCAGCAAGTAAGGGATCGCACTCAACCAGCCGATCACCAGGTTATCGCTGAAACCCAGGTTCTTGATGATCGACGGCAACCAGAAGTTGATCGCATACACGCCGCTCTGGATGCAGAAGTAGATCAGGCCGAACGCCCATATCGCCGGGTTCTTGAACACTTCCGCCAGGGAGTCGGTGGTGGTTTTCGGCTTGTTAGCCAGGTCGGTGGCCTGGTCGGCTTCCAACACCGCACGTTCGTGGGGCTTGAGCCACTTGGCGTTGGCAAAGCTGTCGCTGAGCAGAAAGTAGGCGAGGGCGCCCAGTACAACGGTGGGGATGCCTTGCAGCAGGAACATCCACTGCCAGCCCGCGAGGCCACCTTGGCCAGCGGCGAAGTGGTTGAGGATCCAACCGGAGAAAGGGCTGCCGAGCAAGCCGGAAACCGGGATCGCCGACATGAACAGCGCCATGATCCGCCCACGGCGGAAGGTCGGGAACCATTGCGAGAGGTACAGCACCACGCCGGGGAAGAAGCCCGCTTCGGCGGCACCGGTAAACAGGCGCAAGGTGTAGAAATGCGTCGGCGTGGTAACGAACAGCAGGCAGGTGGACAGCGTGCCCCAGACGATCATCATCAACGCAATCCAGCGCCGTGGACCGAACTTGGTCAACGCCAGGTTGCTCGGTACGCCACACAGCACGTAGCCGATGAAGAAGATCCCGGCACCAAGGCCGTACACGGTTTCGCTGAATTTCAACGCATCGAGCATCTGCAACTTGGCAAAGCCAACGTTTACCCGGTCGAGGTAATTGAACAGATAGCAGATGAAAATGAAGGGGATCAGGCGCAGGGTAATGCGCTTGTAGATGGCGTTTTTATCGTCATCGGTGGCCAGTGGGGTCGTGGCGCTCTGTGACATGGCAGTCTCTCTTTATTATGATTTTTCGCGATGCGAGGGTAACGTTGATCGCCCACTGAGTCTCGGCCACCTGGCAGGCCGCTGTCTTTGTGCTTGCGCACAGCGAACCCGGCTTTGCGCTGTGCCGATGAACAACCCCGCTTTTTAAGGAATTTAACCCCATGTTCGAGCTGGATCATGACCTGGCGCAGGATATCGTCGATCGAACCATGGCGATCCTGCCTTACAACGTCAATGTCATGGACAGCCAGGGTCTGATCCTCGGCAGTGGTGAGCCCGAGCGTATCAACACCCGCCATGAAGGCGCGCAACTGGTGCTCGCCAACGGCCGCGTGGTGGAAATCGACGGCCAGACCGCCAAGCACCTCAAGGGTGTGCTGCCGGGCATCAACTTGCCGTTGCTGCATGACGGGCGCCTGATCGGTGTGCTCGGCATCACCGGCGAACCGGAAGGCCTGCGCACCTACGCTGAACTGGTGCGCATGACCGCCGAAATGCTGGTCAGCCATCGTCACCAGCAGGCCGAGCAACAGTGGCGGCGCCAGCGCTGTGATGATTTGCTGGCCTTGCTGCTCGCTGAAAGCGGCGATTCGCCGCGTCTGGTGGACGAAGCCCAGCAACTGGGGCTCAAGCCGCAGATGCCGCGCACGCCGTACCTGTTCGAACTGGGCGCGGGGCAATCGGCGGAAGCCCTGAGTACATGGCTGACCTCGCGTTATCCGGACAGTTGGTGTGTCAGCTCAGCGCAATACTCATTGCTGTGGTGTCGGCCGGCGGCAGTGCAGGTCGACAACCCGCGCTTGCTGGAAAAACTCGACGGCCTCGGTTGGAACATCCTGCGCGTTGCCGTGGGGGGGCAAGCGGACGGTCTGGCGGGGCTGCGTCGCTGCTATCGGCGTGTCGGTGATCTGCTCGCCTATGGTCGTGATGTGTTGCCGCAGTCGCGCCTGCTGACCCTCAATCGCTATCGCTTGCCCGTTATGCTCTGGCGCCATCGCAATGACGACGCGCTCGACGAACTGCTCAACCCGCTGCGTAAAGTGCTGGCCAAGGACAGCAATGGTCAGTTACAGGCGACGCTGCGCAGTTGGTGTGAACATGACGGGCAAAGCCAGGCCTGTGCGGACGCCTTGGGTATTCACCGCAACAGCCTGCGTTACCGCATGGAGCGCATTGCCGAACTCAGTGGCGTCGACCCCCTGACCCTGGACGGCATGCTCGCCCTCTACCTGGGCGTACAGCTACTGCCCCAGGCTTTGTCGGAATGAACAACAAAGCGCCGCCGCACTTGTGCATCTGACCGGGGTCAGCAGCCCCGCCAACTGGCAGCATGGGCATCATAAAAACCGGAGAAAGCCCATGAAAATCATCATCGCCCCCGACTCGTTCAAGGACAGCCTGAGTGCCGAAGGCGTCGCCCAGGCCATTGCCGAAGGGTTGGCCCAGGTTTGGCCGGATGCACGGTTGATCCAGTGCCCGATGGCGGATGGCGGTGAAGGCACGGTGGATTCGGTGCTGGCAGCGTGTAATGGCGAGTTGCGACATCACAGCGTACGCGGCCCGCTCGGCGCAGCCGTCGACGCACATTGGGGCTGGTTGGCCGACAGCCGCACTGCAATTATCGAAATGGCTGAAGCCAGCGGTTTGCAGTTAGTCCCGCCGGGGCAGCGCGACGCCTGCAAAACCACCACCTATGGCACCGGCGAACTGATCCGCGCCGCCCTGGATGCTGGCGCCCAGCGCATCATCCTGGCGATTGGCGGCAGCGCCACCAACGATGGCGGCGCAGGCGCGATGCAGGCGCTCGGCGCGCAACTGTTTGACGCCGAAGATCAAGCGCTACCCGCCGGCGGCCTGGCCTTGGCCCGCCTGGCGCAGATCAGCCTTGAACATCTGGACCCACGCCTGGCGCAGGTCCGCTTTGAAATCGCCGCCGACGTCAACAACCCGCTGTGTGGCCCCCACGGTGCATCGGCGATATTCGGCCCGCAAAAAGGCGCAAATCCCGAGCAAGTCCAACTGCTGGACGCCGCCCTCGGCCACTTCGCTGACCACTGCGCGAAGGTGCTGCCTAAAGATGTACGCGACGAACCGGGCAGCGGCGCTGCGGGTGGACTGGGCTTTGCCGCCAAGGCCTTTCTGGGTGCGCAATTTCGTGCGGGTGTCGAGGTAGTGGCCGAACTGGTGGGCCTGGACGCAGCCGTGCGCGGCGCCGCCCTGGTCATCACCGGTGAAGGCCGCTTCGATGCCCAGACCCTGCGCGGTAAAACCCCGTTCGGCGTGGCGCGCATCGCCCAGCAACACAACGTGCCGGTCATTGTGATTGCCGGCACGCTGGGCGAGGGCTATGAGCAGATGTACGCCCACGGCGTGGATGCAGCGTTTGCCTTGCCTTCCGGGCCGATGAGCTTGGAACAGGCGTGCAGCGAGGCGCCGCGCCTGCTTCGTGAGCGGGCCTCGGACATTGCGCGGGTGTGGCGACTGGCATCGTCCAAAGGTTAGTCAAGCATCTCGATTGCCAACTGGTCGATCCACTGCTTCTGAAACGCCAGCAGCGCGGCCTTGGGCTGCTGCAGCTCGACCAGTGCGAGCATCGGATCGTCCACCGCCGTGCGCACACCCGACAACTCTTCCAGCGTCGCCAACCCGCAAAACGGTACATAGGCTTCGCTGTAGCCGCCTTCGTGCACCAGCACCAGCCGCCCCTGGCACAGGCGTTCGGCCGCCAGGCGCACGCAGCGAGTCATCAGGCGGAAGGATTCGCTGTGCAGCAACATGCGCGCCAGCGGGTCGACGGCGTTGGCGTCAAAGCCACAGGCGACAATGATCAGTTCCGGCTGGAAACGCTCCAATGCCGGGACCACGATCCGGGTCATCGCGTGCAGGTAAGTGTCGTGTCCGCTGCCGGGTGGCAAGGGGATATTGATATTCGCCCCCAGCCCGGCGCCACGGCCACGGTCCTGCTCGCCGCTGTAACCGGGCGGATAGCAACCGTCCTGATGCAGCGAGATCGTCAGCACATCCGCGCGCGCCTCGAAGATCGATTGGGTGCCGTTGCCATGGTGCACATCCCAGTCGATCACCGCGACCTTGCCCAGGCCGTTGCGCGCCTTGGCCGCTTCGATGGCGATGGCAATGTTGGCCAGGAAGCAGAAACCCATGGCGCTGTCCGCCAGGCAGTGATGCCCTGGTGGGCGTGACAATGAGTAGGCGTTATCCGCCAGGCCCTTGAGCACGGCGTCGACGGCGGCCATCGTCAGGCCGGCCGAAAGCCGGGCGATTTCGTAGCTGCCCGGGCCTATCGGCGCCTGCGGCCCGAGGTCACCACCACCGGCATCGCTCAACGCCTTGAAACGCTGCAGGTACGCATGGCCGTGGACGCGCAGCAAGTCGGCTTCGCTCGCTGGCGCAGCGCTGTGCATGTGCAGGTGATGACCCAACCCGGACACTTCCAGCAGGCTTTTCATGCGCCGCTTGGTTTCGGGGGATTCGGCATGCCCGCTGCCGGCCGGTGGCTGTACCCAACCGCCCACGGGCAAGGTCAATGCATGGGCGCTGGCGCTGTGCCAAAGGCTCATTTCATCAAAGAAAAACGCGGTGGTTCGGTTCATACAGGCTCCATTTCAATGACAGGTCCGGGACGGCTGGCAAGAATCAATACCAGCGACAGCAGGGTGATCACGGTGCCACCGATCACCAGCACGGCGAAGCCGCCGCTGGCCTCGATCAGCCGGCCGGCTATCGCCGGACCGATGGCCAGGCCACCGCCGATCACCAGGTTCGACGCGTTCATCAACTTGCCGCTGTGATCAAGGTCGGCCAGGCAAGCGAGGATCAGCGGCAAGATAAAAGTCCAGGCGAATTTGAACAGCAGCGCCGCCAGGGCAAAGCGCACCAGTGTGGGCTGGCCCAGCAGGAGCAGCACCGCCACCGCCATTAACGCGTAGCCCGCCAGCAGCAATGACAGGCGCGGCAGGCGGGCGCCGATTAGTGACGTGCAGGCTGCGCCAGCGATGCCCATCACGGTCGCAATCGCCAGTATCTCGCCACTGTGTTGCGCGGAAATCCCGGCGCTGGCGCCGAGGGCACCGATAAACGTCCAGACCCCACCAAGGCTGATGTAAAAAGCCAGCACCGCAGCGACACCGAGCACGGCTTTCACTCGTGTGCCAGTCACTGCCGCCCTGATGGCCTGTGGCGCAGCGTGCGCGCAAGGAAAACCGCGTACCAGTGGTAGCAGCAGCGCCATCATTCCCGCCAGGATCAGGTAGCCGCTCTGCAGTCCATAACGTTCGAATAAACCTGGCAATAGCGCGAGGCCCACGGCACCTACGACCAGTTGCCCCATCACCCACAACCCGTAGACACGGCTGGGGTTGGCGGTGGTAGCCGCGCTGGCCAGGCAGATGATCATCAACGAACCGCCCGCCAACGCACTGAACAAGCGCAGGATCAGCAACTGGGCGTAGGTGTTGGCCAGCGTCGACAGCAGGTTGGCGGCAATGAACAGCACGGCCGCGGCCAAGGCTGCCACTCGCCAGTTCACGCAGCGCAGCCACCAGAAGGCCGGCAGGGTCGCCAGGCTCATTGCGCCCAGTTCAACGGAAAACAAGTCGCCGATCTGCGCCGGGCTCAGTTGCCATTGGACGGCCAGTTGCGCGGCCACGGCTGGGGCGGTCATCAGGATGGTCGGCGTGATCGCGGCAAACAGCACGATAGCCGCCAGCCGCTGCCAGGGTGTAGGGGAGGAGTCGTGCATATTCAAGCTCCAAGACAGAGGTCAGAACACATGGACCAGGCGCAACAACGCGTCGGTTCCTGCATAACCGTTGGTGGTGGCGACGTTTTGCGAGAGGCTGAACATCACTTGGTTTTGCTTATCGAGCCAATGCCCGACCTCGAACCCGACCTGGGTATAGCGCTTGCGGGTGTCATCGATCGACCGATTATTTATGCGCAGCGCACCACCCTCGGCCTGGATCAGGCGCAGTGCGCCATAGGTGGCGGGCGTGAAGTCGTAGGAGGCAAAGGCTTGCAGGCGGTACAGCGGGTCTTGCTTGAGCTCGCTGCCAAAATAATCGTCATTCTTGCCGTACAGCTGGGCTTCGAGGTTGGCTTCCAGCACCCAGTTCTCACCGATGCCCTGGGTGTAGTTGTAGACAAAGGTCGCGCCCCAGCGATTGGCGCCGGGGGAGACATCCGGGTTTGTGCTGTGGTATTCGCCCACCGGCAGGGTGATCAGGCTTAACAGGCCGCTGTAAGTGCGCGACGTCGGATCGTTGATAAAAAACAGCGTGCCACCCACTTGAGGGTCGCCAAACCCGCTTTCGCCGGTGCGCCGGCTCGCCCCTGGCAGGCGCGCATCGATGTCGGCAAAAGGCAGGATCAATTGTGGGGTGCACAGGGTGCCGCACGCGTCGGTGAAATACACCTGGCGGTAGGCCATGGCATTGACCTTGAGGTCGGCCTTGCCCGTGCTGTCGGCCGGGCCACGGAAGTCTTGGGCGCGCGTGGCCGGCAGGTACAACACGCCGAGGCTCGTGCCGGACGGTGCGCCGAAAAAATCGCGGGCGTTAAGGTCGGCGGCCTGGCTGTCGAGGCACAGCAGCGTGCCCCCCAGTAGTAGCGGTAGATGACGCAAATGGGTGTAGGTCATGGCAAGGCGTCTCTTGTTATGGCGCAGCTGAAAACGGGCAAAAGCTGCCCGTTACCGTCAAGACGACGGTGTTAGAACCCATTGGAAAAACGCGGCGGGTCAGTCGGGCGGGGCGTGCATCAAGTGCGCGATATGCGCTTTGTCCTTGACCCCGAGCTTGCTGTAGATGGCGCGCAGGTGATGGCGCACCGTATTGGGCGACAAGCCCAGGTCGCGGGCGACTTCCTTGTAGGTCTTGCCCTCGCCAAAGCCTTGGGCGACGTCGTTTTCCCGCGGGCTGAGCTGGGACAGCACAGGGTGAACCCGTGCGGCCAGCAGCAACTGGTCGCCCACCGCCGAGACCTCGATATGGATGTGCTTGCCTTCATACCCGCGCTCATCCATAGGCGCTGGCAGAGTCGGGCCACTCCAGCGCGGCCACTCACCGAGCAACAGATCGACAAAGCCGCGCTCGGCGCACTGCAACACCCCGCGAGCATCGCACACGGCCAGGGCCAGATTGCGCGGGCCGGTGAGGGTTTCGCGCATGGCTACCAACGTGCGGATATGGTTCGCAGACACGGCAGCCACCAAGTGCAGCATCAGGTTGTTGAGCAGCAGGCAATCCTGTGCGGTAAACCCCGGCGCGCCGGGCTTGCGGTACAGCGCCAGGTGATCGCTGAGGCACGTGTGCAGGTCGGTATGAATCACGCACAACAATTGACCGATCCCATAGCGCTCCCCCAGCCAATTCAACCCGGCACCGCTGGCCGGGTCGCGCATGTCGATGATCACCGCCTGACCGGGCGTAGCATGGGTGCGCCCGAACGTCACATCCAGGTGGCGGATCGACTGCCAGTCGCTCAGATAATCAGGGGGCAGCTGATACAGGCAACTGCTGTGTTCTTCCGGCAGATTATCGATCACCGCAGAGCGCCCCCACCAGGCGCAGTCGAAAGGCAATAACTGGCTGATACGCGCCAGGGCTTGCGGTTGGAAATGTTCGATCTCCTGGTGCTGAGCCAGTCGCTGCAGATCCAGGATCAGCGTGCTGAAGGCCTGCAACAGACCTCTGGGTTCAAGACGGCGCATGAGCGTTCCTCTGTGGGGCTTTCTTATTGTTCTGGTCACAGGGTTAAAGGCCGGTCGCAGGGCCCGGCCCAAGTATCCGTGCAGGAGAGGCTGACCGCTATCGTTCAGATGCAGGATGCAGCCGATTGATAGGTGGGACGTTTCCGGGGTCGTCAGCGCAATGCTTTTCCTCCTACACTGGCCGGCCACTTGTCTTTCAAAGGATGAAACACAATGCACACACCTGAACCCCATATCGTGATCCAGCGCTTCACCGAGGCCCACCTTGAAGGCGTCGCCGCGCTCTATAACGAACCGGCCGTGTGCCGTCAGGTGCTGCAAATGCCTTTCCAGTCGGTCGAGGCGTGGCGTAACAAGCTGGTGCAGGACAACGAGCGGCGGTTGCAGCTAGTGGCTGTGCACGGTGGTGAAGTGATCGGCCAGCTCGGCCTGGAACAGTACCTGCGGGTACGCCAGGCACATGTCGGTTCATTTGGGATGGGCGTGGCAAGGCAAAGGGGTGGGCTCGCGTTTGTTGACGGCGGCGCTGGACGTGGCCGATAACTGGATGAACCTGCGCCGGGTGGAACTCTCGGTGTACGCCGACAACGAAGCGGCACAGAGGCTGTACCGCAAGTTCGGCTTTGAGGTCGAAGGCGTGTTGCGCGATTACGCCCTGCGTGACGGCCAGTTTGTCGACACCGTCAGCATGGCGCGCCTGCGCCGGTCGGCTTAGCCCAGGGCAAACGCCACCGCAGCCTGCGCATGCAGCTCGGTGGTGTCCAGCAACGGCAGGTCGCTGTGCTCGGGCTTGATCAACAGGCTGATTTCCGTGCAACCGAGGATGATCGCCTGGGCGCCGCGTGCGGCCAGGGACTCGATCACGCCTTGATAGACCTTGCGTGACGCATCGCTGATCACGCCGACACACAATTCCTCGTAGATGATCCGGTGCACGGCCTGGCGCTCGTCCGCCTCGGGCACCAGCACGGTCAGGCCCTGGGCCGCCAGGCGCGACTTGAGGAAATCCTGCTCCATGGTAAACGCGGTGCCGAGCAGGCCGACGGTCAGCGTGCCGGCCTCCACGGCCGCCGCACCCGCAGCATCGGCGATGTGCAGGAACGGAATTGACACTGCCGCTTCAATGCGCGGCGCCACCAAGTGCATGGTGTTGGTACACAGCACCACACACTCGGCGCCACCGGCTTGCAGACTGCGCGCGGCATCTTCGAGGATCAGCGCGGTGTCATCCCAACGGCCGGCGTGCTGGGCCTGTTCCACCGGGCCGAAGTCCACGCTGTACATCAACAGTTGCGCCGAGCGCAGCGGGCCGAGTTGGTCGCGCACGCGCTGGTTGATGATGCGGTAATACTCGGCGCTGGACTCCCAGCTCATGCCGCCGATAAGGCCGATGGTGCGCATGCGATGCTCCTGACAAGGAAAGTCGCTTCACCTTACCCATCGGCCAGGGATTAGTCATACGCAGTTGCCCGCGAAATGACCGGTGCAGTTTCACATGTCCAGGTTGACCCAACCGGGCTTGGCTTCCTCCGGCGCTACCGCGTTGATTTGCTTGCCGGTCGCCAGCTCCACGCGCCGAGCTACTTCCGGGTCATCGGCAAAGGGCATCAGGCTGGCGTCGTCCAGGCTTCTGTCCGTCTGCCCGTGCAGGCAATACTCCACCGCGCCGTACAGGCACACCACCATCAGCAGGCCCCACACGTCAGGCGATCCGCGCATCGAGCTGCGCCATTTTCAAGTCCGCGACTCGCACCGTGCGCCAGGTGTTGTAGGCCATCAACACCATCCCAGTGAGAAAGAACACCCCCCCGGCAAACCGCACCACAAACCCCGGATGGCTGGCCTGCAAGGCTTCGACAAAGGAATAGGTGAGGGTGCCGTCATCGTTGACCGCCCGCCACATCAGGCCTTGGGTAATGCCGTTGACCCACATCGAAGCGATGTACAGCACGGTGCCGATAGTCGCGAGCCAAAAATGCAGGTTGATCAGCGGCACGCTGTGCATCTGCTCGCGCCCGAACACTTTGGGGATCATGTGGTACAGCGAGCCAAAGGTAATCATCGCCACCCATCCCAGGGCCCCGGCGTGTACGTGGCCGATGGTCCAGTCGGTGTAATGGGAGAGGGCGTTGACGGTCTTGATCGCCATCATCGGCCCCTCGAACGTCGACATGCCGTAGAACGCCAGCGACAGCACCAGGAAGCGCAGGATCGGGTCGGTGCGCAACTTATGCCAGGCGCCGGACAAGGTCATCATGCCGTTGATCATTCCGCCCCAGCTCGGCGCCAGCAGAATCAACGACATGGCCATGCCCAATGACTGCGCCCAATCCGGCAGGGCGGTGTAGTGCAGGTGATGTGGGCCGGCCCAGATGTACAGGGTGATCAACGCCCAGAAGTGCACGATGGATAGGCGATAGGAGTACACCGGGCGTCCGACTTGTTTCGGCACGAAGTAATACATCATCCCCAAAAAGCCAGTAGTGAGGAAAAACCCTACCGCGTTGTGTCCGTACCACCACTGCACCATCGCATCGGTGGCTCCGGAATACACCGGGTACGACTTGAACCAATCCACCGGAATAGCCAGGTGATTGACCACATGCAACATGGCAATCACCAGGATAAAGGCGCCGAAAAACCAGTTACCCACGTAAATGTGTTGGGTTTTGCGCCGTACCACGGTGGTGAAAAACACAATGGCATAGGCCACCCACACCACGGCCATCCACACCGCGCCGGAGAACTCGATCTCGGCGTATTCCTTGGTGGTGGTGTAGCCCAGCGGCAAGCTGATCAGCATGATCACGATCACTGACTGCCAGCCCCAGAAGGTAAAGGCTGCCAGCTTGTCGGAAAACAAGCGCACCTGGCAGGTGCGCTGTACTGCGTAATAGCTGGCGGCAAACTGCGCGCTGCCGGCAAAACCGAAGATCACCAGGCTGGTGTGCAAGGGCCGCAAACGGCCAAAGGTGGTCCATGGCAAGTCCAGGTTCATTTCCGGCCACACCAGTTGCGAGGCGATCCACACGCCCATGGCCATGCCCACCACGCCCCAGACGATCGTGGCGATCACGAATTGGCGGACGACTTTATAGTTATAGGCCTGCCCGATTGTTGCTGTGCTCATGCTCAGTCCTCCCACGGTTCCAAGTGGCGGCACTGTAGGAAGCGTGGGCAAAACAAAACAGGCTCAGAAAAACCTCATTGTTGCGGATCAGTTTTAAGCCGTACGTGCAGCGGCCGCATCTGCCATGATCGGGCTTCGCAACCTGGCTCACCCAAGGAGATCCGCAATGGACGATGTACAGCAACTGGGCGAGATGCTTCGTCATTACGCCGACAGCGAAGCGCATAAAAAACAGCAACTTGACCTGCAGTCGGCCCGTTGGGCGCAAAAGCTCGATGAGTTGTTCGGCCAGATCGAGCAGTGGCTTGCGCCGGTAAAGACGGTCGGGTTGCTGGAGGTGCATCGTGAAGCCTATGTCGCCAGTGGCCCCAGCGTGCCGGTGGAGACCTCGACGTTCAAGACCGAGAAACTGACCGTGAATATCACCGGCAAACCGGTGGAATTCGTGCCGGACGTGATGGGCGTGGGCGGTTTGATCTCCGTGTCGGTCATGGGCTTGACCGCTGCGCGGCACGGCAGCGTTTCGCTGGTGCTGCCGGCGGACAAAAACGATTGGCTGTGGAAGAAGACCAATGGCCTGAAAGACCCGGATACCTTTGGCTTCGACGCGAATTTCCTGGCCTCGCAGTTGCAGAGCCTGATTCCACGCGAACGCGTCTGAACTGTCGGTTGTGGCAAGCCCGCTCGCCACAGGGGCCTGTCACTTCAGGCCCCTCTGCGCTTCAAGTACAAACACCCAGCGGCTGAGGGGCGGTACATGCCCTAAGTCCAGCACGTCAAAAAACACCCAACCCCGAGTCTTCACTGAGAACGCTTGAACAGCTTGGCTGGGAAAAAGCGAATCCTTTACTGATCGAAAAGAGTTCATGCGGGGCATTGCCCGTATAAGGCGGCCGTGGGTCGCCCAGGAGGGCAACCTGGAGGTTCCCTGCC
The DNA here is from genome assembly GCF_013387025.1 of Pseudomonas reactans. Classification (NCBI taxonomy): domain Bacteria; kingdom Pseudomonadati; phylum Pseudomonadota; class Gammaproteobacteria; order Pseudomonadales; family Pseudomonadaceae; genus Pseudomonas; species Pseudomonas reactans. Next base: position 282,029 of record NZ_JACAQP010000007.1, on the reverse strand, counting down.
ACATCAGGAAGGCTCAAATTTAGCGTTTCGCCGGTCGCTAAACGACCAACGACCACACCGTCAGCGAGGATCGCGAGCAGGCCGTTTCTTCCAAGCGCATTGGCGAAAAAGCCGTCCTTCCTGTGAATGGTAATGTCCATAAAGCTCACCTCAAGAGGTTTATTTCAACGCAGGATCGCCTGGGTTGAGCGCTTTCCAGCTCTGCATCACTTTCTGCGCCTTGGGCTCCTGGCCGTTTTCCAGGTAATACTGGATCAACGACAGCCGCGCATTGCGGTTGTACGGTTGGCGCCTGAGCAGGTCTTCCAATTGCTGGCAGGCGTCGTCGACATGGCCACTGTCGTGCAAGGCCACGGCCAGCACAAAGGTGAACTGGCCGTTGGCAGGCTCCAGGCGAGCGGCATTGCGCAGGTGCGGCATGGCTTTAGCCGTGCCGCCCGCGCGGATCAGCATCAAGCCTTGGGTGTGCTGCAATAGCGCGGCGTCTGGGTGCCTGGCCAACTCATCAGCAATCAGGCCGCGTGCTTCTGGCGTGCGGCCGTTAGCTTCCAACCACTGCGCCAGGGTGACCAGCGCCGGGAAGAAGTCCGGATCGCGCAGCAGGGCCGTGCGCAATTGCGCTTCCACTTTGTCGCCACGGCCGCTGGCCTGGTAGAGCATCGCCAGGTTGAGGTTGGCTTCGGCGCGTTCCAGCAGGCTTGATTGCACCTGTTCGTATTCAGCGATGGCGCTGTCCCAGGCGGGCCCTTGGCCGGGCACGCTCAACAGGTCCCGCGCGGCAATGATCCGCACGGCGCGCACGGGATCATGGAGCAAGGGCGTGTAGAGGGTGACGCGTTCCGCTGGCGGCAGCAGGGCGCTGACGGCACGCACTGCACTTTCGCGCACTTGCGGGGCAGGGTGGGCAAGGTCCTTGGTCGCGAGTTTCAACGCCGGCTCACTCGGATAATTGGGCAGTTCGACCAGCAACGTCGCGCGTTGGATCGCCGGCAGATTGCTGCGAGCCAACTGCTCATACAGCGCCTGGGCCGCACCGGCTTGGCCGCCGCGAATCAACACCATGCTCTCGGCGTAAGTGGGCGCTTTCAGCACATCGCGTGCCCCGGCGGGGATGCTGAAGCTGTGGTCATGGCGCAAGTCATTACCCATGTAGACCTTGCCCGGCATGTGGCAGTCGACGCAGAACGAACCCGGCTGGCCGACAGGTTTGCCGGTGTGTTCAGGAGCATCATAATTTTTGGCCTGTAGCCCACGGCCATCCACCGTGGTTATCGGGGTTTTGCCTGCGGTGTTATGGCATTGCAGGCACACCGCATTGCCCGGCGCCTTGAGTTCATTGCTGTGGGGGTTGTGGCAGTTGCTGCAACGCACGCCTTTTTCGGCCATTTTGCTTTGGGCGAAGGAGCCGTGTTCAAACACCTCATCCTTGATCTTGCCGTCCAGGGCATACAGCTCGCGAGTGAGCACGCTGGGCAGGTAGTCGTCCATCAGGCGTTTGCCCACGGTAAAGCCATCGCCCAGGGGCGCGCGCCGTGCGTGGCAGCGCGCGCAGGTTTCCAGTTCGACGGTGGCGTCCTTGTCTTTGAGGTCCACGGCAAAGCCTGCGTGCAGCAGGTCGCCTTTGTTCGCCGCCCATTGCAGGTGGTTGGACGCCGGGCCATGGCACGCCTGGCAACCGACACCGAGGCTGTTCCATTGGCTGTCGAAAGTGTTATTCAGCGCATCGAAATTACGCTTGTAGCCGGTGGTATGGCATTCCACGCACATGAAGTTGGCGTTCTGGTTGGGTTTGCTCCAGTGCAGCGGGTTCTTGAAGCTCACGCCTTGGCCAGGGTAGAGGTGAAACCAGCGGCTCTGTTGGGTATCCCAGGCCACGCCGAGGGCTTGCAGGCGACCGCCACCGACGTCGATCAGGTACTGCTGTAACGGCGCGATGCCAAAGGTGTAGGCCACCTTGAAATCGGCCACTTGGCCGTCGCTGCCGGGCGTGTTGACCCAAAATTCATCGCCCCGGCGAAAGAACCGCGTGGTTTCGCCTTCACCGGTAAAGCTCGCACCGTTGAAGTCCGCCGGCACGGTCTGCGGCGTGGCCAATTGCATCGCCAGTTGATGGTGCGAGCCTTGCCAATCCTTGACCTGGGCTTGGTGGCAGCCCTGGCACTGCTGCTCATCGACCAGGGTGGCCGGGGGCATGACCACCGGCTTGGCGACCACCACCGGCGCCGGCAACCGAGGCGTACTGGCCTGCAGGAAGAACCCGATCCCGGCCATGGCCAACAACAGCAACACAATCAAAACGGGGTACAGGTAGCGGCGGGGTGAATCACGGTGAGGCGCGGCGTGTTCTTTTTTGGGCTTGGGCATTCCGACTTCCGTTGTCTTGATGCGTGGACGCTCTATTGGCGCGCTTAAGCTCTGTGCAGCTTTGACGCTGAGGGGAGGTCTGTCAAACAGGTCGCACAAATGAGGTTAATTCCCCAGGATTGGCTATACCTACAGCTCACTGTTTCGATGATGATCGCCAGGGAGTTCAATGATGAAACTAAGGCTAATGATCAGCACGCTGTGCGTGGCGTCGGTCGCCATGGCAGGTTGTGCCAGCAAGGTCACTTCACCGGATGAGTATTCCGGCTTTCTCTCGAACTACAGCCAACTCAAGGAAGCCAAGTCGCCTTCGGGAGCCGAGGTGATGCGTTGGGTCGATCCCAAGCTGGACCTCAGCCGCTACCACGCGGTGTTCGTCGAGCCGACCCAGTTCTACCCCAAGCCCCAGGCCACGGCGAAAATCCCGGAAAGCACCCTGAACGGCATCAACACCTATTACAACCAGGCGCTCAAGCGTGAGTTGGAAAAATCCCTGCCGCTGGCCAATGCGCCCGGGCCGGGTGTCATCGTCGTGCGGGCGGCGATCACCGCCGTGAGCAGCAAGACTGAAGGCCTCGCCCCGTATGAATACATCCCCGTAGCGCTGGTCGTCGCGACGGTCAGCACCGCGTCAGGCCATCGTGACCAGGAAACCACCCTGGGCACCGAGGCGCAGTTCCTCGACGGCGCCAACGGCAAGGTGATCGCTCAGGTGGTGCGCAAAGGCACTGGCAAGCCGCTGGCCAATGAGTCCCAGGTGATGAAGGCCGACGATGTGAAAGGCGTGATCGACGGTTGGGCGTCGGACCTGCATCAGTCATACGTCAAGCTCAAACACTAGAAAGTCCTCAAGGGGTGAGGGCCCACGCGCCCTCACCACCGCTTCACTGACCGCCAAACCAACGGAAATAGGGATTGGCGCCGTCCCCGCGTATGACCTCTCGCATCTCCCGGCTCCAGGCATCCCGATCACCGTTATAGGCGTGCAGGCTGGCGCGGTAGAACTGCATCAGGCGCTGTTGTTCGGCCGTCAACGTTCGGGCGAAAGTCTCATCCGCATTGATCAGCGGCACGGGCCCCCGCAGTTCGAGCAAGGCCGGCAGTACACGGGTGATTTCCTTGCTGCGCACCCAGGGCGCGTATTCGATACGCGGTTGATCGTCGGTGACCGGTAATGCATCTGCGGCAAACCGCTCAAGGCCCTGGCGATCGGTGACCCAGGTCGCCAGCAAGGTCGCCGCCGAATCAATGCCAACGTCTGCCAGGGCACTGCGCACGCCCGGTTGGTCGAAGCGCTGGCGGATGCGCTCGGCATTTAGGGTGATCGGCTCAAGGGAACCCACCAGCAGCATCTCATGGAACTCGCTGGTCCACAGCGACGCGTACGGGAACACGTTGAGGAAGCTGCGCACCAAGGCGCGGGAGTCGTCGATGTTTTGCGTCGGCAGCGGCAGCCATTGGGCGAGCAAGCCGTTTTTCTCAAGGCGCGTGGCCGCTAATTGGTAGAAGTCCTGGGAATACAGGTTCACCACGCCGGCAGCGGAGGGTGGCGGGGGTTCCAGGGTGATCAGGTCGTAGGCTTGCGGGTTGCGCAGCAGTTCCTGGCGACCGTCGCGCAAGCGCAAGTCGATGCCTGGATCGCTGGCGGCATTGAAGTTGCCTTTGAACAAGGGCGCGGCCTGCACCACCGCTGGTAACAGTTCAGCGACCACCCGATGTTCCAGGCCTGGATAGCGCAATAACGCGCCCGCCGTGATGCCAGTGCCAAAGCCGATCACCAGTGCGGACTTGGGCTCGGCGTTGTGAATCAGCAGCGGCAACAGCGCCTGGATTCGCATATAACGCAGCGACGGCATGGCGTCGCCCGTGTTGGAGACGCCTTGGATATACAGGCGCTGAAAGGCCCGCTCACCCTGACCTTGGGTAACGACCGCCACCGTCGCACCACGGCCTTCCTGATAAAACGCCAGGCTGGCGTTGCGCGCACCGGGCAGTAACTTGGCCAGGCGATCCACTGGGGTCAACAGGGCGACCGCCAGCGACACCAGCCCCAGTGCAATGACTGCCTGACGCCGGCCTTTTTTAACACCCTGGCCACGGCGTACCGCCAGATACCCGACGACGCCAGCCACCACGGCCAACACGCTCAAGGTCCGTACCAACCCCAACCACGGGATCAACACGAACCCGCACAGCATCACCCCGATAATCCCGCCCAAGGTATTGAATGCCACCACCGCGCCCACGTCACGGCCAACATGCCGATTGCCCACACTCAAGCGCAACGCCACGGGGAACGCCGCGCCCAGCAGCAAGGTCGGCACAAATACGATGCACAATGCCGCCACTGCAAAACGTGCGCTCATCCCCGGCAGCTCGCTTGCGCCCAGGCCCAGCACCAGCGCTTCAGCCTGGGTTTGCAGCAGTATCAGCCAGCGCCCCAACAGCGCGATTTCCAGCAGCGCCACCAAGCCTGCGCCCGCAATCAGCAGGCCGAACACGCCCCAGGGATCGCGAAGACGCTCTACACGACCTGACATCAACTGGCTGCCGATGAACAACCCGGTGAGGTAGGTAGCAAGTACCACGGCGAACGCATACGTGCGGGTACTCATGAATTGCACGATGGACTGCGACCACACCACTTCATAGCCGAGGGCGACGCCACCGGCGATGGCGTACAGCACCAATGCCAGTCGCGCCGGTTGCACAAGGCGCGCCGGCGCGATCTCAACAGGCGCTTGATGACGCACCGCCAACACTGCCCCCACCGCAGCGAGCAGATTCAACATCGCCGCCACCAGCGCACTGCCGCGCACGCCAAACTGGGCAATCAATGCAAATGCCGTGAGCAACGTGCCGACAATCGCCCCGGCGGTGTTGGCCGCGTAGAGGCGTCCACCCGCCTGGCTCAAGCCCTTGGCGTCGACGCCCAGCGAGCGCACCAGTACCGGCAACGTGCCGCCCATCAACACCGCCGGCAGGCCGACCAGGGCAAACGGCAACGCCCAGGCCAGCAGGCCAATGCGGTGTTCCAACCAGGCAAACGGTTCGGCCGCCACGCCCAGGGCCAGCGTCGCGCCAACCCCGAGCAGGGCAACCAGTAATTCCAGACCTGCATACAACAACAGCGGCCGCGCAAAGCGGTCCGCCAACCGTCCGAACAGCCAACCGCCTAATGCCAGCCCGGCAAAAAACGCGCTGATACCAGCGGTTATCGCATACACCTCGACGCCCACCACCAGGGACAGCTGCTTGATCCATAGCACCTGATACACCAACGCCGCGCCGCCGGAGAGGAACAGGAGGAGGGCGGGGGTCAGGATGGGTAGGGCAGTAGTGCGCTCGACGACTGTGTTGGCGAAACGTGAAGACATGAGGATGACCTTGAACACTGAATCCAGAGGATGTACTCGGTCCAAATGTGGGAGCGGGCTTGCCCGCGAATGGGGTGTGTCAGTGAATACGTCTGTCGCTGATCCACCGCATTCGCGAGCAAGCCCGCTCCCACATGGGTCCTGTGTTGTAGCCGTTATGGCACGGGAGCTGCCTTCATCTTCTCGGCAATCTTCGCATCCACGCCCGCTCGAATCTGGTCGATGCTGAAGCTGGCCGGTTTCTGACTGGGCGGGTACTCGATAAAGGTTTCGAGGAACTTAGCCGATTTGGTCACCGCTACCGCGACCAGATAGACGTTTTTGGTGTTCCAGTCGTAATACTGATCGGAGACCACGTCAGCCCGCTCATAGGGGTCCATGCGCAGGTTGAGGATCTTCGGCACCCGCAGGCACACGAACGGCTCACTCCACACCTTGAAGCCACCCGGTGCCCGCTGTTCGCAATACACCGCCTTCCAGTTGCCAAAACGCGCGGACACCAAGACCCCGTCATCGTTGAAGTAGTAGAACTCGTCGCGCGCGCCCTTCGGTTGCTGCCCGGTCAGGTAGGGCAGTTGGTTGAACCCATCCAGATGCACTTTGAAGTTGCTGCCACCGGTCACGGGCGCCCAGCCTTTGAGCAGTTTGCTTTTCACGTCACTGTCACCGGCTGCGGCCAGCAGCGTGGGGAACCAGTCCATGCCCGAGAACATCTCGTTGGAGACCTCGGCGGGCTTGATCTTGCCCGGCCAACGAATCATCGCCGGCACACGATAGGCACCTTCCCAATTGGAGTTCTTCTCGTTGCGAAACGGCGTCGTCGCCGCGTCCGGCCAGGAGAACTGGTTCGGCCCGTTATCGGTGGTGTAGACCACGATGGTGTTGTCGGCGATCTTCAGGTCGTCGAGGGTTTGCAGCAGTTTGCCCACGTCACCGTCGTGCTCCACCATGCCATCCGCGTATTCGTTGCCGGGCATGCCGCTCTGGCCCTTCATCGATTCGCGCACATGGGTGAACAAGTGCATGCGCGTGGTGTTCATCCACACGAAGAACGGTTTGTTGGCTTCGGCCTGTTTCTTGATGAAAGCCTGGGCCGCCGCCGTGGTTTCATCGTCGATGGTCTCCATGCGCTTGGTGGTCAAGGCGCCGGTGTCTTCGATCTTGCCATCGGCGAAACTGTGGATCACCCCGCGCGGGGAGTTGGCCTTGACGAACTCCGCATCGTCCTTGGGCCAATAGGGGCGCTCCGGCTCTTCCTCGGCGTTGAGGTGATAGAGGTTGCCGAAGAACTCGTCGAAACCGTGGTTGGTCGGCAGGTATTCATCCTTGTCGCCCAGGTGGTTCTTGCCGAATTGCCCGGTGGCATAACCGAGGGACTTGAGCGCCTGCGCAATGGTGATATCGCGCTTTTGCAAACCCACCGATGCACCGGGCGCACCCACCTTCGACAGGCCCGTGCGCAACGGCGTCTGGCCAGTGATGAAGGACGAGCGTCCAGCCGTGCAGCTGTTCTCCGCGTAATAGTCGGTGAACATCATGCCTTCTTTGGCGATACGGTCGATATTCGGGGTCTTGTAGCCAACCACGCCCATGGAATAGGCACTGATATTGGTTTGCCCGATGTCATCGCCGAAGATCACCAGGATATTCGGCTTTTCGGCCGCCCAGGCGGATGCCGAGGCGCCGATCACCGAAACCGCCACCAGGGCGAGTTTCGGCAGCCACTTACGTATGCGAGTCATAAGACTTGCTCCTTTTAGGGCTTGAGTCGCATTGCCTGCGACCAACGTTTTTAACAGTCCATCGCGACGTCTTTTCTTATTGCACCTTCACTTGCACAGCTGGATCGAACGGATAGATACGGCCCCAGTCGCTTGCCATATCCACCACGGTCCACTGCTGTTGCTTGGCCAGGTCCAGTGCCTTGTCCAGGCGCCCCACCTGAGAATTGCGGTCGTAGGCCCATTCGCGCTGGGCGTCGGTGTGATGCACCAGGCCCATCAAGCGTTTGCCAGGGCCGGCGGCGGTCCATTGCAGCATTTGCAGGTCGCCGTCGGAGTTGCCGAAGGCCAGGATCGGCCGACGCCCGATGATGGCGTCGATGCTTTCCGGCTTGCCTGGGCCGTCATCGTTGTGTGCCAGCTTGGCGGTGCGCAGCACTTGCGGCTTACCGTCCTTGAGCTGGAATTGGGTGACGAAGTTGGAGCCGATCACCTGCTCGGGCGGCACGCCGTACACCTCTTCGGCAAAAGCGCGCATGAAGGCGGTGTCGCCCCCGGAGACGATGTAGGTCTTGAATTGCTGGCTGCGCAGGTAGTCGAGCATTTCCAGCATGGGCTGGTAGATCATCTGGTCGAACGGCTTGCCGGTCTTGGGATGGCGGGCCTGCTTGAGCCAGTTCTTGGCGTTGTCGATAAAGGCTTCGGTGCTGACCCCAGTGTGGGTGGCGCCGATGATTTTCAACAGGCCGTCCATGCCGCTGGCGGCAAGCGCCTTGTGGTCGCCTTCGAGCACGGCCTGGAATGGCTGGGTGGTTTTCCATTCCGGGTGCTGTGGCGCCAGGCGCTTGACCTCGTCAAAGGCGAACAGCACTTCGAAGTACGCCGGTTGCTCGGTCCACAGCGTGCCGTCGTTGTCGAACACGGCGATGCGTTCGGCGGGCTTCACGTAGTCCTTGGAGCCTTCGGCGGTCACCGCCTGGACGAACTCGATGATCTGCTTTTTGTTCGGGCCTTCGTTCCATGACGGCAGCGGATCGGCCGCCAGGGCAGGCAGGCTCAGGAGGAGGAGAAGGGGCAGGGCAGAACGCAGCGACGTCATGGGAAGTCCTTTTCGTGACGAGGGTTCAGTGGAACCAAGCGTAGTTGACGACAGGCCCAGCGCAATGCTGGCCATGCCTTTCGCCACCATGATCGCAGGCGTGGCCATAGGGCACGGATCAGATAGGCGGCCAGGATCAGAACGACGATGGCCACTATCGAACCCAACAAATGCCGTGAAAGCTGCCAGCGCGCGTGCTGCCCGAGCGCCTTGAGATCGTCGGCGACGGAAAAGGTCGGCGTGTAGGCGCTGGTGGCCTGGGCCTCAAATGTCAGCGCGGGCAACTGCGCGATTTGCAGGCGATGGTTGTGGCTGTCCCACCATTTCAGCTGGAGGGCAGGCAGGGTGTAATGGCCGCCTTTTTCCACGCGATATACGAGATGATCGATGCGTTGGCCACCGGTGACAGTGCCGCGTCCGTCATCCAGGTTGCTGATGGCAGGCGCCTGCGCATAGAGGCGCAGCCCGTTTACCTCGGCGGTTGCCGGCGGCGGCAGTGACAGCCCTGGCGTGTTATCGGCTTGCAGGGTCACTGTCCGCGTCAGGTTGTCGCCAACCTTGAGATCGCCGGCCGCAAGGGCCTGGCTCAGGCGTAAGCCGCTGGCGACCAGCGCGGGTTCACCGGGCGCAAACCCCGGTGGCTGAGTGGCCTCAAAGGTCAGCGGCGCACTCTGTGCACTCAACGGCGCGCTGGCCTGGCCCGGTTGGGCACTGACCGTCAGCGCGGGCACGCTGAAGTGTTGCGCCATCGTCGGTGTGACCAAGTAGGTGTAGCGCATCCCGTAGAAGGTTTGCCCGTCGATCACCTGCGTGGTGTGTTCAGCCTCGCCCCCCGGTTGCTGTATGCGAGCGCCAGCCAGTTTCAGGTCCGGCAATGTCGCGGCGGCGGTGAACCAGGTGTCGGTCAGCACGTCCACTTGCACCTGCAATTGTTCACCCACCACCACTGAAGCGCCGGGGATCAACTGCGCGTTCACTCGTAATTGCGGTTCGGCCGCCCATAACGGACCCGACAACAACAGCAACACGCCCCAGTAGCGCTTCATGGTCGCGCCTCCTGGTCTTGCAGGCTGAATTTGCGGCGCAGGAAGTTGGCCGGCGACGTGGTCAGGTTCTGCAACCACAGGGCGTCATTATTTGCCTGTTGAGTCTGAATCGCTTTGCTCTGGCCCTTGCCTGGTGCTTTGTCGAACTTGATTTCGTCGGGCTTGACCTCGGGTGTGTTGTTCGCGGCGCTTTCGGTGTCTTTTTTCAGGGCAACCGCCAGGGCCAGGTTGGCGGTGGCTTCAGGGAAGTCGGGTTGCAACTGCAAGGCCTGTTGATAGGCCGCGATGGCGTCATCGAACTTGAAGCGACGCACGTGGATATTGCCCAGGTAGAACGCAGCTTGCGCGGTATGCAGGGCGGCGAAGGTGGTTTGGGCCAGGTCGTAATCGGCGGCGTTGTAGGCGGCGATGCCTTTCCAGTAAGGCTCGACGAACAACGCGGCGGCTTGCGGGTAATGATGGTGTTCGAACGCCCAGCGGCCTTGCTGGTCGGGCGTCATGAACGGGTTGGCCTCAGCCTGCGTCGGCGGAAGCAGCAGGCCGAGCAGCACCACCGCCGTCCAGTTCAAGCTCCAGCCCTTGCGCACACCGAACAGCGCCAACAGCAGCAATGGCCAGCACAACCAGTAACCGACGTCTTTCCATTGCAACAGGCGTTGCTGCTCGTCGACGTTCTGGAAGTGCTGCTGGGCGTGCAGTTCGATCCAGTCCAGGTCATCGTCATTGAGGGTCAGGCTACCCAGCGGCGCCTCCAGGGCTGAGGCCAATGGCTTGAGTGTGGGACTGCTGCCAAGGGCCAGGATCAGGATTTGCAGCGCATTGTCCTTGAGGGCGGGCAGTTGGGCGACATCGGCGCCGTCCGTCACCAGCAGCAAGGTGCCGGGCGATTGCTGCAGCAGGCGCTTGGCCTGATCGATCACGCCGGCCACATCCTTGCCCGTCTTGCTGATCAAGTCCGTGCCGAGCGCCTGGATAAAGGTATCAAGCAAGGCCGGATCATCGGTGGGCGGCAACACCAGATGGGCGCTGCCGGCGTAGACCAGCAACGCGGTGCGTGCGCCTTTGCGGCGTTCGACCAAGTCATGCAGCTTGTTTTTTGCGGCGGTGAGGCGCGTGGGAGGCACATCGGCGGTGTCCATGGACGCCGACAGGTCCACGGCGATGATCAGCGGTGCACGGTTCTCCAGGAAGTCCGGACGGTCCTGCTCCCAGGTCGGGCCCGCCGCGGCGATGGCACCGACCACCCATAACGCACTCACCAGGTGCACCGGGCGCAGGCGATGAGGATCGGTCGGCGTCAGCAGCAAGTACGGCAACAGATGCGGGGCGATCGTGCCGCGCAGGCGGCGCTGCAGATCACGGCTGCGCTGCCACACCCACGGCAGCAGTACGCCCAAAATCGTCAACAACAGCCAGGCAGGACGCAGAAAGTGGAAGTCACTGAAGTCCATCAGCACGCTCCCGTTTCCATCGATGCGGCCACATTGCGGCGATCAGGTGGTACACCACCAACACGATCAGCGCGGCACACAGCGGCCACCAGAACAGGTCGCGCTTGGGCTGATGGCTGAGGGTTTTCACCTGATGCGGTGTGATCTTGTCGAGCGTGGCGTAGACCTGATCCAGGCTGTCGCGGTCCTCGGCACGGAAGTAATGCCCGCCGGTGGCGCTGGCAATATCTTGCAAGGCGCTGAGATTGACCTTGGCTTCGCCGCTGGCCTGCGGGTCGCCGATGCCGATGGTGTGGATGATCACACCTTTGGCAGCGGCCATGTCGGCGGCGTGGTCCGGGGTGATGGCGCTGCTGGTGTCATTGCCATCGGTGAGCAGGATCAGCACTTTTTCCGGCTCATGGGCCTGGTCCAGCAGCTTGAGGCCAAGGCCAATGGCGTCGCCGATGGCTGTGTTCGGCCCGGCCATGCCGATGCCGCTATCGTCCAGCAACAGCGACAAGCTGGCATGGTCGAGGGTCAAGGGGGCCTGGGGGTAGGCGCCGCTGCCGAAGAGGATCAAGCCGATACGATCATCTTTGCGCTGCTGGATAAAGCCGTGCACCACCTGTTTGACAGCGGCCAGGCGGTCGATCTTGTGGCCGTTGGCGTCGGTAAAGTCCTCGGTTTCCATGGATTGGGAGATATCGATGGCGAGCATGAGATCGCGCACCGGTTGTTGGCGTTCGAGGGGTTTTTCCACCCAGACCGGCCGGGCGACCGCCAGCACCAGCAACGCCCATACCACCAGATTGAGCAGCAACTGGCCGCGATTGCCACGGGCACCGTCGGTAGACGATGAACCACCGACTGCCTGGCGCATGCCGCCGAAAAACGGCACCCGCACCGCACTGCGCGCTTCGTGATACACCGGCAGGTAGCGGTAGGCCAACCACGGCAGCGGCAGCATCAACAGCAGCCAGGGGTAGTCAAGCTGCCACATGGTGTTGCTCCACCCAGGCCTTGCACTGGGCCAACAGTTGCGGGTCCTGCGGCGCAGTGCCGTAGGCCAGTTCGGCCAGCCGTTGAGCGAGGTCGTCGGGAATCGGACCTGCGGCGTGGCGTTGCAGGAAGGCTTGCCACTCGGCGCCACGCAAGGTCGGGATACGTTGCTGTTCTTCCATGGGAAGTGGCATCGACAGTGCGACGCGCTTGAGCAGTTCGGGCAACTCGCGCAGGTCTTTCAAGTTGTCCAGACGGGCCAACGCCTCACGCCGGTAGGCATCACGTCGCCAACGCAGCCACTTGCGGCCTGCCAGCACCAGCAGCGCCACCACCAAAACACCCAGCAACACGCCCCAGCCCCAGGTCTGCGGCCAGTAGCTGACCGGCGCGGGTAAGCTCAACTCCTTGAGTTGCTCGATGCTTGGCACATGACTGCTCACCGACGTTTCCCCAGTTCACTGCGCAACTGGTCGGCGGCGGGCAGGGCGGTGCTGATCATCAGCAGTGGCACCTGGCTGCGGCGCAGCAGGTTGGCGATATCCTTCAAGCGCCCGCCGAGAAAATCCCCCAGGGGTTGGCGCACCTTGCGCTGGTTCACCGCCAGCTCCACCTGCAACTGGCCTTGGGTGACCCGCAATTGCCCACGGCTGGGCACGTTGAGCGCCAAAGGGTCATACACCTGCAACGCGATCACGTCGTTGTGCACTGACAGTTGCTGCATCAATTGCAACGTCCGTGGCCCGGCACCGGCAAAGTCACTGACCAGGCAGATCAGGTGATCGTGGCCTGCCACGGCCAGGCATTGCTGCAGGACCTTATCCAACTGGCCGTCGTCTTCATGGTCGGGGTTGCTCGCCGTCAACGCGGCATTTTGCTGAACAATGCGACTGCACAAGGCTTCCACGCGTTTGCGGCTGCGCAAAGGCGCGACGCTGTCGATGCGTTGATCGTTGAACACCAGGCCGCCGACACGATCCCCGGCGTTGAACACCATCCATGCCGCCAGCGCGCCCAGTTCCGCGGCCACGGCGGATTTGAAGCTGCGCACTGAGCCGAAAAACATCGACATGCGCTGGTCCACCACGATCAGCGCCGGGCGGTCGCGCTCTTCGGTAAAGGTGCGCACCACCGGTTTGCCGGTGCGCAGCGACGCACGCCAATCCAGGTGGCGCAGGTCATCGCCCGGCTGGTAGCGGCGCAGCTCATCGAAATTCAGCCCACGGCCGCGCAGGCGTGACGCATGGTTGCCGGCCAGGATGCTGCCCTGGGGCTGGCGCGCGAGAAAGCTCAAGTCGCGGGCCTGGAACTGCAAGGCCATCAATTGCGCCAGGCTGACGTAGACAAAACCGTCGGCGTTCATGCCGGAATCGCTACTTTGCTGAGCAGCCGGTCGAGCACCTGATCAGCTGTCACACCATCCGCCACCGCGTCATAACTCAATTGCAGGCGATGGCGCAGCACCGGATGGGCGACGGCCTGCACGTTGTCCGGCGTGACAAAGGCCTGGCCTTGCAACCAGGCATCGGCCCGGGCGCAGCGGTCCAGGCCAATACCGCCACGGGGGCTGGCGCCAAGGCTGATCCAGCGCGCCAGGTCGGCGTCGTAGTCGGCGGGGTGGCGGGTGGCGTTGATGAGGTCGATCAGGTAACGATCGATAGGCGGTGAAACCTGGATCGCGCTGACTTCCTTGCGCGCGGCGAAAATCACCTCCTGCGCCAGGGTAAATCCCTGAACCGCTTGGGTAACTGCCGCCTGTTCTTCTTCACGCAACAGGCGCAACACCTGACTTTCGTTGTCGGCGCTGGGGTAATCCAACAGCAGCTTCATCACGAAACGGTCCATCTGGGCTTCCGGTAGCGGGTAAGTGCCCTCCTGTTCGATGGGGTTTTGCGTGGCCACCACGATAAACAGTTCCGGCAGCGGGTGACTGGCGCCAGCCACGGTGATTTGCCGTTCTTCCATGGCTTCCAGCAAGGCCGCCTGGACCTTGGCCGGTGCGCGGTTGATTTCATCGGCGAGGATCAGGTTGCCGAACAGCGGGCCGGGTTGGAATCGGATCTGGTTCTGGCCATCGACCTGGTGCAGTACTTCGGCGCCGGTGATGTCCGAGGGCAGCAGGTCCGGGGTGAACTGGATGCGGCTCATCTTGGCGTCCAAGTGCCTGGCCAGGGCCTTGACCGTGCGGGTCTTGGCCAGCCCCGGGAGGCTTTCCAGCAGCAGATGACCGTTGGCGAGCAGGCCCAGCAGGATCTGGCGGATCACCTGGTCCTGGCCGAGCACGCTTTCGGCCATGCTCGCTTGCAGGGCGTTCAAATCGTTGAGTGCGGTCATGGCACACCTCGTTCACAGCATGAAAGTAGGGATCACCGGGATAAACGACAGGCGGAAGTTCCAACGGCTGCTGATCAGGTCGTCGGCGTGAATCACCGAGTACTGCACCTCACCGGAAATCCGCACCGGCAACTTGCCGAAATTGACGATGCGCCCGGCGCCGATACCGATGGGGAAGTTGACCTTGTTGCCGCTATCGGCCTTCCAGTTCACGGTGATATTGGGCGTCATGCCCACCCGCCACTGGCCGGGGCCGGGAATCGCGCGCTGGATGAAGTACTGGATGTTGGTCAGGCTGACGTCCTTGCGCTGGGCGTCGCCGCCGACCGACCACCAATGCTGGGGGAAGACGCCGAGCGTCCAGTCTTCACCGAGGTATGCCGCGACAAACGCCGGCCCCAGAGCGTATTTGCCGGTGCCCAGCACGTCTTTCTCTGCGGTGGGGAACATCGCCGTGGGGCCAAACCCCCAGACCATCTTGCCGCCGTTGGCAAACCGCACCGGTTGCTTGGGCGAGAACACGCCCACATAGGCCAGGTCGCCAAAGCCTGAGGTGCGGTCGAATGGATCGTTGACCACCGACGGGAAGTCGCGGTCTGTCAGCACGCCGTAGGGACTCATGCCGATCAGGTTGCCCGCCTTGGCGTTGACCGGCGCACTCACATAACTCACCGGCAGGCGGTTGATCAGGTTCCAGTCCTCGCCCAGGGCAATCGGGAAGGTCGGCATGAAGCTGTATTTGCCCAGGTAACGCGTGCCGTTACTGTGCGGGCCTTTGAGGGCGCTGTAGTCGAACTGGTTGAACAACAGCACCAGGTTGCCCACCGGGTTGTCCATCAGCTTGGCGATCTGTTCAGTCGAGGGATCGCAACCGGCCTTGACCACTTGCTTGAGGTCAATGTCGAAGTCCTGTTGCAGGCGATGGCAGGTCTCGGGATCGGCTTGGGTGGCGTTAGACGTGCTGCCTAGCTCCGGCAAACCGGCGGCCGACACGCCGCAGCTGGCGAGCATGCCCGCGGCGCAAAACCCATGCAAACGTGCACGTGAAATCATGGCGTCATCCATCCTTGTATCGGCCTGATATCAGGGGGTTACGTGCCCGACCTAACCCTGTTGCGGCCGGGCACGTGGTATTACTTGAGCGGGGTCAAGGGTGGCAGTTTCCATTGACCATTACCGACCTCAGGCTTGGGCAGGTAAATGCGCAATACCGCGTAGAACGGGCCCGGTGGGGCCGGTAACCAGTTGCTCTGCTCGGCTTTCGGTGGCTCGTGGTGCTGCAGCGCCAGGGTCAGGCCGCCATCGGCGTCACGCTTCAGGTGGGGCAGCATCCGTGAGTTGATCAGGTAGCGCTTCTTGTGGTTCGGCACCAGCAGCTTGGTCTTGGCGTCGTACATGGTCAGCGACCAGAACGCATCGGCGGGCGGCAGTTGGTCCTTGGCAAAATGCACGGTGTAGCTGTGACGCGCGCCATTGGCCGGCTTGCCTTCGCTGTCGACGAAGTAGCTCAGGTAAGCGGCTTCATCGGTGGAGTTGCCGAAAATACCCATGTCGGCACCGGCGTAGCGGTACAGGTAGTTGTTTTTCAGGCGATCGCGACTGCCGAACAGGTCACCGCTGCTGACCTGGTGGGTGTCAACCTTGTCCTTCTTGAACGCGGCAAACTCAGCGCGGGCATCGGAGATACCGTCTTCCAGGGCTTTGCGTTGCTCGGCGGTCAAGTCCTTGACCTTGAAGGGCGCGCCGGGGGCAATACCGATCTTGGCAAAACGCGCCAGCAGGTCTTTTTCGCTGTCCTGGGGTGCGGCGAAGGCCAGCATGAAGTTCAGGTAACGAAACAGCTGTGGGCCTTCGGTCATGGTTGCCATCGGCTTGGGCCATTCGATCTTCGGCGCCTTGGCCGGCGCAGGCTGCTTCACATAGCTGCTCAGGGGCTGCACTTTGTAGCCGCTCTGGATCTGCTTGACCTTGCCCAGGTCTTTGTCGTCGAACAACTGCGTTCGGTACAGGGCGTAAGCGATGTTGCTTTCGCTGTAGACCACGCGATCCACGTCCACCGGCTGCTGACCCTTCCAGTCCGGGCCGGCGATCATGTAGTGACCGCCGTTGTTACCGGTGCTGCGGGTGCCCAGGTAAGCGAAGTTCTGCGTGTACAGGTCGATCAACTGCACTGAGTAGTAGCGGTTATCCTCGATCTTGGGCAGGGTCAACACCAGCGGTTCGCGGCGCAGGTCCATCCAGACGAAGGAGTAGGGCGTGTCGGAGTTAGGGGTGACAAACGCCGTGTCCTTGGGGGTGAACACCTGCGCGGTGTTGCCGATCTGGTTGAACGGCGCCTTGAAATTGGCACCGCCTTTGTCAACGGCCTGGGTGTAGAGCGTCTTGTACATGGCCACTACCGGAAAGCCGTACAGATAGGCTTCCTTGGCAATCGCCCGGGCCTCGCTCGGGGTGGCCGTAAAGTCGGCCCAGGCGCCGGTGCTCATGAGTATCGAGAGGCTCGCCAACAGCAGGCGCGTCGGTTTTCCAATCATGTTGTTGCGTCCTTCCAGAGATCTTTTTTGAGGGCGTGGGGTGAAACCGCCGAGTTAACCGGTTTATTTGCCGAACGTCACGTTAATCCCTGCGAACAAGGTGAACTGGGGCAAGCCGTCACCTTTGCGCGCTACCGTCCATTGTGGCTCGACAAAGGCATTGACGATGTTGCTCCCGGCTTTCCAGGCCTTGCCCGCGCCAAACCCGATGGGAATGTAGTGGGTGTCGTTCTTCAAATCGAAGGTCCAGGTGCCCGTGGAGCGCAGGTACCAGCCTTTGGGCAGGTTATGAATGATAAACGGCTGGAAAGTTGCACTCTCGACGTGCGGGCGGTCGCGATCGCCAGCAAATGAGCTTTGGTATTGCACCAACGCGCCGAGCAATCCCCTGGGCGACGCGTCGATGGCAATTGCCGCCAGGCCGGCCTGCCATTTGCCGGTGCCCAGTTCGTCATGTTCGGCAGTGGGCGCGGTGATTTGCGGTCCGATGCCCAACTGCACGCCTTCGGTCTTGAGCAGGAAGATATCGAACAGATTCAGGTCGCCAATGCCCGTGCTGTAGCCGGTATGGGGATCGGGGCGGGTACTGAGGGGGAGTGTGGCGCGTAGTAACTGCGGCACGCCGATGAAATCCGACGGCGCAATGGGCAGAGTGCCGCGCAGCAACAGGTCGTTGGTGTGAGCGTTGCTGTCGTACAGGCGCGGCGTGTAGTAGTCCTGCAGATTGGCGCCTGGCGCGAGGTTCAAAGGATTGTTACTTTTGTTGGCCGTCTCGGCGTTATCCGCCAAGGCTGGCATTGCGAAAACAGCCAGCATCAATGCCGACGCATACGGTGACCCGAACATGTGCGCTCCCCCATACCTGGGTGACTATCCCTTGTGATTAATACCTGTAGGGCATGTCGGTTGAAGCTAGCAGCTAAATCCAGACGCGCTAGCCATCCAAACGAATTAGTTGCGGGGGCGGGACGTTTCAGACGTGTGTAAAAGGCCGCAAATGGCCGCCCTGGCTGGGCGGCCATGCGCTAAAGAAGGGGTCAGGCAGTGGGCAGCATCGATTTGACTTTGTCGCGTAATTGATCGATCGAGAAGGGTTTGGCGATCACCTGCATGCCCGTAGGCACGTCGATGTTCTCGGCATACCCGCTGGCGAACAGAATGGGCAGTGCAGGGCGCAGTTCTCGCACCTTGGCCGCCAGTTGCTTGCCGTCCATGTCCGGCAGGCCGACGTCGGTCATCATCAGGTCGATCACCTGCGCGGTGTTTTGCACCCGTTCCAGCGCCTCTTCAGCGTCGGCGGCCTCCAGGACGCTGAACTCCAACTCTTCGAGTACATCGACGATGAGCATGCGCACGATGGCGTCGTCTTCGACTACGAGGATGGTGGGGGTGGGCATAGTGAACATTCCTGAAAATGAAAGCGCTGGGCTTGATGAGGTAAAAGGCAACTCACTAATGAGTGGCAACAATGCCAGCAAGTTCCGAAAGAGTTGCTGGCATTGTGACGGCTGTTAGGACGAATGTCCCGCCGGTCCGCTCGTTTACCTACAATGGGGCCGAGGCCATCCGGGCAACGTCTGCGTGATTGCGGTAGGCTGCCATATCCGCCGTATCAAAGTCACTCACTTGATACTCAGGCGTGCTTCGGCTCTCTCCATATGCCCTGTGCCGGAAGGGGCTGGTACCTCGGTTCAAGGTGCGCTCCAGTCCCTTTTCCATGGCTTCGGCTGAATCAAATTTTGCGAGCCCGAAATTTGGGTCAAAGTAAAACCAGATGGGCTGGCCATTCCTTTCCGTTACGCCGGCAACCAATGCATGATCCTGCGTGGCAATCCTGAGAGTCCGTGGCGGCGAAGCGCTGGTCAGCTCAGAAGCGATCTGGTGATAGGGGCTTTGCCGTGGCCGTTTACCCATGTGGAAAGTTTGGTGACCGTTGACTGCATGGTGAAACGATCTTAGGTCGCTGATGAAGCGCGCAGCGTTGGGGTCGCTTGTATTGGCGGCGGCCTTGAAAATATTACCCAGGAAGACCGTTTCGTCTCCAGACTGCATGGCCAGCGCCAACGTGTTGGCCATGCCCGCACACTCGCCGGGTGACGCCAAGTGGGTTTGACTGAGGTAAAATTCCTGCGGCATGGGAATCACGGTGCCACCGGCTGCTTGAATGTCCCGCTGGAACAGTAGAAACCCGTCCTGGATAAGCTGTACTTTCTGGCGTTCGATTTGTTTGATCAGGGTGCCGATATCCTGGGCACCCATTCCGGGCAGGGAAACCAGGGCCTGAAGCTCAGTAACACTCATGCCCGACGAGTAGCCTGGCACGTCGTCCAGTTTTCCAAGCTCATAGCCACGGTCGAAGTCGATAGCGTTCTCAGGACGTCGCGCCCTGGCTAATGTGGTCTCGAACTCTGCGGGCACATACAGGCCCAATACGGTGGGTGGCCCTTGGGGTGGTAACGAATCGCCCGCCAACTTTTTATAGAGCCAGTCGGTAAAACTTTGATTGAGCTCTCCCTTTGCCGCTACCTTCGTTGGCGTAAAGCTCTCAAGCGCCGCCCCATAAGGACGCATCTTGTCGGCATCGAACGCATACCATTTGCCATTTTTCAGGACGGCGGCGCTGTCGATACTCTGCTCGCCGAGTTTCAGGCTGCCCGTTGCAACGACGATGTTGTCGACGCTGGCGGCTTTCAGCAGGTCGTAACTGCCGCTCGCCCCCCTGAGTTTGTTGACCCCCTCAGCGATCTTGCTGGCCCCTTTACCGATAAGTTTTCCGCCGCCCTCGAGAAGGCTAATCACACCATCCACGGGGTTGAGTTGCCCGAAAACAGCCGCGCCAATGACTTTGGTTGCCCGTGCCACTTTGGTCGCGGTGGACACCGCGCTACCGGCGATCTTCGTCAGCTTTCCGGCCGTGCCCACACCGGCTGTCAGGAAACCAAATATGTCCAGTCCGAGGTCGACAATACCCTCGGCAATTTTTCCCTGGCTAAAGTTCTTGACCGTCGAAACAAAAGGGATCAGATCCAGCAGGAAGTGACCAACAGCATCGCCTTTCTGGCGAATTTTATCGGCTTTGGTCTGCCCAAGTGCCTGCTTATGGATAGCGGGGTCATCGAGATTGATATGCTCGACAAAGGCGTCAGCGATAAGTTGAGTGCGCGTCGAAGCGAAGCTGTCCAGCCGCGGGTCGTTGGGCACTGATTGCTCAGTGCTCAGCTCCGCCGCGTTTATAGAGGGCGTGAACGCTTTCTTTTCATGCTCAATATTTGCCGTTCGCCAAGTATCCGTTGTTGCGATACTTTCCGGCACCTTTCGGATAGCGCCCCCATTGAAGTCAATTTCATACGCAGTAGGCACCCCGTCACGCTCGATCCTTACCAGCAACTTCGGGTCTTTTGGTAGCTGCGTCTTATCCAAGAAACCCGTTCCCACTTTTTGGGAGTGGGTTTGATAAAAACTGACCTTGCCATATTCAAAGTTTTCGCGATCTTGCAGAGGCAATTGAGAAATCAGGTGCTTGATGGAGGTACCGACCGCGACCTTTTTTTCTTCGATGGTGTTTTTGAATTGCGATTCAAACGCAGCGTACATGCCAAACCCTGGGTGCTCGTTCAGTTGCGCCACTGGGGTACGGGGGTCGGTAGAGGTGTACGTTGAGTTAGCGTCAGCGTACATCATGGTGACATCCAGCAGCGAGTGCGGGCCGAATTCAGTGACCGCCCCATGAGGGAGCGCTGTGATCACTTTTTTTTCAAACATTGATTCCTGGCCCGGGAAGCGTTTTTTAAGCTCCGCCAGCGCCATTTCTTTACGGGAGGGGATGTCCTTCTCAAAGGCCTGTGCGGCCTGCGCCATTGACGATTGGCGGGTATTGAAGGTGGTCAGCAGCGTATTTAGTTCATCGGCTGAGTACTGATGGTCGTCTTTTTTTTCCAGCACACCATTGGCCACGCCCCAGTCAATCAATGCGCTGCGTTGCGCATTTGCAGTGACGGCGGGGTTTGCCAGGCTCGCGCCTTCGGCCTCAAGCATGACTTGGGCAAAGCTCATGTTGGGCACGCGTCCAGGCGTTGCGGCTTCTATTGTTGCAGCAGCCACCGCGAGGTTGACCCAGGCCGGGCTGCCGTAGGTCACCCGGTCCGGGATGTCCTTGATCAGAAAAACCGGAGCGCGAGCGGCCAATAACAAGTGTGTGGCAGCATCCGCCATCTCGGGGCCAGCCTTGAGCGGGTCCGATAAATGCGTTTTCAGGCCATTCACTATCTCGGACGCGGGCTTGCCCCAGTGGTTTTCGCTGGCCAGATCGAACCCCCCGATAGTGTTGCGTTTAGGAACTCTGCTGGAGCCCGGCTCGGGGTCATGGTCCAGTTGCAGTACCAGTGCAGCCAGCAGGTAGTCCAGGGTGCTCCTATCAGTGGGGACCCCTCCCATATGGTCCCGAAATGATATTCCCAACTGTTGCGCCGCTGGAGAACTTACAAGCGCGTTTAGCGTGTTGACCGGATCCCTCAGTGTATCAGCGGTAAGCTGAGTGTTATCCCTCAAGTACTCCAACAGTCGTCCGCTATACCTTTCAGTCAGCGCAAGCCGGCGGCCTAGAGTTCGTAACGTTTTCTGTTCGCTTTCGCTCATCGGCACCGGCCAACCAAGTGCTCCGTCCAAACTTCCCAGTGGGTGTTCCTGCGACCGGTTGATCACCGAGTCCGAAAGCCCACCCAGAGAGAAATGGTCGTGAGGCAAGCGCAAGCCAAGGTGGTTGATAAATGATTCAAGCGTAGTGTTCTCTCCCAGCGCCGTGAAACCTGCCGAATCTGAATGAAGCGTCATGGGCGTTGTTTTCAGCGCGTGGAAGACTGCCGTTGAGGACGTGTCAGGGCCTAAACGATCAGCCACCTGGGCAAGCTTGTCTCCAAGAACCTTCAAGTTATGGTTATGACCCAACGCCTGGTTGAGATTGAAGGGGCGGCCGAGTGTGCTGGCGGCGAGTGGTTGCTCCGTTTGCTCAGGCGCCTTGTCGCTAGACACTGGAGGCGCGGCTGGCGGAAGTTGGGCAGGTTCCGACGTCTGCAAGGAGAGGGCTGTGGGTGATGAAACGTGACGGGATGGCAAAGAGATAGTCATGCGCGTGCACCATGTAAGAGTAAAGGTGTGCGTCTATCGCGCGGATCTTCCTTTTTCCCAGACGCAAAAGTCTGTGGGAACACGTCACTCTCAGGTTCCGAATGCGGTGCGGGCTAAACATAAGCAGATAAAACAGTGACTAAGTGTGATCGGTTCACTCAGGAACGATTCATCTCACGGGGACTTATGTGGCATAAAAATAGCGTTCAACAGCACCTTTGGGGCAAACTCCCGGTTTTTCCACACTTGGCCAAGGCATGCCCATGACTCCTGCGTCGTCCGTCGATGAAAAGAGCTTTCGTAACCTCCTGAGCCGAAACGTCGCATTGCCCTTGGGTGTGGGCGTGCTCAGCGCGGTGTTTTTCGTCTGCCTGATCACCTACCTGCTGACGGTGATCCAGTGGGTTGAACACACCGACCGGGTGATCAATAACCTCAATGAGTCGTCGAAGCTGACGGTTGACCTTGAGACCGGCATGCGCGGCTTCCTGATCACCGGCGACGAGCATTTCCTCGACCCTTACGAAGTGGCCAAGCCGCGGATCATTGCCGATTTGCGCAACTTGCAGGAGCTGGTGGCGGACAACCCACAACAGGTGGACCGCCTCAAACGTCTGGAAGCCCTGCAAATCGAGTGGAACAAATACGCTCAGTCAATGATTGATATGCAGCGTGAGAGCGGTGACTACCGCAGCGCAGTCAAGGCGGGTCGTGGCAAGCGCCTGACGGACGAGATCCGCAAAGAATACGACGACGCGGTGGCGATGGAACAGCAGTTCCGCATCACCCGCAATGAAGAAGTCACCCGCACTACCGTGATCAGCGTCACCCTGTACCTGGCATTTGTGCTGGGTCTGAGTGGTTTCCTGGCGTACATCGGCCGTAAGAATTTAATTTCATTATCAGAGAGTTACAGCGCTAACCTCGCGTCGCAACAGAAGATTGCGCGGCGCCTGGAGCAACAGGCTTGGCTGCGTAACGGCCAAACTGAACTGGCCGAACAAGTGCTCGGCCAGCTCACCCTGAACATGCTCGGCCGCAATATCCTGCAATTCTTTGCCCAATACATGGGCTCGGCCGTCGCGGCGTTGTATGTACGCGAAGAGCATGGCGGCCTCAAGCGCGTCGCCACCTATGGCTTCTCCCGCGAGCAGGAGCAGAAGGAACAATCGATCTACAGCGACGAGGGCATCGTCGGGCAAGCCGCCCAGCTGGATCGCCTGATTCGCCTGGACGACGTGCCGGTGGACTACTTCAAGGTCAGCTCCGGTCTCGGCGAAGGTTCAACCCGTAGCGTGCTGGTGATGCCAACCAGCGACGATGACCGCGTCAACGGCGTGATCGAGCTGGGTTTCCTGCGCCCACTGGAAGAACGTGACGTCGAGCTGCTGGAGCTGATTGCCGGGAATATCGGCACCTCCATCGAAGCCGCCCGTTATCGCCAACGCCTGCAGGAAGTGTTGGCCGAGACCCAGCAGCTCAACGAAGAGCTGCAAGTGCAGCAGGAAGAGCTCAAGACCGCCAACGAAGAGCTCGAAGAACAGTCGCGCATCCTCAAGGAGTCCCAGGCCCACCTGGAAACCCAGCAGGCCGAGCTGGAGCAGACCAACGAGCAGTTGGCCGAACAGACCGAAACCCTGGCCCAGCAACGCGATGCCATGGACCGCAAGAACGCTGAACTCAGCCAGGCCCAGCTCGAACTGGAAGACCGTGCCGACGAGTTGCAACGCTCCAGCAAGTACAAGTCCGAATTCCTTGCCAACATGTCCCACGAGCTGCGCACACCGCTGAACAGCTCGCTGATCCTGGCCAAGCTGCTGGCTGAGAACCCCCAGGAAAACCTCAGCGCCGAACAGGTCAAGTTCGCCGAGTCTATTTATTCCGCCGGTAATGACCTGCTCAACCTGATCAACGACATCCTCGATATCTCCAAGGTCGAGGCCGGCAAGCTGGAAATGCGCCCGGAGAATTCCAGCGTGGCGCGCCTGGTCGATGGCCTGCGTGGCATGTTCGAGCCGCTGGCGGCCGATCGCAAACTGGGCTTCCAGGTGGAGGTGCAGGACGGTGCACCGGGTATGCTGTTCACCGATCGCCAGCGCCTGGAGCAGATCCTCAAGAACCTGCTGTCCAACGCGGTCAAGTTCACCGAGCAGGGCCAGGTCAGCCTGTCAGTGTCCCGCGCACCGGGGGAGGGCATTGCCTTTACCGTGCGCGATTCCGGCATTGGCATTGCGCCGGATCAGCAGGAAAGCATCTTCGAGGCATTCCGCCAAGCGGATGGCACCACCAACCGGCGCTACGGTGGCACTGGCCTCGGCCTGTCGATTTCCCGCGACCTGGCGACCCTGCTGGGTGGTTACATCAGCGTGACCAGCGAGCCGGGCAAGGGCAGCATTTTTACGCTGGTCCTGCCGGAACAGTATGTCGAGCGCGAAGAAGACGCTGCCCCCATCGAACAACCGCGCCAAGTAGTGGTTGCGCCTGCGCCGACGCCCGCAAAGGTGTCGCCATTGCCGATAGCCGACGCCACTCTGATCCCGCGCTTTGCCGATGACCGCGACAAAGCACCCTTCACCACGCGTTGCATCCTGGTGGTGGAAGACGAGCCAAACTTCGCCCGCATCCTGTTCGACCTGGCCCACGAGCTGGGCTACAACTGCCTGGTGGCCCACGGCGCGGACGAAGGCTACAGCCTGGCCGAGGAATACGTACCCGACGCGATCCTGCTGGACATGCGCCTGCCGGACCATTCCGGGCTGACCGTGCTGCAACGCCTGAAAGAACATGCCAGCACCCGGCATATCCCGGTGCACGTGATTTCCGTGGAAGACCGCGTCGAAGCCGCCATGCACATGGGCGCCATTGGTTATGCGGTCAAGCCCACCACCCGCGAAGAGCTCAAGGACGTGTTCGCACGCCTGGAAGCCAAGCTGACCCAGAAGGTCAAGCGCGTGCTTCTGGTTGAGGACGATGACCTGCAACGCGACAGCATTGCCCGCCTGATCGGCGACGATGACATCGAGATCACCGACGTCGGCTACGCCCAGGCGGCCCTGGACCTGCTGCGCACGAATATCTACGACTGCATGATCATCGACCTCAAGCTGCCGGACATGCTTGGCAACGAGCTGCTCAAGCGCATGGCGACCGAAGATATCTGCTCGTTCCCGCCAGTGATCGTCTACACCGGGCGCAACCTGACCCGCGATGAAGAGGCTGAGCTGCGCAAGTATTCGCGCTCGATCATCATCAAAGGTGCACGTTCGCCGGAGCGCTTGCTGGATGAAGTGACACTCTTTCTGCACAAAGTTGAATCCCAGCTGTCCCATGACCGCCAGAAGATGCTCAAGACCGCGCGCAGCCGCGACAAGGTCTTCGAGGGGCGTAAAATCCTGCTGGTGGACGACGACGTACGTAACATCTTCGCCCTGACCAGCGCCCTGGAGCACAAAGGTGCTGTGGTGGTGATCGGGCGTAACGGCCGTGAAGCTATCGACAAACTCAATGAAGTCGAGGATATCGACCTGGTGCTGATGGACGTGATGATGCCGGAAATGGACGGTTACGAGGCCACCGCCTTGATCCGCCAGGACCCGCGCTGGAAAAAGCTGCCGATCATTGCGGTGACGGCCAAGGCCATGAAGGACGATCAGGAGCGCTGCCTCGCGGCCGGTTCCAACGATTACCTGGCCAAGCCGATTGATCTGGACCGTCTGTTCTCACTGATTCGCGTCTGGTTGCCAAAGATGGAACGCATTTAAGTGGAGCGAAGTTTTTTGGAAAAAAGCAGCGATATCGAGCTGCGCCTGTTGATCGAGGCGATTTACCTCAAGTACAGCTACGACTTCCGGGATTACTCCGGGGCGTCGGTGAAGCGGCGCGTGGCCCATGCCTTGCGCCAGTTCGATTGCGCGACCATTTCCGCCTTGCAGGAGCGTGTGCTGCACGACCCGGCGGCGTTCATGCAGTTGCTGCAGTTCCTGACGATTCCGGTGAGCGAGATGTTCCGTGACCCGTCGCACTTCCTGGCGATCCGCCAGGAAGTGGTGCCGCTGCTCAAGACTTACCCGTCGATCAAGATCTGGATTGCCGGCTGCAGCACGGGCGAGGAGGTGTACTCCATGGCCATCCTGCTGCGCGAGGAGGGGTTGCTGGAGCGTACGATCATCTACGCCACCGACATCAACCCGGCGTCGCTGGACAAGGCCAAGCAGGGCATCTTCTCCCTGGAGAACGTACGCGCCTACACCGCCAACTATCAGCAGGCCGGAGGCCAACGTTCATTTGCCGACTACTACACCGCGGCTTACGATTACGCGATATTCGATAAAACGCTGCGCGAAAATGTCACCTTTGCTGATCACAGCTTGGCGACCGACAGTGTATTCTCAGAGACTCAATTAATTTCGTGCCGTAACGTACTGATTTATTTCAATAAAAAGTTGCAGGATCGCGCGTTTGGATTGTTCCATGAGTCGTTGTGCTATCGCGGCTTCCTGGTGCTGGGCAGCAAGGAGACCCTGGATTTCTCCGCCTACGGCAAACAGTTCGAACCCTTGGTCAAACAGGAACGGATCTACCGCAAACTATGAATCAAGCGGCTGCCAGCCCGGCATCGGTCCGGGGCATAGAAGCGATCGTCATCGGCGCCTCCGCCGGTGGCGTGGAGGCGTTGCTGACGATTTTCGCCGAGCTGCCTGCCGATTTCGGCTTGCCGATCATCACCGTGCTGCATTTGCCGGACGAGCGTCGCAGCCAACTGGCTGAAGTGTTCGACCGCCGCGTCGCCATGCCCGTGGTGGAAGCCCGTGACAAGGAAGTGATCAAGCCGGGCACATTGTACTTTGCCGGCCCTGGCTATCACCTGTCGGTGGAGCATGACCGCAGCCTGTCCTTGAGCCAGGAAGACCGTGTGCACCATTCGCGGCCGGCGATTGATTTCCTCTTCGAATCCGCCGCCGATGCCTATGGCGCGGGCCTGCTGGCCATTCTGTTGACCGGCGCCAACCATGACGGCGCGCGCGGCCTGGCCCACGTCAAGCAGCACGGTGGAACCACTGTAGTGCAAGAGCCCACAGAAGCACGCGTTGCCGTCATGCCCCGTGCAGCGCTGGCGCTGCACACACCCGACCACATTCTGACGCTGAGCCACATTGGCTCATTGCTGGCTTCCCTGGAATATTCCCCATGTTAAGTACTGTCCAGGCCAAACTGCTGATCGTCGACGATCTGCCGGAAAACCTGCTGGCCCTTGAAGCGCTGATCAAGCGCGAGGACCGCCAGGTGTTCAAGGCATTGAGTGCCGACGAGGCCTTGTCCCTGTTGCTGGAGCACGAGTTCGCCATGGCGATTCTCGATGTGCAGATGCCCGGCATGAACGGTTTCGAGTTGGCCGAATTGATGCGCGGCACTGAAAAAACCAAGAACATCCCCATCGTGTTCGTCAGCGCGGCGGGCCGCGAGCTCAATTACGCCTTCAAGGGCTATGAAAGCGGCGCCGTAGACTTCTTGCACAAGCCGCTGGATATCCATGCGGTTAAGAGCAAGGTCAACGTATTTGTCGACCTGTTCCGCCAAAGCAAGGCCATGAAGCAACAGGTCGAGGCGCTGGAGCGCAGCCGTCGCGAGCAGGAACTGCTGCTGACGCGCCTGCAGGCGACCCAGGCCGAGTTGGAGCAGGCGGTGCGCATGCGTGACGACTTCATGTCGATCGTCGCCCACGAAGTGCGTACGCCCCTCAACGGCCTGATCCTCGAGACCCAGCTGCGCAAGATGCACCTGGCCCGTGACAATGCCGCCGCGTTCACCCTGGACAAGATGCACGCCATGGTCGACCGCGATGAGCGCCAGATCCAGAGCCTGATCCGCCTGATCGAAGATATGCTCGACGTCTCGCGCATCCGCACCGGCAAGCTGTCAATACGCCCGGCCCACTTCGACCTGACCCAATTGGTGAGCAATCTGGTGGAGAACTTCGCCCCCCAGGTCGCCGCAGCGGATTCGTCCATGACACTGGTTGCCGACGGCCCGGTGGAAGGTAACTGGGATGAGTTCCGTATCGAACAGGTGGTGACCAACCTGCTGACCAACGCCCTGCGCTACGGGGCCAAGAGTCCGGTGGCGGTGCGCGTATACACCGAGCATGGCGAGGCGCGGGTGGAGGTGCGCGACCACGGGATTGGCATCAGCGAAGAAAACCAGAAGCGTATTTTCCAACAGTTCGAGCGCGTGTCCGCCAGCCAAGTGGCTGCGGGCCTGGGCCTCGGGCTGTTCATTTCCGAGCAGATCGTTGCAGCCCATGGCGGCACCATCGAGGTCGAGAGCCAGATAGGCGAGGGCGCCTTGTTCCGGGTATGCCTGCCATTGCAGGCGTCGGCATGAATTCAATCGTCACCTCGACGCAACCTCTGCGTGACCCCATGGTCGTAATTGCAGCAACTGACCGGACTAAGGCTTCCCATGAGTGAAGATGCACAAGATGTCGTACTGATCGTCGAGGACGACGAATCCATTATGTTTGTGCTGGGTGAATACCTGGCTGGCCTGGGCTATCGGGTGTTGAAGGCGATCGATGGGGAGCAGGCCTTCGAAATTCTGGCGACCAAGCCGCACCTGGACTTGATGGTGACGGACTACCGTTTGCCGGGCGGGATTTCCGGCGTGCAGATCGCTGAGCCGGCGATCATGTTACGACCGGAGTTGAAGGTTATTTTCATCAGCGGTTACCCGCAGGAAATTCTCGACTGCAACAGCCCGATCACGCGCAACGCGCCTATCTTGGCCAAGCCGTTTGATCTGGATACGCTGCAGGAGCATATCCAGCGCTTGCTGGCGTAAATGTGGCGGCGTCCGTAACTGGGCGGACGCCGCGCATTTCACCGTTTAAGGCACCAGCCAGCCTCTTTATTCAAAGAAGTACATCTGAATACGTAAATCCCGCTAACGCTTTGGCATCATGCTCGAATCATTTCCCGTACCTTCGCCGTCAACAAATCAAAGGTAAACGGCTTGGTGATCAACTGCATGCCCGGGTCCAGGAACCCACCGCGCACTGCCGCGTGTTCGGCATAACCCGTGATGAATAGCACCTTGAGGTCGGGGCGAATCTGCCGGCCGATTTCCGCCAACTGGCGGCCGTTCATGCCGGGCAAGCCGACATCGCTGATCAGCAAATCGATGCGTTGATCCGACTCGATGATTGGCATCGCCGTATCGGCGTCACCCGCCTCGACAAAGCCATAGCCCAACTCTTTGAGCACCGCGCTGACCAATACCCGCACGGCCGGGTCGTCTTCGACGATCAACACCGTTTCTCCTGCATTGGCGAAAGGCAGCAACGCCGCGTCAGCCGTCACATCGGCCACGATTTCCCCAATGAACCGAGGTAGAAACAGGCTGACCGTGGTGCCTTTGCCGACTTCACTGTGAATGGTCACGTGGCCGTGGGACTGCCGGGCGAACCCATAGATCATCGATAACCCCAGGCCTGTGCCCTGGCCGATCGGTTTGGTGGTGAAAAACGGATCGAATACACGCCCCATCACACTTTCCGGAATACCGCAGCCCGTGTCGCTGACACTCAATTCGACGTAGTCACCGGGTTTCAGGGTGCCATAAGCCGCCGTGAACACGCTGTCGAGGTGGCGGTTGGTGGTTTCCACGGTGAGGCTGCCGCCGTTGGGCATGGCGTCTCGCGCATTGATCACCAGGTTGAGCAGGGCGCTTTCTAATTGATTGGGGTCGGCCTCCGCGGTCCAGAGTTGGCCAGTGAGGCGCATGTCCAGGGCGATACTTTCGTTGATGCTGCGTTGCAGCAGCTCACCCATTGAGGTCACTAACTGGTTGATTTCTACTGGTTTTGAATCAAGCGATTGGCGGCGGGAGAACGCCAGAAGCCGGTGGGTGAGGCCGGCGGCACGGTTGGCCGAGGTGACGCCCAGGTCGATCAGGCTGTCGAGGTCGTCCAGTTTGCCCCGTGACACGCGCCTTCGCAGCAACTCCAGGCTGCCGATGATGCCGGTTAGCATGTTGTTGAAGTCATGGGCGATGCCGCCGGTCAACTGGCCGACCGCTTCCATCTTCTGGGATTGGCGCAAGGCATCCTCGTTGTGACGCAGTTGGGCCGTGCGTTCCTCAACCTGTTGCTCGAGGGTCTCCAGCGTGCGTTGCAGGCGCAGTTCACTTTCGCTCAGGTCGATCAGGCGGTCGCGTGCTTCGTATTGCCGACGACGCCCGCGCAGGGCGGTGCTGACCAGGCTGATCAGTGTGACCGGATGGAACGGGCGCTCCAGGAACGTCACGTTGCCCAGCAAGCCGCTGAACCGGGATGAACCGTTCTGTTCGCTGCCGCCGTGGTGGGTCATCAGCACGATAGGCAAGTCTGACCAGGCGGGTTGTTGGTGCAAATGCTCCAGCAGGGGGTCAAGGTCAACGCCGCGCAGTGCTTCGGCGGCGATGATCAGCAAGCCGCTGCCGTGCTCCAATGCCTCGCACAGCGTGCCCAGATCGCTGGCAATGATGCCACTGTAACCGGCCTCATTGAGCATCATCAGCGCCAGCGAGCTGTCACGTCCCAGCGGCGCGAGGATGATCGCGCGCTCGGACACAGGTGTAACGACCGTCACTAGCCCATGTCCTTGAGCAGGGGCGAGCCGGCGCCCATGTAGGTGGGAATGCCGCGCAGGACACCCTGGAAGTTGTTCAACGGCTCGCCGACGGTCATGCCACGGCTGCCGATACGGTACTCACGAATCGTCGACTCATGGGAGCCGGTACGTTTCTTGATAATCGAGATGGCGCGGCGCACCTCGCCGATTGCCTCGAAGTAACGCAGCAGAATCACCGTGTCGGCCAAGTAAGTAATATCGACTGGCGCCTGCATGTCACCGACCAGGCCGTGCTGGGCGACGGTCATGAAGGTGGCTGCGCCTCTACGGTTCAGGTACAGCAACAGCTCGTGCATATGCAGGATCAGTGCGTTCTCTTCCGGCATTGCAGCCTGATAGCCGTTGATGCTGTCGATGACCACGGTCTTGATCCCGCCCTCGTCCACACAGCGCCGGACGCGGTGGGAGAACTCGCCGGGCGACAGTTCAGCGGCGTCCACTTGCTCGATCAGCAGGTTGCCGGTGGCTTGCAAGGCCGCCAGGTCGATGCCCATGTTCTTCATACGCTCGAACAACAGGCCCAGCTCTTCATCGAAAATAAACAGCGCGGCCTTTTCGCCACGGGCCACGGCGGCGGCGGCGAAAATCATCGAGATCAGCGACTTGCCTGTACCGGCCGGGCCGAGGATCAGGCTGCTGGAGCCGGTTTCGATGCCCCCGCCCAACAACGAATCCAGCTCGCGGATGCCACTGGTGAGCGTCTCGCGGTTGTAGCCACCACGGTGTTCTGCCGCGACCAGGCGCGGGAACACGTGCACGCCGTCTTGCATGATGGTGAAGTCATGGAAGCCGCCACGGTATTTCTGCCCGCGATATTTCACCACGCGTACCCGGCGACGTTCGGCGCCATAGTTAGGGGTCAGTTCTTCCAGGCGAATCACCCCGTGCGCGACGCTGTGCACGGTTTTGTCCAGGGACTCGGTGGTCAGGTCATCCAGCAGCAGCACAGTGGCGTCATAGCGCACGAAGTAGTGCTTGATCGCCAGGATTTGCCGGCGATAACGCAAGGAGCTTTGTGCCAACAAGCGAATTTCGGAGAGGCTATCGATCACCACGCGGGTCGGTTTGACTCGTTCGACCACTTCAAAAATCTGCCGCGTGGCTTCACCCAACTCCAGGTCGGAGGAATACAGCAGGCTCTGTTGGTGCTCAGCGTTGAGCAGGCTTTCAGGCGGCGTCAGTTCGAAGATATGGATATTGTCGTCCAGGTCCCAACCGTGGGACTTGGCACCCTGGCGCAATTCTCGTTCGGTCTCCGACAGGGTGATGTACAACGAGGTTTCGCCGTTTTCCGCGCCCGCCTGCAGGAAATGCAGGGCGACAGTGGTTTTACCGGTGCCGGGTTCACCTTCCAGCAGAAACAAGTGGCTGCGCGATAGACCGCCGGAAAGAATGTCATCCAGACCTTCGATGCCGATGGCCGCTTTTTCACTGAACAGCTCGTTGGATGTAGACAAGGAGTGCCCTCAGGTCACGTACAAATAGAAGAGCGCGCCGCCTCGGGCGCGCCATATTCACTTGACCGTAGTGGCCATTGGCGGTTCAACGTTTCGTAAAATTTGTACAACGGCGGCTTGGGCTTACAAGTTTTTAGCCTGGACCTACAGACCTTGTTGCAACGCCGGATCATCCGGATTCTGTTGCTCAAGCTGCGCCAGTAGGACCTGGACGTTCTGCAACTGACCGCTTTCCTTCCAGTAATTGATCAGCAGCACCCGCGCCTTGCGATTGGCGGGGTGGCGCTGGATGATTTCTTCCAGTTGACGCTGGGCCGCCTCCAGTTCTTCCTGGGCGTGCAGGGTGGTCGCGAGGTCATAGCGATAATCCTGATTGTCCGGTTCAAGCTCTACCGCCTTGGACAGGCCGAGCAGAGCGTAGGGGCGCTCGCCGTGGTGCAGCAGCCACATGCCCAGGGCGTGTTGCAGGTAGGCTGACTCGGGGTGCGCAGCCAATTGGCGTGCCAGCAACTGGCGGGACTCATCGGTCTTGCCTTGTTTATCCAGCAACTCAATCTGCGCGACGACGGCTTGCAGGTTGTCTGGTTGCAGATGCATGGCTTGTTCCAGGGCATTCTGCGCTTCTGGCAACAGGGCGCTGTGGATGTACAGGCGCGCAAGTTGAATCCAGCCTTCGGCCGATTCGGGCTGGGCCTTGAGTTTCTTCACGAATTCGTCGAGGACCTGCTGCAAGGGCCCGAAGTACAGGCCCAAGGTATCGGGCGACAGGCCAAGCAGGGCATTGGCCGCGGCAAACCGCACGTCCTGCTCGGGATCGTCCAGTACCGGCCCGAGCAACAGCGTGCGTTGGCCGGTGGGCACCAGGCCGACAATGCTATGGATGGCGGCCTCACGTACCAGGGGCGACTCGCTGGCCAGGTCTTTGTCTGCCAGCTTCAGCGCTTGCGGGCTGGGATAGTTGGGCAACTCAGCATGCAACGCAGCGCGACGTTCTGGCGACAGGTCCGGCCGGCCCAGTTGCTGGTACAGCACACGCGCAGCACCAGGCTCGCCGTTGCGCGCCTGTTTCAGGGCCTTGGAGTAACCATGGGCAATCGCGGCTGGCACAGCCACCGGGGTGGAGCGGGAGAAGTACCAGGCGATCAATGAAATCAACAACAGGGCGCACAGGCCGACGATGGAGTAACGGCGTGACTTTGACATGCAGGCGTCCGAAAGCTTGGGCAGCAAAGCCGTCAGCTTCGGTCAGACCACGGCAGGTGTCAAACCCGCATCAGGTCAGCACGTATTCCACGGGTTCCAGGGGCGGTGGCAGATCGGTTTCGCCGAGGGCGGCCAATACTTCACGCTCCAGGGTGCGCAGGAGGGCATTGCAGGGCAGGTCGTTTTCGTCAAAGCCGAACGGGTCTTCCAGGTCATCACCGATTTCATCGAGGCCGAAAAACGTGTAGCTCACGATGGCGGTAAACACCGGCGTCAGCCAGCCCAGTGGTTCGGCCATGGCAAATGGCAGCAAGATGCAGAACAGGTAAATAGTGCGATGCAGCAGCAGCGTATAGGGGAAGGGCAGCGGCGTGCTCTTGATCCGCTCGCAGGACGCCTGCACCTGGCTGAGGCTGACCAGGCGCGCCTCCCACTGTGTGTAGCGCCATTCACTGATCACGCCTTGCTCAGCTAATACGGAAAATCGAGCACCGACCTGTTGCAGCACGTTATCGGGCAAGTTGGGGTGGCTGGCCTGGACCTGACTCCACGGCTTGATGGCCAGGGCTTCATCTTCATGGCGCAGCCGGGCGACCAGGCCGTGGGCGAAACCGCACACGCTGCGCAGCAAACCCGCACGCTCGGCCGGATCCCGCAGCACTTGGGTTTCGCGGATCAACGAACGCACGTCAATGATCATCTGCCCCAGTTGCTTGCGGCCCTCCCACCAGCGGTCATAGCAGGCGTTGTTGCGAAAGCTCATGAAGATCGACAGCGACAGCCCGAGCAAAGTGAACGGCGTGGCATTGACCTTGGAGAAATACGCCGGGTGCAGGGTTTCCACCAGCACAATCACCGAGGCCAGTAACGTAACCAGCAAACTGCGCAGGGCGATGCGCTTGGCAATCGAACCCTTGAGGGAAAACAGGATACCCAGGAGGTTGGGTTTGGGTCGGACTATCATTCAGGGGCGGGCTTCTTGGGTGGCGCAGCCCATCAGATTAGAAGCCTGCAGTGTGCCCGTCCAATCGCTTGGGCTGACCGGTTGATCGGCGGGGTCGATGACTGGCCAAACCAGTCAGGCAGGTTGAGGGCTTTGACCATTGCCGCAGTGGCGCTCTGGGGCGACTATTTCGACGATTCGGACTGTTAAAGAGAATAACAATGCAGATTGAAAACAAGATCTTCCTGGTCAGCGGCGGCGCTTCCGGCCTGGGTGCGGCCACCGCTGAAATGCTCGTAGCGGCAGGCGCCAAGGTGATGCTGGTAGACCTTAACGCCGAGGCCGTGGCCGCCAAGGCCCAGCAGCTGGGCGAGAATGCCCGCAGCGCCGTGGCGGACATCAGCCAGGAAGCGGCCGCCGAAGCCGCCGTACAGGCCACCGTTGCAGCCTTTGGCGGGTTGCATGGGCTGGTGAACTGCGCCGGCATAGTGCGTGGCGAGAAAATCCTCGGCAAGAACGGCCCCCACGGCCTGGCCAGCTTTGCCCAAGTGATCAACGTCAACCTGATCGGCAGCTTCAACCTGTTGCGCCTGGCGGCTGCCGCCATTGCCGAAACCGAGGCGAATGCCGACGGTGAACGCGGTGTGATCATCAATACTGCCTCCGTTGCCGCGTTTGACGGGCAGATCGGTCAGGCCGCGTATTCCGCATCCAAGGGCGCTATCGCCAGCCTCACCCTGCCGGCCGCACGCGAACTGGCGCGGTTTGGCATCCGCGTCATGACCATCGCTCCCGGCATCTTTGAAACACCGATGATGGCCGGCATGACCCCTGAGGTCCGTGATTCCCTGGCGGCTGGCGTGCCATTCCCGCCACGCCTGGGCAAACCTGCCGAATACGCCGCGCTGGTGCGACACATCATTGAAAACAGCATGCTCAATGGCGAGGTGATCCGTCTCGACGGTGCCTTGCGCATGGCCGCCAAGTAAGGAGAATTTTCCATGACCGATCCCATCGTTATCGTCAGCGCCGTGCGCACGCCCATGGGCGGGTTCCAGGGCGACCTCAAGGGCCTGACCGCGCCGCAGTTGGGTTCCGCCGCGATTCGTGCGGCCGTCGACAGGGCCGGTATCGCCACCGATGCCGTGGATGAAGTGCTGTTCGGCTGCGTACTGCCCGCAGGCCTCGGCCAGGCACCCGCACGCCAGGCGGCGTTGGGCGCCGGGCTGGACAAGGCCACGCGCTGCACCACCCTCAACAAAATGTGCGGCTCGGGCATGGAAGCCGCGATCCTGGCCCATGATTCGCTGCTGGCCGGCAGCGTCGACGTAGTCATCGCCGGTGGCATGGAAAGCATGTCCAACGCGCCGTACCTGCTAGACCGCGCCCGCAGCGGCTACCGCATGGGCCACGGCAAGGTGCTGGACCACATGTTCCTCGACGGCCTTGAGGATGCCTATGATAAAGGCCGCTTGATGGGCACCTTTGCCGAGGACTGCGCCCTGCACAACGGTTTTACCCGCGAGGCCCAGGACGCGTTTGCCATCGCGTCGCTCACTCGTGCGCAGGAAGCGATCTCCCATGGCAGCTTTGCCGCCGAAATTGTCCCAGTGCACGTCACCGTGGGCAAAGAACAGAAAACCATCCTGCATGACGAACAGCCCCCCAAGGCCAAGCTGGACAAGATCAGCAGCCTGAAACCGGCGTTCCGCGAGGGCGGTACGGTGACGGCGGCCAACTCCAGCTCGATTTCCGATGGCGCGGCGGCCTTGCTGCTGATGCGTCAGTCCGAGGCCGAGAAACGTGGCTTGAAGCCCCTGGCCGTGATTCATGGGCATGCGGCGTTTGCCGATGAACCTGGGTTGTTCCCGGTGGCGCCGGTGGGCGCTATCCGCAAGCTGATGACCAAGACCGGCTGGAACCTGAGTGAAGTGGATCTGTTCGAGATCAACGAAGCCTTCGCCGTGGTCAGCCTGGTGACCATGAGCAAGCTGGAAATTCCCCATGCCAAGGTCAATATCCACGGCGGAGCCTGTGCCCTGGGCCATCCGATCGGCGCCTCCGGTGCGCGGATCCTGGTGACGCTGCTTTCGGCATTGCGCCAGAACGGCCTCAAGCGTGGCGTCGCCGCCATTTGCATCGGCGGTGGTGAAGCCACGGCCATGGCCGTTGAATGCCTCTACTAAGGACTGACCATGCTGCCCAATGACGAACACCTGCAAATCAGCGACGCGGCCCGCCAGTTTGCCCAGGAGCGCCTGAAACCCTTTGCCGCCGAATGGGACCGCGAGCATCGCTTTCCCAAGGAAGCTATCGGTGAAATGGCCGAGCTGGGCTTCTTCGGCATGTTGGTGCCGGAACAGTGGGGCGGTTGCGACACAGGCTACCTGGCCTACGCCATGGCGCTGGAAGAAATCGCTGCCGGTGACGGCGCCTGCTCGACCATCATGAGCGTGCACAACTCAGTGGGTTGTGTGCCGATCCTCAAGTTCGGCAACGACCAGCAGAAAGAACAGTTCCTCAAGCCCCTGGCCAGCGGCGCCATGCTAGGCGCCTTTGCGCTGACTGAACCCCAGGCCGGTTCCGACGCCAGCAGCCTGAAAACCCGCGCGCGCCTGGAAGGTGATCATTACGTGCTCAATGGCTGCAAACAATTCATCACCTCCGGGCAGAACGCCGGGGTGGTGATTGTGTTTGCCGTGACCGATCCTGCGGCGGGCAAGCGCGGGATCAGCGCATTCATCGTACCGACCGACTCTCCGGGCTACAGCGTGGCGCGGGTCGAAGAGAAGCTCGGCCAGCATGCGTCCGATACGTGCCAGATTCTGTTTGAGGATGTGAAGGTGCCGGTCGCCAACCGCCTTGGGGAGGAGGGCGAAGGCTACAAAATAGCCTTGGCCAACCTCGAAGGCGGCCGCGTGGGTATCGCCTCGCAAGCGGTGGGCATGGCCCGCGCCGCCTTTGAAGCCGCCCGCGACTATGCCCGCGAGCGTGAAAGCTTCGGCAAGCCGATCATTGAACACCAGGCCGTGGCCTTCCGCCTGGCAGACATGGCGACCCAGATCGCGGTCGCCCGGCAAATGGTGCATTACGCCGCCGCCCTGCGTGACAGCGGCAAGCCGGCCCTGGTGGAAGCCTCGATGGCGAAGCTGTTCGCCTCGGAAATGGCCGAGAAAGTCTGTTCGGCTGCCTTGCAAACGCTGGGCGGTTACGGTTACCTGAGCGACTTCCCCCTGGAGCGGATCTACCGCGACGTGCGGGTCTGCCAGATTTACGAAGGCACCAGCGATATCCAGCGCATGGTCATCTCACGCAATCTCTAAGGAGCCGCTACATGAGTTACGAAACCATTTTGCTCGACGTCCAGGGCCGCGTCGGGCTGATTACCCTCAATCGCCCTCAAGCCTTGAACGCCCTCAACGCGCAGTTGGTCAGTGAATTGAACCAGGCGCTGGATGGCCTGGAAGCCAACCCGGAAATCGGCTGCATTGTGCTGACGGGTTCGAAGAAAGCCTTCGCCGCCGGTGCCGACATCAAGGAAATGGCCGAGCTGACTTACCCGCAGATCTACCTTGACGACCTGTTCAGCGACAGCGACCGCGTGGCCAACCGCCGCAAGCCGATCATTGCTGCCGTCAACGGTTTTGCCCTGGGCGGCGGTTGTGAACTGGCCTTGATGTGCGACTTCATCCTGGCAGGCGACGGGGCGAAGTTCGGCCAGCCGGAAATCAACCTCGGCGTACTGCCGGGCATGGGCGGCACCCAGCGCCTGACCCGCGCCGTGGGCAAGGCCAAGGCCATGGAAATGTGCCTGACCGGGCGTTTTATCGACGCGGTGGAAGCGGAGCGTTGCGGGATCGTCGCGCGCATCGTGCCCGCCGATGAACTGCTGGAAGAAGCCCTGAAAGTCGCCACCCTGATCGCCGGCAAGTCGGTGCCGATCAGCATGATGGTCAAGGAAAGCGTGAACCGTGCGTTTGAAGTGAGCCTGTCGGAAGGCGTGCGCTTTGAGCGCCGGGTGTTCCATGCAGCGTTCGCGACGCAGGATCAGAAGGAAGGCATGGCGGCGTTTGTGGCCAAGCGTGCACCGGAGTTCAAAGACAAGTAAGCGCATGTGGGAGCTGGCTTGCCTGCGATGCAGGCACCTCGGTCCATCAGTCCGACCGCGGTGATGCTATCGCAGGCAAGCCAGCTCCCACCGTTGTGTAGCGTGTCAGTTACAGCTGGTAATTTTTCAGTTCGCGAGCAATCACCATCCGCTGAATCTCGCTGGTCCCCTCGTAAATCTGCGTGATCCGCGCATCCCGGTAGTAACGCTCCACCGGGTAATCCTCCAAGTACCCATACCCGCCATGAATCTGCATCGCTGACGAGCAGACTTTCTCGGCCATTTCCGAGGCAAACAGTTTGGCCTGGGAGGCTTCCGACAGGCACGGCTTGCCGGCGCTGCGCAGTCGCGCGGCGTGCAGGATCAACAAGCGCGCGGCATTCAGCTGGGTTTGCATGTCAGCCAGCAGGTTGGCCACGCTCTGGTGCTCGATGATCGCCTTGTTGAATTGCACGCGGTCACGGGCATAGGCCAATGCCGCTTCAAACGCCGCACGGGCGATGCCCAGCGCCTGGGCGGCAATGCCGATGCGTCCACCTTCCAGGTTGGAGAGGGCAATCGCCAGGCCTTTGCCACGCTCACCCAGCAGGTTGGCCTCGGGCACTGTGCATTGGTTGAGGGTGACAGCGCAGGTGTCGGAGGCGCGAATGCCCATCTTGTGTTCGGTGCGGTCCACCACAAAGCCCGGTGTTGCGGTGGGCACCAGGAACGCCGAGAGGCCTTTCTTGCCCAGTTCGGGGTCGGTGACAGCAAACACGATCGCCAGTTTGGCGCGCTTGCCGTTGCTGACGAATTGCTTGGCGCCGGTGATCACCCACTGGCCATCACGCAGTTCGGCGCGGGTGCGCAGGTTGTGGGCTTCGGAACCCGCCTGGGGTTCGGTGAGGCAGAAGCAGCCAATCGCCTGGCCGCTGGCGAGGTCCGCCAGCCAAGTCTGTTTCTGCGCTTCTGTGCCGTAGTTGAGGATCGGCCCGCAACCCACTGAATTATGGATACTCATCAGCGCGCCCGTGGCGCCGTCGCCGGCAGAAATCTCCTCCACGGCGAGGGCGTAGGCGACGTAATCGACATAGGTGCCACCCCATTCCTCGGGCACGACCATGCCCAGCAGGCCCAGCTCGCCCATCTTGGCGACCAGGGCATCATCGATCCAGCCGGCTTTCTCCCAGGCTTGGGCGTAAGGCGCAATTTCGCCACGGGCAAAGTCGCGCGCCATGTCGCGAATCATCACTTGTTCTTCAGTGTATTCAATGTCTTGCATGGCTTAGTTCGCAACCTTCTCGAAGTGATGAAAGAAGCTTTCCACATGGCTGAGGGCCAGCCCATGCAGGGTGGGTGGGTTCCAGCGCGGGGCTTTGTCCTTGTCGATGATCAGCGCGCGCACGCCCTCGATCAGGTCGCCACGTTCGAACCATTGGCGGTCCAGGTGTAACTCCAGGGCAAAACACTGCTCCAAAGGCAGGCGGCGGCCACGGCGTAGCATTTGAAGGGTAACAGCCATGGCCAGGGGAGAGCGGGTCTGCATCAGGTTGGCGGTGCTCAGCGCCCATTCGTGGCTGTCAGCCACGGTGACCTGCTGCAGTTGCTCGACAATGCTCGGTACATCCGGCAGCGCGAAGAAGTGGTCGATGGCGGGGCGCAAGGCCGCGAGGGGCGCATCGGGCAGTTGTTGCACGGCCAGTTTGGCGAGCACACCCTGCAGGTCCTTGAGCGGCGAGTCGTGCCATTGCAGGCGGTCAAGCTTCTGGTCCAGGTCGGTGAGCTTGTTGCTTTCGAGGTACCAATCCGCCAAACCGCAGTAGAGGGCGTCGGCTGCGCGGATCTGCACCCCGGTGACGCCCAGGTAAATCCCCAGTTCACCCGGAATACGCGGCAGGAAGTAGCTGCCGCCCACGTCGGGGAAGTAGCCGATGGCCACTTCCGGCATCGCCAGGCGGCTGCGCTCTGTGACCACGCGCAAGTCGGCGCCTTGCACCAGGCCCATGCCCCCACCCAGGACAAACCCGTCCATGAGTGCCAGTACCGGTTTGCGGTAATGGTGGATGGCCAGGTCCAGTGCGTATTCCTCGACGAAAAAGTCCTGATGTAGCGTGTCGCCGTTCTTGAAACTGTCGTACAGCGAACGGATATCGCCGCCGGCGCAGAAGGCTTTTTCGCCGGCCCCGCGCAGGACCACGGCGTACACCTGCGGGTCATCGGC
Source organism: Pseudomonas reactans (assembly GCF_013387025.1). Classification (NCBI taxonomy): domain Bacteria; kingdom Pseudomonadati; phylum Pseudomonadota; class Gammaproteobacteria; order Pseudomonadales; family Pseudomonadaceae; genus Pseudomonas; species Pseudomonas reactans. The sequence continues at coordinate 241,421 of NZ_JACAQP010000007.1, read as the reverse complement.
CCAGGCCTGCAGTTGGGACGTCAGGCTGCGCACCATGTTCAAGGTAATAGCGTTCAAGCCGGCGGGGCGATTAAGCGTGAGGTGGCCGATGTGGTTACGGACCTCGGCGAGGACTTCGTCCTGAAGTGTTTCTGCGTGGCTTGCCTCGGATGAAACCTGAGCAGTCATCGATAACTCCCTGCTTTTATTGTTCTTTATCAAGATGTTCGCGGACGAACCATCTCGCGATCGTACCAGTGCAAATTTGCCCAGTACAACCGTGAATCATGCAGGTTGTTTTTGCATTTATGCAGGGAGTGGAGGATGGCCTCAAGGCACCCGGCTGGCCAGGACTTCACCGATGCTGCGGCGTCGCGCGTGGGTTTCTGCGGCGTGGATCAATTGTTCCAGCGCCGTGGGCTCCACATCGTAGAACTGCTCCATTTCGGCCAGCGCCAGCTTCAAATCGGCGGCGGTGATGGCGGGGTCTTGAGCGGCATCAGGGTTATTCAAGGTAAGCGTTGGTGCTTCAGCGGCGCCTTTGGGATACCGCGTGCGAGTGGCGTTGTTGTAAGCCAGCGCACAGGTCAGCAGCGCGCCAGCCCCAAGCAATACCGCGCCCAACTCATACCAACCGAGGGCGGCAGAAGCAGGGTCGGCCAACACCAGCGTCATGGCCAGGCCACCAGCCGGTGGATGCAGGCAGCGCAGCCAGCACATCAGCACGACGGTCATACCCGCGGCCAGACAGGCGCCGCCCAGGGAAGGGCCAAGCACACGGGCGACGAGCAAAGCCACCACCCCCGCGCACAGATAGCTGCCGATGATAGACCAGGGTTGCGCCAGAGCGCCCGATGACACGGCGAACAACAACACGGCCGAAGCGCCCAGTGGACCGAGCAGGTGCAGTGCGACGTCCATGCCAAACACCTGTGAGCACAGCCAGACACTGAACAGCGTGCCCAGGGCCATGCCGATGGCGGCACGGCTCCATTCGGTCGGGCGGGTGTTGATAGCAGCGGGGAACCAGCGAGCGAGCATTGAAAGGGGATCCATAAACAGCGGGCAAAAAAAAGGCTTGTCTGGTTGCCCGGAAAAGCCCTTTGAAAGTTCCAACATTTGGGGGAAGGAACGCCTGCAGTGTGCCGCGCCCGAGAACAGCGCGCCAATGCATATTAATGAGGTTTGAGTGCAAAAAAAATGAAGTTGAGCGATCAGGGTTGTGGGCTTTTTTCCAAGTGCAGCAGCACATAAGGGTTGCGATCAAACTCGCCGGCCAGGGTCGGGGTGATGGAACGCAAGCGTGGGTCGGTCAAGCTTTCATAGTCCGACTGGCTCATCACCAGCCACGCAGGCCCCTGGAGGGGCTTGAGGTCGCCCGCATGCTGGGTGAACAACGGCACCTGGTCGCAATTGAGGTTGACCATATACTTGATGGCCTTGGCGTCTTTGCCCAAGCCGTGCAACACCACCGGCGCCTTTTGCTGCATCACTTGCTCATGCACTTGCAGGGTAAAAGTACGGGTGTCGTAGACGCTGCGCTCCAGCGGCTCGACCACCATGATGTAGGTGGCCCATACCGCCAGTACCGCGGCAAAAGCCGGCCCAACCGTACGCAGTTGCGTCTTGACCAGCGCCAGCAGTGCCAGGAGTTGCAGCCCCCCGAGCACAGCGAACACCCAGCCCAGATGGCTCAATTGCTCCGGATAGCGCGGCCGTGCGAACAGCAAACCGGCGATCAACAGTGTCGGCAACAAAGTCCAGATGCCCAGCATCAACCCACGCAGCCCGGCAAACAGCCGACCGTGCGCCACTTGGAACGGATACGCCGCAATGATCGCCGCCATGGGCAGCATCGGCAGTATATAGCGCGCCTTTTTGGCTTGAGGGATCGACAGGCCCAGCATCACCAGCAAACCTGCGGCGGCGCAGTACCACACCAGCTGCAACGCCGGCCCCGGCGCCCGGCGCCCGCTGATCAGCATCGCCAGCAGCACCAGCACGGCCATCGGATACGCCAGGGCATAGTTGCCCAGGGAACTGGTGAAGTAATACAGCACGCCGCTGGAACCTTCGCTGCCGTCCATGCGCCCGAGGAACTGCATGCGGATCACGTCCTGCATGAAGGTCTCGCCACCGCTCAGCTTGGCCATCAACAACAGCAAGCCGACACAGGCCACCAGTAACGCCAGCGCGAGCAAGCCGAAGCTGAACAGTTGCCGCCATTGACGGTTGATCAGGTAATAGCTGCACAACACGCCAGTGGGAATGACCAGGCCGATCGGCCCACGCACGGCAAAGCCGACGATCAGTAGCAGGTACAGCCAATGCAGGCGTTTTCCGGCGCCGAAGTGGTCATGGGCATACCCCAGATAGAACACCGCCAGGGCGATCGCGGCCAACATCTGGTCGAGAGACACCGCGCGGGTTTCGCTGATGAAGGTGCTGCTCAGCAACAGAATTGCAATGCTCAGTAGGCCCCAACGTTGCGAGTAGGGCGCCGTCAGGCGATACACCAGCATGACGATTACCGCCGAGGCCATCGCCGTGGGCAACCAGGCCGTGAGGCTAGTGACCTGGCCGAACGGCAAGGACAACAGCCACGTCAGCAGTGTTGAAGTCGCCAGGTAATCCGCATAAGGCTGACCGTAGGTGGTCGGGAAGAACCCGGGCCCATGGCGCAGCATCTCCTGGGCGAACAGCACGAAGCGGGAATCGAAACCGATAATCGCCTGATTCCAGTTGCCGGCGATGAACAGCAACAACGCCAGCAATCCCAAACCGAGGGATTGGTGGCGGATCGTTGGGCTTAACAGGGGCGGTTGAGCTTTGTTCACGTCTCAGGCTTCCACAACCTGCGGCAACCATTGTTGCTGCGGAATCGGCAATTGGCAGGAGTCGCCACGGCCAATCGGGTAGTACTGGAAGCCTTTGCGCGCCAGGCGCTCGCCGTCGTAGAGGTTGCGGCCGTCGAAGATCACCGGGGTTTTCAGGCGTTGGTGGATCAAGTCGAAGTCCGGCGCCTTGAACTGCTGCCATTCGGTGCAAACGATCAGCGCATCGGCGCCGCCCAGGGTGGATTCCGGGGTGCCCATCAGCATCAGGCGTGGATCATCGCCGTAGATACGCTGGGTTTCCTGCATGGCTTCGGGGTCGAACGCGCGCACGTTGGCGCCGGCCGCCCACAAGGCTTCCATCAGTACGCGGCTCGGCGCATCGCGCATGTCGTCGGTGTTCGGCTTGAACGCCAGGCCCCACAGGGCAAAGGTCTTGCCGCGCAGGTCGCCCTTGAAGAACGCGTTGATGCGCTCGAACAGCTTGCTCTTCTGGCGCTGGTTGATGGCTTCCACCGCTTCCAGCAGGTCGCTGGAGCAGTTGGCTTGCTTGGCGCTGTGGATCAGGGCGCGCATGTCCTTGGGGAAGCACGAACCGCCATAACCGCAGCCGGGGTAGATAAAGTGGTAGCCGATGCGCGAGTCGGCGCCGATGCCAAGACGCACGGCTTCGATGTCCGCGCCCAGGTGTTCGGCCAGCTCGGCGATCTGGTTGATGAAGCTGATCTTGGTCGCCAGCATGCAGTTGGCGGCGTACTTGGTCAGCTCGGCGCTGCGCAGGTCCATGAAGATGATGCGGTCATGGTTGCGGTTGAACGGGGCGTACAGGTCGCGCATGACGTCGCGTACTTCTTCGCGCTCACAGCCGATGATGATGCGGTCGGGGCGGCGGCAGTCGGCCACGGCCGAGCCTTCCTTGAGGAATTCCGGGTTGGAGACGATATCGAACTCCAGATGCCGGCCAGCCAGGTGAAGGGCTTTTTCGATATGCGCGCGCAGGGTATCGCCAGTGCCCACGGGCACAGTGGATTTTTCCACCAGGATCACCGGCTCCTTGCGATGACGGGCCACGGCATCACCTACCGACAGCACGTACTTCAGATCCGCCGAGCCGTCCTCATCCGAAGGCGTGCCCACGGCGATAAACAGCACTTCGCCGTGCTCGACCGCGAGCTTCTCGTCATAGGTAAAGTGCAGTCGCCCGCTTTCCAGGTTTTCCTTGACCATCGCCGCCAGCCCCGGCTCAAAGATCGTCACATGGCCTTTCTGCAACGACTCGACCTTGTTTTTGTCAACGTCCATGCAGATGACATCGTGACCGACTTCGGCCAACACGGTGGCCTGCACCAGACCGACGTAACCACTACCAAATACACTGATTTTCATGGGGTATTCCTGGGACTTGTAGCGCAAGCACGACGAGAGTTGATAACCAGTACACCGAGGATGACCAAGGCCACCCCCAGGGTTTTTGAAACGGAAAAATCTTCGTTGAACACCGGCAGGCTGGCCGCCAGCAGGTACACCAGCGCGTAGCTGATGCTCAACAGTGAGTAGGCACGGCCCAGCGGCAGGTGCTTGAGCGCACCCAACCAGCAGAGCATCGACAGCGCGTAGGCCAGGATCGCCAGGCTGACTACGGCGAGGGCGCCGAGGTCGATTTGGGCAGTGAACCAATCACTGGGCAGCGGCAAGCGCGTCATGCTCCAGCGCATGCCCAACTGGGCAGCACTGACCAGGCCGACACTGCCCAAGGCCAGGGCAAACCCTTGAACCCGGCTCATACGTGGCGCCCCAGCAGCACGACACCACCAATCACCAGCGCCACGCCCAGCCAATGACGGCTGTCGATGGGCTCATGAAAGACAAACCGTGCCACCAGCGTGACCAGCACAAAGTTCAGGCTGAGCATGGGGTAGGCAATGCCCACTTCCAGGCGCTGCAACACCAGCAGCCACACCAGCAGGCCCAGACCCAGGCACATCAGCGCCGACCACAACCACGGCGAACGCAGTTTCAGCGCCCAGCCGTCGGGCAGGTCGCGCCAGCTTTCCACGGCAAATTTCTGCGACACCTGGCCCATGCAGGTCAGCAGGCAGGCAGCCAATAACAGCAGCAGGGTGATCAAGGCGTCACCTGCGGGAAGATCAGGATCACGATATTGCCTTGCTCATAGCGCTGGCCGTCATTGGGCAGCAGCGCCACTTCTGCGATTTCATCGTCACCTTTGACACGCATGACCACGCCGACCGGGCCTTTTTTACGCGCCTCGCTCATCCACTGTTGGACTTGGGTGGTGTCAATCTTGTGATGCGTGGCATCCGGGTAGGCCAGGCCGTATTTGACTTCGCCAACGGTGTTGTAGAGCGTCACGTCCGGGCGTGCCAGGCGCCACGACAGCGCCGACGCCGCGCCAAGGTCATTACTTAACAGGGCCGTGGCCGGTTGCAGTTCCTGCAGGTGATCGATGATGAATTGGTCGGGCGTCTTGTTGTAGATCACCGAGTGCGGCAGTGCGGCTGGCAACAAGGCAACCATCAGCCAACTGCCGAATACCGGCGCGGCCCACAGACGTAAAGGTCGCGCGGCCTGCAGCAGGTTGACCAGGATCCAAGCGAACAGGAAGGTGAACACCAGCACCAGGCTGAGGGTTTCCTGGCCGTGCTCGTATACCGGCTTCTTCAGTTGCACCCAGGTCAGCGCCAGCAAGGCCACCACGCCGATTATCAGGTTCAGCCAACCGTTGATCCGCAGTGCACGGCTATGGCCACGGGCCAGTTTGTCGGCGAGGGTGTTGCCCATCAACAGGGCCAATGGCAGCAGGCACGGCACAATGTAGGAGGGCAACTTGCCCTTGGCCAGGCTGAAGAACGCCAGGGGCATCAGCAGCCACAGCAACACAAAGCCGATTTTTGCACTGTGCTTGTCCTGCCATGCCTGTTTGAGCGTGGACGGCAACAACGCCACCCACGGCAGGCAGAACGCAACCAGCAGCGGCAGGTAATACCAGAACGGCTCCGCGTGCTGGGCATCGTCGCCGGCAAAGCGCTGGATATGCTCATGCCAGAAGAAGAAGTTCCAGTAGTCGGGCTCTTGCAGGTGCACGGCCAGCGCCCACGGCAGGCTGATGACAATCGCCACCACCACCGCCACCAGGCCATAACCCAGTAATTCACGGAAACGCTTTTGCCAGATCGCATAGGGCAGGGCGATCAACACGGGGAGTAACCAGGCGAGGAAACCCTTGGTCATAAAGCCCATGCCGCAGGCAAATCCTAACAGGGCCCAGGCGCCGAGTCGCCCATTGCGGGTGGTGCTGTCGAAGCAAAACCACAAGGCCACGCCGGTCAGATTCACCCAGAAGGTGAACTGCGGATCGAGGTTGGCATAACCGCCCAGGGCCGCCACGCTGACAAAACTCATGTACAGCACGGTGCTGATCAGGCTCTTCTGAGGGTCATTCCACAGCCGACGTGACACCAGGAACACCAGCAGGATGCTCAACCCGGTGCTCAAGGCCGACGCAAAACGCACGCCGAACAGGTTCTGCCCGAAGATCGCCTGGCCCAGCGCGATCATCCAGTAGCCCGCTGCCGGTTTCTCGAAGTAGCGAATGCCCATGAAATGCGGCGACGCCCACTTGCCGGTCAGCAGCATTTCCTGACTGATCTGTGCATAACGGGTTTCGTCCGGAATCCACAGGCCGTGGGTTGCCAGTGGCAGCAGGTAAAACACGCCAAACGCCAACAGGAGCAGGGGCAGGGCCCAACGGCGGATCATGCCTGTTGCACTCCGAGCCAACCCTCGCGGCCGGGCAAGGCGCCGCGCACCAACTGTTGCTGGGGCAGGGTGGTCAGGTCCGCGGGCAGCAAATCGCCCAGCGGTTTGAAATCGATGCCGCGCTGCCCTGCCTGGGCGAGCAACTGGCGGAAATCATTGGCCATCAGAATCCCTTCTACTTCTGCGTGGATCGTATAGACGTTGAGCTTCGACGCGGCAAAGCGGTCGAGGATGAACGTATTGAAGTCTTTGGCAGCCACCACCGGCCCGACGACTTCGTCGAAGGTCGGCAGGTCCACCGGAATTTGTGGGGTGCCCGCGCTGCCATCGGCCAAGGTCGGACGAAACAGGCTGGTGCCCCGGCAATCACTGTTGTAGCGGAAATTGAAGCCTTGCTTGGCTTGCACCACGCGCTCGTCGGCACGCCAACCGGCAGCAGCCGAACAGTCGATGCGCTCGCCGAGAATGTCATTCAGGGTGTCGACGCCACGGCGGATCTGTTCGACCAGCTGTGCCTCGCTCCAGCGGCCGGTGTTGGCCTGCCAGCCGTGGTGGTCCCACGCGTGCAGGCCCACCTCATGCCCGGCGGCCTTGGCCTGGCGCATCAAATGCCCCAGGTCACGGCCGATCGGCTTGCCCGGCCAGGCGGTGCCGGCCAGCAAGATATCCAGGCCATACAGCCCGACGGCGTTGGAACGCAGCATCTTCCACAGGAACTGCGGGCGGATGAGACGCCACAAGTGACGCCCCATGTTGTCCGGCCCGACACTGAAGAAGAACGTCGCTTTCACCCCCGCTTCATCCAGGGATTCGAGCAACCGTGGCACACCTTCACGAGTGCCACGGTAGGTGTCGACGTCGATTCGCAAGCCTGCCTGCATTACTTTTTGTCCGCTATTTCGAGCATGGCTTCACGCAGGAAGAAATCCAGCGTGTTGCCAATGGTTTCGCTCATCTCCACGGTCGGCTCCCAGTTCAGCAGGCGCTTGGCGTTTTCGATGCTTGGCTTGCGGTGGGCCACGTCCTGGTAACCGGTGCCGTAGAACGCCTTGCTTTCTACATCACGGAAACCAGCGAACGGCGGGAAGTTGCCACGCAGCGGGTGCGCTTCGAATTGACGCAGCAGCTCTTCACCCAGTTGACGGATGCTGGCTTCGTTTTCCGGGTTGCCGATGTTGATGATCTGGCCGTTGCACGCGTCATTGTCGTTATCAATGATGCGCGCCAGGGCTTCGATGCCGTCGGCGATGTCGGTGAAGCAACGCTTCTGCTCGCCACCGTCGAACAGACGGATCGGCGTGCCTTCCACCAGGTTGAGGATCAACTGGGTGATCGCACGGGAACTGCCGATACGCGCCGAGTCCAGGCGGTCGAGGCGCGGGCCCATCCAGTTGAACGGACGGAACAGCGTGAAGTTCAGGCCTTTGGCGCCGTAGGCCCAGATCACGCGGTCCAGCAGTTGCTTGGAAACCGAGTAGATCCAGCGCTGCTTGTTGACCGGGCCGACCACCAGGTTGGAGGTGTCTTCGTCGAAGTACTGGTCCTGGCACATGCCATAGACTTCGGAGGTCGACGGGAAGATCACGCGCTTGTTGTACTTGACGCAGTAGCGCACCAGCTTGAGGTTTTCTTCGAAGTCCAGCTCGAACACGCGTAGCGGGTTACGGGTGTATTCGATCGGGGTGGCAATGGCCACCAGCGGCAGGACCACGTCGCACTTCTTGATGTGGTACTCGATCCACTCGGTGTGGATGCTGATGTCGCCTTCCACGTAATGGAAGTTCGGGTGGCTGCGCAGGCGCTCGATGGCATCGGAGCCGATGTCCAGGCCATAGACTTCGTAGCGGTCGTCACGCAGCAGGCGCTCGGACAGGTGGTTACCGATAAAACCGTTCACACCCAGGATCAGTACGCGGGTACGACGCGGCTTGCGGCCGGACTCGGCGCCGCGCAGCACGGAACCGTCGACCAGGCCCAATTCGTTGGCCAGGGACGGGCCCGCCAGGTACAGGCCGTTGTCGTTGCGCTGACCGAACTTGACCACCAGGGAGTCTTCACCGCAGGCAATGCGCAGCGGGTTGACGCTGATCACACGGCCCGGCGCCAGGCCTTCGTTGCCCTTGACCACTTCGGCTTGCCACACGATCAGCTTGTGCTCGCCCACGGCGCAGAAGGCACCCGGGTACGGTTGTGTGACGGCGCGGACCAGGTTGAACAGTTCTTCAGCCGGTTTTTTCCACTCCAGCTTGCCATCGGCGGCCGTGCGGCGACCGAAGTAAGTGGCCTGGCTTTCGTCCTGGGCGGTTTCAGCCAGTTTGCCTTGGGCCAGTTGCGGCAGGGCATCGCGCAGCAGGTTGCTGGCGGCGTCGCGCAGTTTGGCGTGCAGGGTCAGGCCGGTGTCGTTGCGCTCGATGATGACTTTCTGCTGGGCCAGGATCGCGCCGGCATCGGCACGCTTGACCATGCGGTGCAGGGTCACGCCGGTTTCGGTTTCGCCGTTGACCAGCACCCAGTTGGCCGGGGCGCGGCCACGGTATTTGGGCAGCAGCGAGCCGTGCAGGTTGAACGCGCCTTTGCGGGCGGTGGCCAACAGGGGCTCGCTCAGCAGGTTGCGGTAGTAGAACGAGAAAATGTAGTCCGGGTTCAGCTTGGCGATGCGCTCGATCCACAGCGGGTGGTTGGCGTCTTCCGGCGCATGCACCAGGATACCGTTACGTGCACACAGTTGGGCAACGGAACCGTAGAAGTTGTTTTCCTTCGGGTCGTCGGCATGGGTGAACACAGCGGCAATTTCGTAACCGGTGTTGAGCAGCGCTTCAATGCCTGCACAACCAATGTCGTGGTACGCGAATACAACAGCTTTTGAACTCATGATTGGACCTGATCAGCAGAAGAAGTAGAGGTATGGGAAGACACCAGGCCGTCAACGACGACCACGGGAGCCGGTGCTGCCGGTTGGTTGCGCAGCACTTTTTCGATAAAGAAGCGTGGGCGGGCGCGCACATCGCTGTACATGCGGCCCAGGTATTCACCCAAGAGGCCCATGCCGATGAACTGGCCGCCAGTGAACACAAACAGCACCGCGAACAGCACGAACAAGCCGTCGCCGGCCCAGTCGGCACCAAAGGCCAGGCGCATGACGATCAACGCCAGGGCAAACAGAATGCCCAGCGCCGCCAGGCTGAAGCCGACGATGGAGAGCAGGCGCAGCGGGGTGGTGGTCATGCACGTCAGCAGGTCGAACATCAGGCTGATCAGGCGCATGGCGCTGTATTTGGATTCGCCGTGTTCACGCTCGGCATGGTGCACCAGGATCTCGGTGGTATGGCGGGCAAAGCCGTTGGCCAGGATCGGAATAAAGGTGCTGCGCTCGCGGCAGGCCAGCATTGCGTCGACGATGGTGCGGCGATAGGCACGCAGCATGCAGCCGTAATCGGTCATGGCCACGCCGGTGGAGCGCTGCACGGCCAGGTTGATCAGGCGCGAAGGCCAGCGACGGAAGGCCGAGTCCTGGCGATTGTTGCGCACGGTGGCGACCACGTCGTAGCCGAGGGCGGCTTGTTCCACCAGGCGCGGGATTTCTTCGGGCGGGTTCTGCAGGTCGGCGTCGAGGGTGATCACCACTTCGCCCCGGCACTGCTCAAAACCGGCCATGATCGCCGCGTGCTGGCCATAGTTGCGGTTGAGGATCACCGCGACCACGTTGCTGCCGTCTTCAGCGGCGGCGTCTTCCAGCAGTTGGGCCGAATTGTCGCGACTACCGTCATCCACCAGGATGATTTCGTATTCGTAGGCCAGTTGCTTGCAGGCTGCAGTGGTGCGACGCAGCAATTCAGGCAGGCTCTCTTGTTCGTTGTAGACCGGGATAACGATCGACACGCAATGAATAGGGTAGGGTTTCAAAGATTCATGACCTCGGGGTTAGAGCAACTTGGCGCGTGAAAACAGCAGCAATCATTAGGCGAAAGTCCAGGCCGCAGGCTAAAAAACGGTACCAAAGGTGAAGCGTAATCAAGAGGTTAGACGATATAGCGCGGTTTGCTATGAAGTGCTGTGTTCAAGATTAAGCGTAAAAATGTGGAACAGATATGAAAGGCAGATGAAAAACTCGTTTATTTGACAGGTAGACAGCTAGGGTTCAGCTAAGCAACTAACGCTTAGTTGGCGGCCAAATAGGAGCTGTTCGTCGTGCGCTTGGTTCAACATGAACGTGCGCCCTCGGCCTTCGAATTTAGTGAAGAATCTTCTCTGCAATGCGCCCCAAGTGCCGGTAAAGTAAGCCGTCTCTTGCCAGGGTGATCGGATGAATAGCGTGCAGCTTTTACGTGGCCAGTTGCGGCCAGTGTTGATGGGTTTGTTGATGAGCGTGGCGTGTGTCACCACCGTGCAAGCCGACGACGGGGTCGCGCTCACAAGCATCGACCAGGTACCAGACGGTGTCGAAGTGCGTGGCAAGCAGATCGCCGCTTACACCTGGGACGACAAGCAAGGCAAGAACCTGCTGGTGCTCGCCGAGCAAGTCAGCGAACGTGACGACGACGGCACTCAATCGGCGTTTGTGTACGCGGCCCAATACCTGATCGACGGCAACCGCCCCAAGCGCGTGTGGATGCTCTACGACGATGTGCAGCATTGCGAATTCGACGCCTCGCTGCGCTTCGACCGGGCTGCGACCAAGGTCACCGACCTGACCGGCGACGGCATCACCCAGGCCACCGTGGGCTATTCGCGCACCTGCACCAGTGATGTCAGCCCCAATGAATTCAAGCTGATCATGCATGTCGGCAAGTCGCAGAAGTACCGTCTGCGCGGCGTCGACCGGGTCGGTGCGGCCTGGTGGGACGAGGAGGCCGGCGCCTTGCGCGGCATGCCGTTGCCCAAGGATTGCAGCGTGGCCGGGCAGCAGGCGTTGGTCAGCCAGTACAAGGAGCAGGGCACCGAGCTGCCGTTGCCCGGTTGCTACGGCGACGAGAAGGACTTTGCCAAGGCCCCCGAGGCCTACCTGACGTTCATGCGCCAGCATTGGTTCGCGCTGATGCAGAAGCAGGACAGCGACTGGAGCCAGGCCCAGGTCCAGCCGCAGGACGCTACCGAAGATGACGACACCGCCCCGTGATTTTGTGCCAGGGCCGGTCCTGGGTTAGACTCGGCCTTCGCCAATTCACTAAATACCTCGATTAATCAAAGGCTTGTTCGAGGTATTTAAGCCAAAGGCTGACATATCTTGACTGAGTCTATCCGCAACCCGCTGACCCTTTACCTCACCCGCTTGGCGCCCTCCAGCCAACTGACCATGCGCTACGTGCTGCAAGACGCGGCCGACCGCCTGGGCTTCGAGGACATCAACCTCGAAGACATCGACTGGCACCTGCTGCAACCCGAACACGTGATCGCCCTGGTTGCCGCCTTGCGCGAGGATGGGTATGCGCCGAACACCTCATCGCTGTACGTCAATGCGGTGCGTGGTGTGATGAACGAAGCCTGGCGGATGAACTTGATCAGCCAGGAACACCTGTTGCGCATGCGTACTGTCAAGGCCGCACCGGGAACGCGCCTGAGCCAGGGTCGCAACCTGCGGCGCAGTTTGATCCGAGAAATGATGGAAGTCTGCGCCGCCGACCCACGCCCGCAAGGCCTGCGCGATGCGGCGGTGATTGGGATTCTCTATGGTTCCGGCATGCGCAAGTCGGAGTCGGTCAACCTCGACCTGGCGCAGATCAACTTCGAAGAGCGCAGCCTGCGGGTGATCGGCAAGGGCAACAAGGAGTTGATCAAGTACGCGCCGGATTGGGCATTCGCCAAGTTGCAGGCGTGGCTGGCGTTTCGCCGCGAACAGCTCAAGGAGGGCGAGCAGGACGACAGTTTCCTGTTCAATCGTATCCGCCGCGGCAGCCATATCACCCGCGAACGCATCACCAAGCATGCGATCTACTACATCGCCCGCCAGCGCGGCGAGCAGGTAGGCGTGAAGATCATGCCCCATGACTTCCGCCGCTCATTCATTACGCGGGTGATCGAGGAGCATGACCTGTCGATTGCACAGAAACTGGCACACCACACCAATATCCAGACCACCGCCAGCTATGACGTGCGTGACGACAATGAGCGGCGGCGGGCGGTGGATCGGTTTGATCTCTAATTTTTCGGGTAATGGCGTCATTTAATTAAGGAGGATGGAATGGGTACAACGCTTGAAAGGGTATCGCTGTTTACACTCGTGGCGCTGCTGCTATGGGTGGCGCTGGCTGTATTGATTTGCGCCTGGATTCGAAGCGGTAGACAGATCGGAAATTGGACGGCCGCCCCACACGGGCCGCGAGCGCAGGATTTACCCCAGGACGTATCTGGCCGCAATGGGCAATGATCAGGAGGAGGGCGGGGCGCTGGCCAAGTGAGCCGGCAGGCGGCGCAAGGTCCACAGCGTGGTGAGCATTGCGGCGATGGCGCACAACGCAATGCCAATCAGCATCGGCGCTGGCGTGTGATCGGCGAACACACCGATCACCGTCATGGACACGGCCGCCGTGATCATCTGGATCGCCCCGAGCAAGGCTGACGCAGAGCCGGCCACCGCGCCGTGGTCCTCCAGCGACAAGACGCCCGCCGCCGGTAACAGCAGACCGAGAAAACCGAAGCCGATAAACAGCAACGTCATCATCAAGGCCAGGCTGTCGACCCACAACGTCGTGACCGCCAGCACTGCCATAACCGCCGCCACGGCCACCACCGACCAACGAATCAGCGGCGCCAGGCCAAAGCATGCGCTGAGGCGTGCAGTGAGTTGGCTCATGGCGAAGAACGACGCAGCGTTCACGGCAAAACCCAGGCTGAACTGCGTGGGCGTCAGGCCGTAATGCTCGATGTACACGAAGGGCGCGCTACCGATAAACACGAAGAACGTCGCCAAGCCGAACCCGCACACCACCGACAAACCGATAAACACCGGGTCACGCAGCAACGCGCCGTAGCTGCTGAAGGCGCTGCCCAGGGTCTTGCCCAGACGGCGTTCAGCCGGGTGGGTTTCCGGTAGTTGCACGATGGTCATCACCAGGCATGCCACCGCGAGCACCGCCAACACGGCAAACACTTCACGCCAGCTCCACAGCGAGATCACCAGGCTACCGGCGAGCGGCGCGAGAATCGGCGAGACACTCATCACCAGCATCAGCAACGCCATGAGTTTCGCGGCTTCATGCCCGGTGTACAGGTCACGCACGATGGCCCGTGGAATCACCATGCCCGCGCACGCACCGAACGCCTGCAGGGCCCGAAAGGCGATCAGTGATTCGATGGTAGGCGCCAATGCGCAACCGACACTGGCCACGGCAAAAATCACCAGGCCGGCATAAATCGGCGGCTTGCGCCCGAACACATCGCTGATCGGGCCGTAGAACAACTGGCACACGCCGACGATGACAAAAAACACCGTGAGGCTCATCTGCACCAACGCCGGCGAGGCGTGCAGACTCGCGCCCAGGGTCGGCAAGGCCGGCAGATAAATGTCGATGGCGAAGGGGCCAACGGCGGTGATCAAGCCCAGCAGCAGGGCGAGGTGGGCAATGCTTCGAGACATGGGCAATTCCGGGCGGAGCAAACAAAGGTCGGCCAGCTTAAGGGATCTGCGCAGATCCGCAAACTTAGGCTTCAATAAGCAGTATGGATGGCCGATAACATGAGCAGCGGGGCTTCTACGGTTGGGTTCTCAACCGGCTGACCAGGCACGGGGATACCAGCATGACGATCAAACTGCGCTTGATGCTGTTGATAGCGACCGGATTGCTCACTGCCTTGATCATGAGCTTGGCCGGCTACCTGGGAAACACCCGGATGGGCACTGCCGTACAGGATAACGAAGTGAGCATGACGGTGCTGCGCAACCACATGGAAGCCGACATGATGCACGACGCCCTGCGCGCCGACGTGTTGTCGGCGATGCTGGTGGGCCTGGGTAAAAGCACCAGCAGCAAGGCCGAAGTCGATAGCTCTCTAAAAGAGCACGCCGAACACTTTCGGCAAGTGTTGGCAGACAACCTCAAGCTGCCGCTGGACGATTCGCTCAAGGCAAGCCTGGAAAAAATCAAACCAAGCCTGGACAACTACATCGCTACCGGCGAACGCATCGTCGCCCTGGCATTGGATAATCCTGAGGCCGCGCGCGGGGAACTGGGCACATTCAATGCCGCGTTCAGCCAGTTGGAAGATCAAATGGCGGGCCTGAGCGAGTTGATCGAAACCAATACCCAGCAGACCAGCGTCGGTACTCGGCAGGCCATCAGCAACGCCAACTTGACCTTGGGCGCGGTGTTGATCGCCAGCCTATTATTGCTGTTGGCCCAGGGCCGCTGGGTGATCCTCAGCATCATGGGCCCCCTACAGGCGGCCAGCCGCATTGCCGCCAGCATCGCACGTGGCAACTTGAGTGAACCCATCGTCGAGCCCCAACGCAAGGACGAAGCCAGCGTCTTGATCCGCAGCCTCGCCACCATGCAAAAGGACCTGCGCGGCATGATCGAAGTGGTGCGCAGCAACGCCCATGGCGTCAATGGCATGAGCGAGCAACTGAGCCGCGGCTGCCATGAAGTGGCCGGCAGCAGCCAGCAACAGAGCGCCGCCGCCAGCACCATGGCCGCTGCTGCAAGTGAGATGACCGCGAGCATCGAGGAAATCACCCGGCACGCCGGACGCGCACTCGACATGGCCAACCAGGCGGAAACCTTGGCAAAGGACGGCGGCCGGGTGATTCATCAGGTGGTCAGTGACATGGATGGCATTGCCCGTTCCGCGCAGCAATCCGCCCAAGTGATTCGCACGCTGGACAAGGAGTCCGAGGCCATTTTCAGCATTATCCAAGTGATCAAGGGGATCGCTGACCAGACTAACTTGCTGGCCCTGAATGCCGCGATTGAGGCTGCCCGTGCCGGCGAGCAGGGGCGTGGATTTGCCGTGGTTGCTGATGAAGTGCGCAACCTTGCCGGACGCACCAGCGCATCGACCCAGGAAATTGCCGCCATGGTCGGGCGTATCCAGCTGAACACCCGGGAAGCGGTAACCAGCATGGAGGAGGGCGTTGCTCAGGTGGACAAGGGCATGGCGGTAACCGCCGAAGTGGAGCGGGCTATTCGCGAGATTCTCCAAGCGACGTTGAACACCACGGAAATGGTCAACGATATCTCCCGGACCATCGGCGAGCAGAGCCTGGCCAGTAATGAAATTGCGCACCAGGTGGAGATGATTGCGGGGATGTCGCAGAGTAATAGCCGAGTGATCGGGCAGACGGCGTCGACTACCGATGAACTGTCCAGCCTGGCCGGGAAGTTGTCGCAGTCGGTTGATCGGTTTCAGATGTAACCTATTGATATAACTCAACTAAATAGTCATTTAGTTGAGTTGGCTATCAGGGCAGGGGATCAAGGCTGGGAGAGGGTGGTCATACGCCGCTTTGCGATACGCTCAACGGTTTGCATATGCTCCGTACCCCATTGGCACAGCCCGCCCAGCGCCGTCGCCAAGGACCGCCCGAATGGTGTCAGCGAGTACTCGACCTTGGGCGGTATCTCCTGGAAATCCACGCGGGAGATGATTTCGTCGCGCTCCAATTCCTTGAGTTGTTGGATCAGCACCTTATCGGTCACGCCGCCAATCGCGCGTCTTAATTCGCCATATCGATGAACATTTTGCGCCAGGTTGAACAGCACCAGCGGCTTCCATTTGCCACCGATCACCGCCAGGGCGGCCTCGAGCCCGCAATTGAATGAGTTGTTGGCCATGATCGAGCTGACTCCACGTAGGGTACTTACTAAAAGGTGCATACTATTCAAGAGAATAGCGTAGATCTACAGTTGGGCCTCAACCTTATTCACTGGAGTTCACCATGAGCAGGCTCAACGGAAAAATCGCAGTCATTACCGGTGGCAACAGCGGCATCGGCCTGGCAACCGCCATTCGCTTCGCGGCGGAAGGCGCTCAAGTCGTCATTGTAGGCCGTCGACAAGAGGAACTGGACAAGGCGCTGCAACTGATTGGCCCTGAAGCCATCGCCATACAAGGCGACATTTCAAAACTGGACGACCTCGATCGTGTGTTCACCCAAGTCAAAGCCGCCAAAGGCCGGGTCGACGTGCTGTTTGCCAATGCAGGCCTGGGGGATTTCCAACCGATCGGCTCGATCACCGAGGAATCGTTTGACCGTACCTTCGGCATCAACGTCAAAGGCACGCTGTTCACCGTACAAAAAGCCTTGCCACTGATGAGCGCCGGCAGCTCGGTGATCCTCACAGGTTCGACCACAGGCACCATGGGCACACCGGCATTCAGCGTGTACAGCGCCACCAAAGCGGCGCTGCGTAACTTTGCCAGGA
This sequence comes from Pseudomonas reactans, assembly GCF_013387025.1. Lineage (NCBI taxonomy): Bacteria > Pseudomonadati > Pseudomonadota > Gammaproteobacteria > Pseudomonadales > Pseudomonadaceae > Pseudomonas > Pseudomonas reactans. The sequence continues at coordinate 224,470 of NZ_JACAQP010000007.1, read as the reverse complement.
GCTGGGCGCTGGATCTGAAAGGTACGGGCATTCGTGTCAACGTACTCTCACCAGGGCCGATCTCGACACCGGGCTTGGACCTGGCGCTTTCAGGTACAGGCCAGAAAGACGCAATCATCGACGACATGACCGCGCAGGTTCCGTTGAGCCGAATTGGCAAGCCCGAGGAAGTTGCAGCGGCAGCGTTGTTCCTGGCATCGGATGAGAGCAGCTTCATGACCGGCAGTGAGATGTTTGTCGATGGAGGCTTTGCTCAGGTTTGAGTGAGATAGGGGTTTTGCCTGTTGAAATCTGATGGGCACTGCCCCTGATTACGCAATACGACATTACGCATAATGTATATTATGTTAAATAATGCGCTGTTCATGACGATGCGAAATGGGCGTGAATTTTCCCCAGCCAAAACTGGTCAGACGGAGACTTGCTGCCAACAGAAAACTGCCTGCAGACCGACGTTCGGATATTTGTCTCACTGATGGATTTACACCCGTCATGCGTCGCGGTAGCTACTGTACTCCCCCTCGTTTAGAGGAAAGACCAACCCCACCAGAGTGGGTAGCTGTACTTACTCTCCTCCGTATCGCCCTGGCACTATTGGTTAGCCTGGTACTCGCTTTTATCCAACGGGCATCGGCGCACGTTCGAATCGCCCTTAATCGAGTACCACTTTCCTAAGCGGTCGTGAGCTTTGTGAGTACCGACACCGCCATCGCTGAACACCTTCGAAAGATTCTGATTGAACTAAACAATCTAGCTATTTAGAAGGTGGAACCATGTCCGATTTTTCTATTTGCACAGCATCCCACGGCCCTCATGCTGTCCGTTGTCATCTCTGCACTAATATTGCCGCTAAAAAACAGAAAAGTTTGAGCTGAGGGAGCGCCAAGCAATTATTTGTTTGGCACTTTTCTAAAAGTTAAACGCCTCCCTTACTTTTCATTTTCTCCCACTCATCGTCATCAACCACATTCAAAATACTAGTAGTGGACGAGTAAGGATGAAACTCAGGCAAGTAACTGACTATTTGGCCGTCTTCAAAGAAATGATGGGCTACAGAAGGAAATAGCTCGGGATTTACCGGATGCAGAGCGTTGGGGTTATGAAACATTGAAAGCCCTTCGGCCCAATCTTCATTGCATTCATTTGTAACGCGATAAGAAAATGCTTTAGGAACCGAAGCATTATCATTTTGATCATAACAAAAGCCCTTGCGGATAAGTATGACATTGTCAGCGCCAAAGCCAGCCTGCACCCCCATTCTATTGAATTTTGAGATCGTTCCACTATTAGAAAACAACACTGCACTTATATATTCAGCGCCTTCTTGTAGGAAATAACCCGACGGGATTTTTTTTGCTCCGTGCTTATGGGCTTCAATGACTACAGGATCTATGACCAATGATCCGTTTTCCTCGTAGTGGAAATTATGATGTACACCGTAAAGATAATTTGGCAGGGCAGTTGAACTCCAAATCATCGATTGCTGCTCGTGGAAATCTGCAATCGCAAAAATTAAAGGATTGCCTGCGACATGCTCATGCTTCCAATATTCCTTCTTGAGCTTCGAGTAAAGAGGACTGCCAAATTTTATCGGCATCTCATTCATTGTCTTTTCTAAAATCTGCTCCTGGGTCATTGGCTCCGCGGAACGGCTTGCCTCTTCCTCGCTTAGAGGTTTGGCACGACCTACGATAGTAGCTTCCACACAGACTTTTTGACCATATTTTTCCAAGTTAAAGTCTGGCGCATAGAAAGATCGATTAAACTCAAATCCCTCTTCGATAAAGTATGCATTCAGATACAGCTCCCAAATTCGCGCATCGAATCCTGCGGACTGAAACTGTTCGATGAAATTCCCATCTATATCTATGAAGTGAGGCATCATTTCGTCAATGATACCCTTGGCAGCGGTAAAGCTTGGTGCTTCGCTTAGCTTTCTAAAGAATGGATGGATTTTTTCATCGGAAACTACTATCTCGAATAAATCGAGAGCTTTCCCTTTGTCACGTTGAGGGAACTCGGTTTTTCCAGAGTTGGTGATCTCGATAATTTTATTAATCAAGGCTTTTTCGGCTTCACCTTTACTCTCAAGGCATGAACCGACATCGAAAGCTCTATATCGACCAATTTCATCGCGCCCTAAGGTCACCCACGCATATTCATCATCAATATCGTGGAGCAATACGCCAAGAACTGTCTCATCTGGGTTGGCGAACCAACCGATTTCATTGCTGACCAACGCTGCGTTAGGCGTGCGAGACGGCCCGACTAGAGCGCTGAATCTCTTTTTATCAATGGTATTGACTTCGACTTGATCGCTCACATAGCACTCCCTGTGTTTTTAGCTGAATTCGAATTATAGCCACTGGCCACTAACGTGTAGCATTCGACCTTTGTTCTAAATGCCTTCGCCCCAGCATCTTCCCTAAACTCAATTAACGCCCTCCACACCCACGCCGCCCACCATAGCGGCGTGAGTAATTCTGGCCCCCGCAAAACCTGGGGCGCCCTGACCGGAGGCGCCCCCCCCCCCCGACACCCACCGGTGCACCTCATGACCCACCAAGACCTCAACACCGGCCTGCAAATCGCCGAATGGCGTCGCTACATCGCAGCGGGCAAAGCCTTTGTAAAGAGAGGGCAACCGCATCCCAGACTCATCCTTCCCCCGATGCAAACCGCTCAAAGCCATTTTCTCTCAAGGTCAGACCAATCTCGCCGAAAAGGAGATGTCTGAATAGACCCAGCCCATTGGTTATCGATCTGACCAATGTGGATCCACGACAACCCCAATTTGCCGGCCAACAAGGAGCGTTACCCTGTGCTAGACCTCATCTACATCATCGAAGAACAAGCAACAGCCAAGCTCGCACTCCCAGGTGATCCTGAATACTCGCCAAACTTCACAATGCATGGGCGCGAAAGCGCGCTGACACCTTCGATCGGCGCTATGGCGAATTTTGGTGCCATGTCTTTACTGCTGCCTAATCCGTTGATTGTGTCAGCAGCGCTGCGCATTCCCAGCTTGTTTTCTTCACTGATGGGGGATTCAAAGAATGAGAACGCTGAAACACCGCAAACAGACCTCGCTGAAGCACAAATGCTGGCTGCCTACGTAAACGAGCACTCAATGTCCAGTAGCGAAGCGAAAAAACAAGGCTACCGTTTCCAGCCAGGTCACCCAGTCGTCGGCAAGGCTTACCGAAAGCACCCCCTGAACGACTATCACAACGATGACAACGGTCAGCTCTACATTCCGAGCGACAGCTACGACGCAATCCTACTGGAGGAACGTGAGTCAGAGCTGATCAAACTATTGGTTCATCTCGGTGCAACCAAAATCAGCATCACCAAAAAGGCGACAGACAAAACCCGTAGCACCCTTAACGCTGGAGCATCTATTCAAGCCGGACCTATCGGTGGTGGCGAGCTCAACTACAAAAGCGACACCCAACGCGACAACGACCAGCTCAATACACGTGAGTTTTCGTTGAGCGGGCGTCCTTGGCAAACAAACAGCAAAATCGACGCCAGACAATTCTTCTGGCTTTCTTACGAGCCTTCCTGGAAAGCCGTCGTATTCGCTCGCGAAGAAGGCGGTTGCCTCACCGCATCCTTGGAAATCAAAGAAAGCACGTCATTTTCCACAGACAAAGATCTCGAGCTGTCCGTCAAGGTCAAATTGGCGGAGGGCGGCGCTCACCTCGGCATGTCAGAAGCCACCAATGAAGAAAAAACCTATTTCGTCAGGGCAGAATTTGCGCCAGTACAACAAAACGTTTGATCGGCGCACATCAATTTAGCGGGCGAACCAGCAGGCACCTGAATCAGACCTGCTGGTCGTTCTAAAAAACCAACCGAAACACAGCAACCTCAAAACCAACCCTAATACGCATTAAAAGCCCCAACCACCAATCCCTCCAAAACTGCGCCCACCATCCCAACCCAAAGCGCAGCCCCCATGCCCCCCTCCACATCTTCAAATGACGGCCGCGGGCATTGAGCCTCCAACCATATGCTGCATGTTCGCAATGGGGCATGCAGCATCGAGATTTAGGGGATATGGCCTTTGAATCGCCCCGCGCAGATTTGACAAAATTGACCCTGATCACTTCGCTGAGTGTGATCCTCTCCAGGCTACGGGAGCTACCTTCAAAAATTGCCGGAGTTCCACCAGCAGTGTTTCCATCGAATAGCCACTCGAACCTGATCCCTCGTATTTCAAGGCCGGCATGATGTTTTCAACGCCGCCGTAGCGCCACACACCCTCTTCTTTCTCATCCTGCTGCAGTGCCCGAGCAAAGATCGACAGATCTCTGCGTGCCCGCGCAATACCCGAGATGCGTTCGACCCAACTCTCGTAACGCTGGCGAACTTCGAGAACAGCGCCGTGAACAATCGCGACGACGCCACATCGTGTTCTGTTGTGAAACGCAATATTCGACAATCCCAAGTAAGGTCGCCGATGGTTCAATGGCGCGTGACTGATCTCGGTTGGAAGATGGAAAACCGCCAGGTCGATCTCCGGGTACTCCACCAGCATCATGTCCGGATGGCTCAACAATCGCTCGCTGCGCGCAAGATGATCCATCCCTTCGAGATAACAAGGCTCGTAACGCTCGGTGTGGTCCAGGACCTGCTCGACCATGGGTAAAACCGCTCTGTAACGATGCAACAACGCGGTGTCAGTATCGATCGTTCCTGGCAGTTTCACCTGTGCCGCCAAGCTATTGAATGCAAAGGCGGCTTTTAATGCTTGGGCTGATACCCCCCGCGAAAAGTCACCCAGCCTGGCGATGTCGATCAACAGTTGCTGATGCCGCATCGCATGGGACGGCGATAGAAAAGCATAAATCGAGGCCAGCCCATCCAAGTCAAAGTGGTCGCTGGTGACGATCTTTGCGCCTTCGACGTTATCGCGTTGCTTGAGAAAACTGAAAACACTTTGCGTTGACAGATTGGCTTTGTAGGGCGCAGGTGTCTTGTTGGAAGGCCAGTGCGACAGCGTCAGTAATGTTGAAGCATTATCAATGGAGTCCAGGGACACATTCGGCACGTGCGCGGTATGGCCTAGCGGCAAGTACCCGTAGGGGCTCTCGCGGTTGATACGGACGGCCTCATTTTCGTATGAAGCAGGTGATGCAGGCTTGCGCGGTGAGTGATCGCTCAGCGCCAAGTGGCAATCACCCGCCTGAATCGGTACATAGGCCAGTTCCCCACCGGTGCCCAACCCATAGCTCAAACGGCAAAGGTTTTCGCGACGGATGTCGGTGGGTTCTCCGTTGATCAGGACTGCGCCCGGTCCTGCAATCGCACTCATCAAATCGATGAACTGGTTGTTGATAATTCCGATGGGACGCCCGCCCAGCACTTTTATCTCGAGATCCCCCACCTGTTTCTCAACATCGGGGTCAGTCAGAAACTCAGTGGCGCGCTGCGGCAAAACGGACAGTAGATTCATCGTCGGCTTCCCTTCGAGATCAAGCAGGGTCAAACGTCGGTTGCTCGGCTTTTTTTCGAGTGACCGGCCTGACGGAGAAGAAGATCAATACCGACAGCGCCGCGTACACACCGAAGAGCCACGCTGCTGCGCTCGATGCACCGACGACACCACCGGGTGAAGAGAACCCACCCAGATTGACGATCATGCCGGCTAATGCCGCGCCAATGGCTGTCGCGATCAGTTGCACGGTGGTGATCGACGCCCCCGCCAGCTCCTTCTCATCTTCGGACACACTCTCAAGTACGCGCGTCAGCAAGTGCGGCCATGCCAGCCCGATCCCGGTACCGATCACCAACATCCCGGCACACACCCCCACGACATTGATGATTGACGGTCCGAACCGCGGCACGAAGATAAACGCCAGGATCAACCCTCCGACAATGAAGAACGGCGCAATGCCAATTGCGCGGATCGCTGGGTTAGGTTTGAGCCCAGAGCTGTACAGTGCTCCCAAGGTCCAGCCTGCCGCCATCAACGCGCTGATGTAACCCGCCAGCAGCGGTGTTTGCAGGTGCAGCACTTGCAGAAAGTACGGCACGAAGACTTCGCTGGTCATTCCGACCACCATCAAACCCATGGAGAAATACAACGGCAGCAGCGCACTGCGGGCAGTCAGCGCGCCCTTGGGTAATAACCGCAACGTTGAACGGACTTCCACCCGGTAAACGAAGTACAACAGTAAAAGGCCGACCGCCAGGCCCAGGACGCTATAGACCGCATCCGGCTTGATACTGCCGACGGATATCGCCAATACGACGCCACTCAAAAGCACCAGTTGCGCCAGCGGGACACCCATACGGCGTGGAGCCTCGGTGCTTTTCTTCGGCAGCAGTGCCCAGGCCAGCAACATGAATAATACGGTGACCGGGATGAGTGCCCAAAAAGCTGCGCGCCAAGCGTCGTACTCAGCGAAAACGCCACCCACTGCCGGCCCGATCAGCGTTGCCGCCCCCCACATGCCAGAGATCAGCGCCATGGCTCGCGGCCACAAAGGCTCGGCGAACACCAACCGAATCATGGCGTAGGGCAACGCAAACAACAGCCCCCCACCCAGCCCTTGAATCGTTCGGCCGAGGATCATGACCGCCATGTTCGGCGACAGACTGCACACCGCGCTGCCGGTAGCGAAGATCACCCCCGCCCAGACGTAGGCGCCCCGCGCGCCCAAGCCGGTTAGGCATTTGGTCGACAGTACGGAGCCGATGATGGAGGCCACCACGAACAACGTGGTGTTCCAGGCGTAATAGTCGAGGCCGCCGATGTCCGCGACCACGGAGGGCAAAATCGTCGTCACCAGATAGACGTTGATTGCGTGCAGCGCAACACCGCCCGCCAAGGCCGCAGATCGCAATCCGTTCCTTCCAAGTAGTAATGCCGACCACCCTGTCGTAGATCTCATCTCGATACACCAAGTCTGATTAACGTAAAACCACTCTATTATAAAAGCATTTACTTGTGTAATTATTTGTCCCCTATATTGCCTCTGCAACGACAGCCGATAACGCTGACTCACCGCCTAGGGGTTTTAACCGCAGGCGCAGGTCGCCACCCACCAGGCATTGCTCCACAATCGACAATTGCCGGGCCTCGGCCAACGACGTGAGCCCATTGATCCCCAGCAATGGGCGGGCATCACTGCCCAACAACAGGGGGGCGATATAGATCAGCCACTCATCCACCAGGCCCGCAGCCGCTAAAGCGCCGCACAACACCGCTCCGGCTTCGACCTGGACTTCGTTGCACCCCTCCTCCGCCAGGCATGCCATGACCTGATGCAGGTCCAGGCGCCCGTCCGACAACCCAACCTGGCGAAAGCGCACGCTGTCTGGCGGCACGCCCTGTGGTGTGACGGCCGGGCCATGAAAGATCAGGGTGGGCGCCTCGCCATCCCATACATGGGCGTCGGTGGGGCCTTTGAGATCCTGGTCCAGCACCACCCGCAGCGGCGCGACAAACGCCGTCTGCGGATCCGCCAGACGCACCGTCAAACGCGGGTTGTCCGCGTGCAGCGTGCCGCTGCCGGTGAGTACGGCGCAGGATCGGGCGCGCCAGGTTTGCACGTCCTCCCGGGACTGCGCCGAGGTGATCCACTTGGACTCCCCGGTGGCCAGGGCTGTGCGCCCGTCCAGGCTCATGGCCAACTTGATCCGCACCCAGGGCCGCTGACGCTCGATGCGTGAAAAGAAGCCTTGGTTCAACTCCCGCGCCTCGGGGCACGGCAGGTGTTCAACCACTACCCCCGCCGCCCTGAGCCGTTCGACGCCATGATTCTCGTGCTGGGAACGGTCGACACTGGCGACCACCACCCGCGCTATACCTGCATGAATCAATGCATCGACACAGGGCGGGGTACGCCCATGACCACCGCAGGGTTCCAGCGTGACATAGGCAGTGGCACCCCGCGCCTGATCGCCCGCTTCGCGCAACGCATTGACCTCGGCGTGTGCCTGCCCTGCCCTTGCATGCCAACCCTGGCCAAGCACTTCGTCGTGTTTGACAATCACGCAACCAACCCTGGGATTAGGCGCCGTGGTGTAGGCGCCTCGATCGGCCAATGCCAGGGCGAGCGCCATGAAATGGCGGTCGCACAACGGCACCCGGCTCATGTGCGAAGCAGCGCCAAGAGATAAACCGCGTCTCCATGTTGACGCTCGATCACCACCAGTTCCTGCCAATTGAAGCCAAACCCTTCGAAGGTTTCGCGCACACCTTGTTCGGTGAAAAAGTAACCTTGACGCTGGTTGTCCATTGCTCGCCACCCTGGCGTCGGGTTGCTCGCGTCGACACCAAACACATTCAGCCCGATCAAGGCGCCCGGCCGGGCGAACTGTCGGATGTTGGCCAGGTAGGCCTCCCACTCGTCAGGGTGTTGATGATGAAAACAACCGTTGTCCAGCACGGCGTCGAACAGCTTGCCCGCAGACGGCTGCCAGTCCTGCAGCGCACTGCATACCAGTTGCAGGCGCTCGCCCCAACGCTTGCGCAGCAGCGGCCAACTCGAGTTTTGGACAATATCCAGCCCCGTCACACGGTGCCCTGCCTGGATAAACTCCGAGGCGTCCCGTGCCCGGCCGACGCCCACGTCCAGAATATGCTGATCCGGCGTCACCCCCAGTGACTCGAGAAACACCCGGGCCGCCTTGGCCATGCCGATGTCCCACGACCATTCGTCTTCGCCATGGCTGTAGCGGTGCACAAACGAGGTATTGAGTGCCCCGCGGTATGACGGTACGTCCATGAATTGCGCTGGTTTGCTCATGTCTGGAGATCCTTGGTTCAAGAGGCGCGACGGGTGGCGATACCGTAGATATGGCCGTCATAGGAGCTGGCCAGGAAGTCATCGCTGGCAAGGCTGTGGGTGATGCAAGAGATGCCGCTGGCCGTGGGGCGCTGCACCTGCTGCCAGGAACGGCTGGGCAAGTCGAAGAGCGCGATGGTGCCGCTGTAGTTGGCGGTGGCAATGACCTCGCCGTCGGCGGAGGCACAAATGCACTTGATGGAGTTGCGGTGTGGCGTGTCGTAGACCTCGTCCCCGCTGTCCAGCCACAGGCGCAACTTCAGGTCGCGGCCAATACTGGCAAAACCGCCTTCGACCCGGCAGCAACCGTTGGAGATACGCGTGTGGGCATTTTCGATATGCCGCGAACAGCTGAAGTCGTCGATCGAATGCAGGGCTGCGGCCGCCGACGCGCACACGCTGAACAAGTGATGCTCATTGGCGGCCACGCCTTTGATGGCGTTATCGTGCATCGGGATCGAGGCCACCCACTTCAGGCTGTTATCGCCATCGATGACAAAGACCAGGCCTTCACCCGTGTAGGTTCCGATCAGCGCATGGAGGTGGCCGTTGCGTTGGAAGGTGGTGCCACAATTGAGTGGCGAACGGTGCTGATACAGCAGGCGCCCGCTGAGGGCATCGAAGACCTGCCCCATCTGCCCGCCGGTCAGCAGCAACGGCCCGAACGGCAACAGGAAGTTGCAAAGGCTGCCAACGCCGCTCAATGGTTGGTTATCGCGAAACAGCAAGCCGGCGTCACCGATGCTGTACTGTCGGCCATCGCGGGTGACCACGGCATTGATGCTTACCGCCGGCTGGATCCCTTCCACGGTCCACTGGTCGGTTTCATAATCCCAAGTGGCATAGCGTGAACCAAAGGTTGCGAACACCAGCGCATCACTGCCAACGAACGCGCAACTGCGCGGCCAGACAATGCTGGGCAGATTGGTGCTGCGCAGTTGCTCCAGTTGGATGCCATCAAAGCGCCAGAGGATCGCCAGGCGGTCATAACTCAAGGTCACCAGCAGTTGCTTTTCATCGTTCCAGACGATCCGTTTGATCCCCGCATCATGTGCGGCAATGGAGCGGATATCGCCTTGGTGGATAATCGAGATGCGCCCTTCATCATCCCCGGCAAACACCACGCCGGCGCGAGTGATGGCAACGGTATCGGTCTCGACCCCACCGATATCGACCTCATCACATTGCTTGAAATTGGCGGTATCCCACTGTCGCACGGTGCCGTCGTCGCTGCTGGAAATCAGCCGCTTGCCGTCCGGCGACCAGACCACGGAAATCACATCAGCCTGATGCCCACGGCACGTGCCCTTGAGGTTGCCGTCCAAGTCGAAGAGGCGCAGTTGATGATCGCGTGAGCAGGTCGCGATCGACGTTCCGTCCGGTGAAAACACAGCCATTTCCACATCGTCGTCATGCCCCGATAGCACGGCCTTCAGGCGCATGCTCGGCACTTCCCAAACTCGTGCGGTGTAGTCGCTGCTGGCGCTGACAAGGAATTGGCCATCGGCACTGAACGCGCACTGGTTGGCGAGGTGGTCATGGCTGACACGGTGGATCGAATGCCCGGTGCGGGCGTTCCACAAGATCACTTGGTTGTCGTAGCCGGCGGTGGCGATGAACTCACCCGCATGGGCGGCGACACCACTGATAGGGCCTATATGTTTCATCGAAAAATCCTTTTCCTGGAGAATGAAATCAAAGCTTGATGGTGTGCCGCGACTTGCTGACTTTCGAGCGCAAGTAGTTGTGGTTCTGCTTGGTCAGGAACACTCCGGTGGGCACGGAACTGACCACGTCGATCCCGCCGTCGCGCAGTTGCTTGACCTTGTCCGGATTATTGGTCAGCAGCCGGCAACGATTGACGTCCAGGGCACGCAGCATGGCGACCGCAGGGGCAAAACTGCGCGAATCTTCCGGATGGTTGAGCTCCAGATTGGCTTCGTAGGTATCCATGCCCGCGTCTTGCAGCAGGTAGGTTTCAAACTTCGAATACAGGCCGATACCGCGTCCTTCCTGGCGCAGGTAAATCAAGTAGCCGCCTTGGGCATTCAACGCCCTGAGCGCTTCCTGCAACTGCGGGCCGCAATCGCAACGTTGAGAGCCGAACACATCACCGGTGATGCATTCCGAATGCACCCGAACCAGCGGTACTTCGGTATCCGGCCGGCCCGCCCTGACGGCAAAATGCTCGTTGTGTTTGTCAAAGCCTTTGAAGCCGAAGAACTGTGCATTGACGGACCCACCAAGAATCGAGATGGGGACTTGCGTATGCAGCGTTACTGGAGTGTCCATGACTAAGCCTCTATGTGCGTGAGACGTTCTGGTCAACGTTGTTTTCCACTAAACGGAATCCCATGACATAGATGGGTCTTGGATAACGTCCATGTCGGCGCTGATTGCGCGCAAGATCCCTGAAACGGGTGAAGCTGCCTCCACGGGCCACACGGTGCCGACCGACATCCAGCACCAGGTCATCACTGATCACAGGCCCGCCCGGGTACGCCTGATAATCGTCGGCAACGTACTCTTCCACGTTGCCGGCCATGTCGAGCACGCCAAAGATCGAGGCTCCTTCAATAAATACCCCGACGGGTGTCGTGGTCAGCAGCCCCAATTCAAGGGTGTTGGCGTACTCGACATTGAAAGTTTCGCCCCACGGGAACTGCGCGCGCTGCAGCCCTGCCGCGGCGTACTCCCACTGCGCTTCGCTGGGCAAGGCGAACGCGCGCCCGGTGCGAAGGCTCAACCATTGGGCGTAGGCGTCGGCATCGGCGTCACTGACGCTGTACACGGGGTGGTTGGCCTGGTGCTGGGGGAAACGGCCAAAGGCCCAACTGGTCGGCAAGAACGGATAACCGGTATCCAGCAGGAAGGCGCGGTATTCACTGTTGGTCACCGGGTACCGAGCCATGCGAAAACTCGCGAGGCTGACCCGATGATTGGGGGTTTCCTTTTCGATCCAGCTGCGGTCCAGGCCCAGACCCGCGTAGGTCTTCATGACCGTGTCAACGCGTTGCGGCTCCAGGCCGATTTCCACTTGGGCGGCGGGAATGTCGCGCAGGCTGGGATTGAATACATCGATACGCGGGTCGCCCTTGCAGCCCAGCACCTCACCGGCGGCAATTCGTCGGACCAAGGGTTCGGCAGCGGACTCGACCATCCGCAGCAGTTGCTCGATGGGAGCACTCATCAACTGTCCGGTGGCGTCGGCGATCTGCCGGGTCAGTTCATATTCCACGTAAGCCGGCGGGTAGCCCATCAATACCCGGTCAGACGTGTTTTTCGGCAAGGGGCTCGGTAGCGTTGGCCAATGCCAACCGTATTGATTTGTCATAGGTACACCTTTATTCCGAGCGAACAAATCCGCGACCGAGCGCAAATCCGCTCGGCGTGCGTTGATCAGTCAGGTATCAGAGTCGGTCGAGCAGCAACCTTCGATTGGTCTCGAGCATTTCGATTTCGGTGGAATACACTTCAACCACCAACCCATCGGGATCTTCGAAATACACGGCAGTGCGGACATTGTCCGGACCCTGGTGATAACCCGGGGATGGGCCATTGCCCTTGACCAGGGTAATAGTGTCGTCGGCAGCGACCTTGTCGGCGATGCGCCGGACATCCTCCGGCAGCGCCCGGATACCGATGTGATAGCCTTGCGGGTAAGAAAATTCGCTATTGTGCTCGATAAAGAAGTCGAATCCGTTCAGTTCCATGACCACTTTGCGCGGCCCCAGGTTGTAGCAATACCGCGCGCCGAAGATTTCGCGGTAGAACGCCTGGGAGGCCTCCAGGTCACGGGTCAGGATATTGATATGGGCCATTTGCGGCCGTTGGGATTCCTGGGCGGCCGCCGCGATGGACACCCCTTCCAGGGCACGCCACATCTTGATCGCTGCGGTGAATTTGGAGAAGCCGGCCAGCCAATGCTTGACTGTTTCCTGGGACACGTCCGCGTCATTATTGAGCGCAAGCGCATGGGGATAGACGAAACACGCGGCGTGCTGCAGCCATATCGCGCTCAGCGGTTCAGCAATCGGTTTGACCGCCGTGCCTTCGTGCAGGCGAATGACGCTGACCGCTTTGTTACGGTAGACGTCAACCAACGCCTTGAGCCGAGCGTCCAGTGCATCAGGGCTATCAGCGGCTGACACCAGCAGGATGAGCCCGTCAGCCTCAGGTAGCCGGGCATTCTCTACGGCAGCGCACAGTTCAAAGCCGGCATTCTTGGCGCAGTTGTTCAATGCCCCAAGAAACGCGCTCATGCGCGCCGCTGTGTCAGCGGAGTACAGGGTGATAAACCGCAACATCAGCCTACCCTCCTCTCAGCACGACGACCCATCAGCAGGCTGTAACGCCCGATAGGCTCTTGCGTCACCTCGAAACCCTGGGCAGCTATCTGCTCGGCGATCCAACGGGTGGGGTGCAACTCGCCATGCACCGTGTTGACCATCATGTGCAAGGAGAAGTCTGCCGACAGTGCCGGATGAATCTCATCACTGTCCAGGGTCATGCTCAGCACCAGCAGTGAACCACCGTCATTCACCAGTTGCGCGGCCGAACGCAGCAACGCTTGGGTTTCTTCGCGAGTGAAATAGTGCAGGCAGTCATTGACCATCACCACGTCTGCACGCTCGCCTTCGTAACGTGCCAGCTCCAGCAAGTTGCGCTCCTTGAACGTAAGGCGCCCCGCCAACTGGTATTTTTCGAGGGTGCTTTCAGCCGACTGGCGTGTGGCTGCCAAGTCCCAGATCTCACCCTGGACCTGGGGGTGACGGCGTGCGATTTCAGCGACATAGGTGCCGTGCCCACCGGCCAGGTCGATGACCTTTTTAGCGCCGGCGAAGACCGGCAATGCTTTGAGTACATCGACCATGGGTTGGCTGAAGCGCACCATCGCATCGTTAAAGGCATCGCGTGCGGCGATGTCGTGCTTGAAGCGATTCTCTTGTTGGAAATCCATGGACTCGGCGCTGCTGAGGATATCCCCCAGGCGTGGCCAGTTCTGCCACTGCAAGCGCTGGTGGTCAATAATCGGGCCGATGAACTCAACGCTGTGGCTGACCAGAAAACGCTGGGACAGAGGCTGATTGACGTAGGTGTCCTGGTTTTTTTTCAACAGGCCCAGGGCAACCAGGCCATTGAGGAAAATTTTTGTCTTGTTGGTGACCCAACCCATTTGTTGACTGATGGCGAGGGCGGTGGCGGGCTGGGTTGTTTGATCGAAGATCCGCTGCGCTACGGCGAAGTGGAGGATGGCGGACTGCCGATACTGGTCGGAAAGCTTCACCAGATCGACCACGCTGTTGAGGGCCGTAATCTCTTCCGCGTGCTCATAAATAGTTGTCGGTTTTTGCACAGTCATACTGATTCTCTTCCTTGGGTATTGTTATTTTCACTGACGTCGGCAAGTGTTGGGGGCTTGGGCGCAGTGTGTATTTAACGGTCCGGAGTCGTATGCAACTGAACGTGTGGCCAGAGGCTTCCAAAAGCTCGCTACCAGCCTAGCCCTAAGAAACACAAAAGCAAGGACGGCCTTTTATAATTATTCGGAATCAGTGCGATAATACTTATTCTATTTATTAATTATTTTCCTCGTCCGCAAAACTGACTATGCTCATGCCCTCTACCCTTACGCAATGGATGGCGCCAAAGGTCGACAAACTTCAGTGACGTGCTCACTCCCCATGGTTACACGCAATTTATGACCTCCAGACCCACTGACGACACCCAGTCATCCACTGCTGATCGCATTCTGTTTTTGCTCAAAACCCGTGGCCCACTCAAAACCACCGAACTGGCTTCCTTGCTGGAGCTCACCTTTGAGGCCGCCCGGCAGCAAATCCAGAAGTTGCAGACATCGGAGCTGATCGTCGGTGTTTCGGCGCCCACCCAAGGGGCAGGTCGCCCCTCCTTGAAATGGGCGCTCACCGACACCGCGCAAAACAAGTTCCCCGACTCCCACAGCGTCTTGACCCTGCACTTGATCGAGTCCATCGAGGGCGTTTTCGGCAGTGACGGCGTCGAAAAAATCATCACCAGCATGGAAGCCACCAATCGCCAGGAGTATGTCCAGGCGTGTTCGCACGCTTCGACTTTGGAAGAAAAGGTCGGCATTCTGGTGCGTATTCGCGAGCTGGCTGGCTACATGGCGCATATGGAACCCGAAGGCAAAGGATGGTTGCTCATTGAAAACCATTGCCCGATTTGTGCTGCGGCGCGTAAATGCCAGGGTTTCTGTCGCTCGGAGTTGCAGATATTCCGTGCAGCGATGGGCGATGACGCGAGTGTCGAGCGTTGCGAGCACCTGATCTCTGGCGACCGACGCTGCGTCTATAACATTCAGCCACTCACCTGAACTCGCTTGTTCTTAACGCTTCAGCAGCCCTTAAAGGAATAAGGCATGACGCCAACCCTCGACTTGCTCGCCAGCCATCGAAGTGAACGCAGCTACCACGCAACGCCCATCAGTGACGAGCATCTGAACGCTATTTTGCGCGCAGGCCACCAAGCCCCAACGTCATTCAATGCCCAGCATATTTCGGTGGTCGTCGTGCGCGATGCGCAGACTCGCCAGCGCATCGCAGACGTGGCTGGCGGCCAGCCCTGGATCGCCGCAGCGCCGGTATTCATCACCGTGGTGGTGGATTTTCACAAGACCGCCGTCGGCGCCGCACTCAATGGAAATGAACAGCAGATCCAGCGTCACCTCGAAGGCATGATCGCCGCCAGCACCGACGGCGGCATCGTGCTCAGCACCATGATGATCGCTGCACGCTCGCTGGGGTTGGGCGTAGTACCCGTCGGTGGTATTCGCGCCAACGCCCTGGAAATGATCAAGATATTGGACCTCCCCCAGGATACCTTCGCCCTGTGCGGCATGGTCCTGGGGCACGTGCGTGTACCCGCAGCACAGAAGCCGCGGATGTCCATCGACACGTTTTGTCATTATGAGCGTTACAATGGCGCTGCGCTGGCGCCGGCCATTGTTGCTTACGACCAACATCTCATGCGTCACTGGCAGATCATCGGGCGTGCAGAGGGTCAGTCCTGGTCCAGTACCATTGGCCGCACTTACGCGCGTAATTACCGTGCCGACCTCAAGGCTCAACTGCTCACCAATGGTTTGGCGGTCGACTGAGGCTCTTTGCGTCCCTTAAAGACGGCGCCGATATGTGCGTTGTGCATACGCCATTCTCAAACGTCATAATCCTGCGTTTTCCTACATGGTAATCTCACAAGCCTATCAATAGGCATTGATCGTATGTCGACAATGGCCCCAACCAGGAAAGATCATGCCAAAAAAGTCCCACAGCGCCCTGCGTCGTAGTTTCCGTGAATTGCTTGCAACGCCTGCGTGTGTTGAAACCGCCTCCGTTTTTGACCCGATGTCCGCGCGTATCGCCGCAGACCTGGGTTTTGAAGTCGGCATCCTCGGCGGCTCCGTTGCATCGTTACAGGTACTGGCCGCGCCCGATTTCGCACTGATCACCCTGAGTGAGTTCGTTGAGCAAGCCACCCGTATCGGGCGTGTTGCCCAGTTGCCGTTCATTGCCGACGCCGACCACGGCTACGGTAACGCGCTGAACGTGATGCGCACCGTCGAAGAACTTGAGCGTGCCGGTGTGGCCGCGCTGACCATTGAAGACACGTTGCTGCCCGCGCAGTTTGGCCGCAAGTCCACCGATCTGATCTCCATCGAAGAAGGCATCGGCAAGGTCCGTGCTGCGCTGGAGGCTCGTGTTGATCCGGAGCTGTCGATCATTGCCCGGACGAATGCCGGTGTGCTGCCAACCGAGGCGGTGATTGAACGCACCCTGGCCTATCAGAAAGCCGGCGCCGATGGGATTTGCATGGTGGGGGTGGCGGATTTCGAGCATCTGGAGAAGATCGCGGAGAACCTGACGGTGCCGCTGATGTTGGTGACTTATGGCAATCCCAAGCTCAATGACGCCAAACGCCTGGCCAGTCTTGGCGTGCGCGTGGTGGTTGCCGGTCACGGTGCCTACTTTGCCGCGATCAAGGCGACCTATGACAGCCTGCGTGCTCAGCGCCAGTTGACCCACAGCACCGATAACCTCAGCGCCACCGAGTTGACGCACACCTATACCTTGCCGGAAAACTACGTGGCGTGGGCTGAAGAGTTCATGGACGTCAAAGAGTAAAGCGCCCCGCTCCGCTTTCCTTGCAGGCAAAAAAAGTTCCAACGCCCCGGTTGATCAATGGCTGTCGGGGGCGCTGGAACAAAACGGGAAAACTGAATAAAGCTACTGGTTTTAAGCGATCCGGGCGCCTGCCTGCAGGAACCTCAGGATTTCATAGGCAATCAGTTCGGGCGCCTCGCGCTGCGGAAAATGCCCCACCCCCTCGATCACGACCCGTTCGTAGTGCCCGGAAAAGAACGGCTCACGGCCCTTGGAGCTGTCCGGGTGATTGCACGTATCGGCACCGCCATGCAGGACCAGAGTCGGTAGCGCCAGGACCGGAGCAGGAATCAGCTTCAAGTCCGCGGCATCCGACGCTGCGTCACCGTCAACGAATCCCCATCGATGACGATAGGAATGCAAGACAACCTCCGCCCAATCCAGTCCCTCAAATGCACGGCTGGCCGTCTGGAAGTCGTCCTCCGTAAACCATCCGGCAGGTGACCAGGTTTCCCACATAGTGCGGGCGAATTCATGCCGGTTCTGCTCAACCGCTTCGCGCCCCCTGGGTGTCGCCATGAACCAGTGATACCAGTAGTTCCGGGCTTGCTGGAGGGAAATGGGTTGATGAGGATCATTGGTCCCGTAGCCCACCGACACCATCACCAAGGCCGAAGCAACACCCGGCCGGAGCCCGCAGGCGCTGGCGACTGCCCTTGCTCCCCAGTCGTGGCCGACCAGCACGGGCGCTTGCAAATCCAGGGCGTCGATAAAATCCAGCAGATCCAGCCCTAAGGTTGCCAGTGCGCCACTGCGCGGTGTGTCGACATCGCGGAACGTGGTGGGCGCAAACCCTCGCAGTGCCGGTGCCAACACACGAAAACCGGCATCAGCCAAGGCCGTTGCGGTACGCATCCAGGTTTCAGGACTGTCCGGCCAGCCATGCACCAGGACGGCGACCTTGTTCGAACCGGGGTTCCATTCCAGATAACCGATGTTCAACAGCGGTGTGGACACAAAGGCGTAACTCATGACGTTTCAGGCTCCAGGCAATTAGCTCAGACAGATGCTATCGCCACGAAACAAACTGATTCATGATGAATATCGACTGATTGACAATATTTTGAGGTGAATGCCGTGAGTCTGGACAATCCCGCCGTCTCCCTGGATATCTCCCTGCTGCGGACCTTTCTGACGGTGGTCGATTCAAGCAGTTTTGCCTCCGCGGCAGAGGTGTTGGCCATCACGCCTTCGGCCGTCAGTGGCCATATCAAGCGTCTGGAGGACGACGTCGGTATCCGGCTGCTCACCCGGACAACTCGCCGCTTGGCGCTGACCCCTGAGGGAGAATTGCTCTACACCTACGCACGAAACATTACCTCGCTCGAGCGGGAGTTTCGCGCAAAGTTGCGCGGCTCGCATGTCGAGGGCCGAATTCGTGTCGGCTCTTCCGAGGATTTCGCTGGCACGTGGCTGGCAGAAGTGCTGCAAACTTTTGGGCGCAGCTTCCCGCGCACGGCCATTGAAATGAAGGTCGGCATCACCTCTGATCTGCTGCAACAACAGCAGCAAGGCAAACTGGATGTGGTGTTCGGCAAACAGTGCAGCAGAGTCACGGATGAGGGCGATCTGCTGTGGGAAGAACCGCTGGTGTGGGCGTTCAATTCAAAGGCCGTGCTCGCTGACGACGGCCCTCTTCCACTGGCCGTATTCCCGGAGCCCTGTGTGTACCGTGAAGCCGCCATCCGTGCATTGTCGGGTGCAGGGCGACCCTGGCGGCTGGCGTTCGAGAGCAGCAGCATGGCCGGTTGCATTTCCGCTGCCCTGGCGGGCTTTGCCATTGCGCCCTTGGCCCGCAGCCAACTGCGTGAAGGGCTTATAGCGCTGGGGCCGGCTGAAGGGCTGCCGCCCCTGGCGAGTGCACGCTTCTATGCGTTTTACGACAAAACCGAAAGCCCTCTCAGAGCGCTGGTGGACGCCGTCAAAGAGATTGGCAGGCGCCGGCGCTTTATCGCGCAATCATTCCAAACCACCGGTTAGTTCAAAAAGTACCCGTGCTGCGTTTTTTAGCGTGTATCCCTGCTGTATCGTAAAACCGATACACGCTTTCAAATCATTGCAACGAGGCAGTACCGTGAAGAGGATACGCAACAGGGTCAGGGTCCACGGCGTTGTACTGTCAGGCTGCTTGTTAGTTGCAACATGCACTCAGGCCACCCAGGCCCCTCTCCCCGTCTATGGGCTATATAACGTTGCAGATTCGCTGAAAAACAACATGCAACAGCCGTATTACACGGCCCCTTACTTGCTGTCTGATGCACTGGCCTCCCGCCAGGGCATTGCCTTGGTTGTTTGCGTACAAAGGGCCTTGGCGCAGAGAGAATATTACACCGGGGCTATAGATGGCATCGTCGGGCAGGAAACAGAAACCGCGTTGTTTCTGTTTCAGATGGACCTGGAGTTGAATATCACCGGCAGCATTAACTCCGCGACCTTGGAAAAACTCAATATCCACACACCTGAATGGTTTAGTCAGTAAGTCATTCGCCCACTGCCTTCCTCCTTCCTCTCTACGCCATGCACTTCTACAGGCGAGGATCTTGCCTGTCTGAGTTTCAAGCAACCTCTATAAGTTCAAGTTCTATGAACCCTTCTATTACTGGATACCCCTGGCGCTTTCGAGTGGTCATTTCACTCTTCGCAGCGTTGGTCGCGTTAATCTCCTGGCGCATCCTCGATTTGCAAGTCATCAACCGGCAGTTCCTGATAAAACAAGGGGATGCACGTAGCCTGCGCTATCTCCCACTCCCCGCGCAGCGCGGCCTGATCACCGATAGAAATGGCGAACCGCTGGCCGTCAGTACACCCGTCATCTCGTTCTGGGCCAACGCCAAGGAACTTGCGATGGCGCAAGACAAATGGCCGTTGCTCGCGGTGTTGCTGGAGATACCTGAGACCCGGCTGGCAGCCTTCCTGGAGAAGAATGCGCATAAAGAGTTTGTTTATCTGAGCCGTCGCCTGCCACCGGATAGAGCCGAGGCGATCACCCACGGGGTCCATGACAACCACATTCCTGGCGTGTATAGCCTGGAAGAATCCCGTCGCTTCTACCCGGCAGGCGCCCTCACTGCCCATGTGGTGGGGTTTACCGACCTCGACGATAAAGGCAGCGAAGGCGTCGAATTGGCGTTCGACAACGTGTTGAAAGGGGTTGCGGGACGCCAGCAAGTCCTGAAGGACCGCCGGGGCAGCCTCATCCGCGACCTGGGAACTGCCAAACCGGCAAGGCCGGGGCAGGATCTGGCGCTGTCGTTGGACCTGCGCTTGCAATACATGGCAAACCGCGAGCTTCAGGACGCCATCAACGCCAATGATGCCTTCGCCGGCAGCGTGGTCATCATGGACGTCAGGACCGGCGAGGTCCTCGCCATGGTCAATTACCCCACCTATAACCCCAACAACCGAAGCCATCTCCAGCCAGTGATGATGCGCAACCGGGCCTTGATTGATGTGTTTGAACCGGCCTCGACGATGAAGCCCTTTTCCATGAGCGCGGCGTTGGAGTCCGGCCGTTGGAAGCCTACCGATACCGTCGAGGTCGGCCCGGGGATCCTGAAGATCGGCAGATACACGATCCGGGACCTGTCCAGGACCCAAGGACCGGTATTGGACATGACCGGCATCCTGATCCGGTCAAGCAACGTGGGAATGAGCAAGGTGGCATTCGATATCGGCGGTGAAAAGGTCTTCGACCTGATGCGCCGTGTCGGCCTGGGGCAGGACACCGGGCTGGGTTTCCCTGGTGAGCGCGCCGGCAACCTGCCCAACTACCGGGAATGGCGCCCAGCCGAGACCGCGACGCTTTCATATGGGTATGGGTTGTCTGTTACGGCTGTCCAATTGGCCAAGGCCTACGCGATCCTGGCGGACGGTGGCAAAAGTGTGCCGATCACCCTGCTTCGCCGGTCGTCGGCGCCCGTCCCGGTGCAGGTGATCCCACAAACGGTCGCCGATACCCTCAAGCACATGCTGCAACAAGTCATCGAAGCACCGAAGGGCATATTCCGGGCCAAGGTGCCTGGCTACCACGTGGCCGGTAAAAGCGGCACGGCACGCAAGACGAGCACGGGTGTGAAGGGCTACACAGCGAACGCCTACCGCTCGATCTTCGCCGGGTTTGCGCCGGTGAATGACCCTCGGTTTGCCATCGTGGTGGTCATCGATAACCCACGCAAAAATGGCTATTTTGGCGGGTTGGTATCGGCCCCGGTGTTCAGTCGGGTCATGGCAGAAGCTTTGCGGGTGTACAACGTTCCTCCTGACAACCTGGACGCAAACACGCGTTAGCCCAAGCGGGCCATGACGAAGTCGACAAATACCGCCAACTTGGGCAGGGACTTTTTCTGGCGCGGATACACGATTTGGACGGGCTTGGGCTCTGGCAGGAATGCCTCCATGATGCTGACCAGCTTGCCCTCTTTCAGGGCATTGGCGACTAGAAAGTCGGGCTGCATCAGTATGCCGTTACCTGCAATGGCGGCCTGGAGCAGCACCTGGCCGTCATTGCTCTTCAGCACTGCGCGCTCTGGCCAGGGAAATTGCGCGTCGCCACTCTTCAGCGACCAGGCAAATGTGTTGCTCCAGGAGGTGTGCGTCAGAATAGCGTGGGTGCGTAACGCCTCGGGCGTGGTGGGTGCTTGCTGCGCCTGAAGGTACTGAGGCGCCGCACAGATCACCATGCGATAAGGAGGAAGGGGTTTGGCAATCAGATTGGCCTCGATCAGTTCGGAAATCCTGAAGCCTATATCGAATGAGCTTTCATACAGGTCCATGACCTCGTTGCTCAGGATCAGCTCGATCTGGATGTCCGGGTAAGCGCGCATAAACTCCGAGACCAACGGCGCCACCAGGGAAACCCCCAATGTCATGGGCGCGGTGATGCGCAATAATCCGCTGGGTTTGCCGGTAGAGGCCTCAACCAAGTTGTAGGCGTATTTGACCTGTTCCAGCGCGAGCTTGGCTTCTTCATAAAACAGCCGGCCCTCGCCAGTCACCGATTGGCGTCGTGTTGTCCTTTGAATCAATTTGGTGTTCAGCGTGTTTTCCAGGCTTTGAATATGCCGGCCTACCATCACGGCTGACATGCCCACCAACAAGGCGGCATCGGCAAAACTTCCGGCTTCTACAACCGCAACAAATACTTCCATCTGCCTGAGTTTGCTCATGAGCGAATCTTCACACCTCAAAAAACGACGCTAACAACAAGGCCGCAGAAAAATACGCACGCTTGTTAACTTCGTCAACACTCACTATTGGGACTATGACTTTGTAAGTTAAATAACGGCGTATTCATTACTTCAAGTTCGACTATTGCTAACTAACGCTACTTTTCTACCGTGAAACGCAAACACTGGATTGCTAACCTCAGGTTAGTAGATAGCAAACGGCCGGTCCATTTATTGCTGGCGCGTTTATGCATAGAGTCATCCGTCATCACCCTGAGCGACGAGGCTTTTCCCATGCAAACCCCACTGGATACCGCACTCAGTGCCTTTCCCAAGGCCGACCTGCTGCAAGGCCCTACCCCTATTCAGCGGGCGTCTCGGTTGGAACAGCACTTGGGATTGGTCGAACGAGGCATTGGCCTGTATCTCAAGCGTGACGATTACATGCTCATCGGCGGTGGTGGCAACAAGCTGCGTAAGCTGGAATTTCATCTGGGGGCTGCGCTCGCACAAGGCATCGACACGATTATCACCGTGGGCGGTATTCAATCGAACCATGCACGCTTGACCGCCGCCGTCTGCGCAAGTCTGGGAATCGCCTGCGAATTGGTGCTCACGCGGTCCGTGCCCAAGACGGAGATTGAGTATGAGCTCAACGGCAATGTCCTGCTGGACCAGCTGTTTGGTGCCGAAATGCATGTGCTGGACAAGGGCGCTGACGCGTTGGCCATGGCCGAGGTCAGGGCTGAGCAACTGCGCAAAAAAGGTCGCAAAGTGCTGGTGATTCCAACGGGTGGGTCGACGGCTGCAGGTAGCCTGGGCTATGCGCGCTGCGCCGGGGAAATTGTCCGGCAGGAAGCCTTGCTCGGTTTCGCTTTTACTCAAGTGATAGTGCCCAATGGCAGCGCCGGCACCCATGCGGGGCTCGCCGCCGGGTTCGAGTGCCTTGGCAGGGGCGCAGAGACCGTGAAGTCCTATTCCGTGCTCAGCGACCAGCCAGCCAGTGCGACCCGCACATTGCAACTGGCCCAGGACACGCTGGCATTGCTCGGCAACAAAGCGGAGTTAAGCGCAGGGGCCATCCATGTCGATGGCAGCCAATTGGGTGAAGGTTATGGCGTGCCGACCCAGGCCATGGTGGAAGCCGTTCGCCTGATGGCGCGTTGCGAAGGCTTGCTGATCGATCCGGTGTACTCGGGCAAAGCGTTCGCAGGGCTAGTCGCCGACCTGCGGCAAGGGCGCTATCGCCGTGGCGACAACGTGTTGTTCATCATGACGGGTGGCACGCCTGGGTTGTTTGCCTACCGCGAGGCATTGACCACGGCCTGAAGAACGCTTGCCCCGCCTAAGGCAGGGCTTCGAAAATAGGCGCCATGCGACTGCGAGAACGGAGAATATGCTCCTTCATCGCATCACTGGCCGCCTCTGCATCTGCGGCCAACAGCGCCTCGACGATCAGCCCATGCTCCAGACGTGCCTCATCCGTGACATGGGTATGAAAACGCAGGCGGAACAAGTGCATGTGGGCATGCAGGCGGGACAAGGTTTCGGCGACCAGTTCGTTGTCGCCGAGCTGGATGATCCACGCATGGAAGTCCGCGTCATGCACGGCAAACTTCCCATACGCCACTTTAGCGTCGTCGGTGGCGGATGACTCCATCCGACGTGTCAGCTCCAACAGCGTATCGCGCTGTGCATCGTTCATGTTTCTCGAGGCCCTGGCCACCATGTAGGGCTCAAGCATCAGCCGCATGTCGTAGATTTCTTCGAAGCGCTTACGCGAAGGCATCGGCGCCGCGCTGTACCCCACGTTATGCGTCTTGATCACCAGCCCTTCGGTTTCCAGGCGGATCAATGCCGCGCGGATCGGCGTCTGCGAGACGTTCAGCTCCCTCACCAAAGCATCCACCGACATGCGGCTGCCTGGCGCGATCTTCAGGGAAATGAGCTGGGAAAGCAGTGTTTCGTAGACCTGATCGCCCAGGGACGTCGAGCGAATGATTTCCGGGGCGGACGATGAACCGGCGTTGGCAAAGGAAGAAGTGACCACAGCAAGCCTCTCGAAAAAATCGTTGACACCATGGTATCGCCCGATTAGCTTAAATCAAATCGTATTTCCGATCGGATTTTATTTAAGAGGGCAAACGCTTGGAAACCATCAGCATCGATCTGGCTCTTTCAACCAGCATCAGGGCCCTCGAAAAGGCCGGCGTCGCGCCCGAAAACGCGAAGATCCAAGCCGACCTGCTACTCGAAGCCGAGCTTCGCGGGCGTGCCTCTCACGGCCTGCAACGCTTGCCTCGCATCATCCAGCGCATTGAAAACGCAGTAGCCGATCCCGATACCGTCGGTGTCTCGACCTGGAACGGCACGAGCCTGCTTGAAGTGGATGGTTGCAACGGCCTGGGCCCCGTCGTGGCGTTCAACGCCCTCGCGCAGATTTCGGCACGGGCTCGGGAAACCGGCGTCGCTGCGGCAACGGTCAGCCACTGCAATCACATCGGCATGCTCGCCCTCTACGCGCAACGCATTGCCGAACAGGGCCAGATCCTGATCGCCATGACTACCAGCGAGGCACTCGTGCATCCCTGGGGCGGGCGCAAAGCCATGATCGGCACCAACCCGATCGCCATCGGCGTACCGGCCACTCCCCTGCCCTTTGTGCTGGACATGGCCACCAGCCTGGTTTCCATGGGCCAGGTGCACGACTACGCCAATCGCGGCCAAGCCCTGCAGCCAGGTTGGGCGTTGGACATCCATGGCGACCCGACACTGGACGCCAAAGCCGCACGGGACGGCGCTATTGCCCCGTTCGGCGATGCCAAGGGTTATGCCTTGGGCCTGGCTATCGAAGTGCTGGTTGCCAGTCTGACCGGCTGCGGGTTGGGCACCGACGTCAAAGGCACGCTGGACAATGACCAACCGTGCAACAAAGGCGACATTTTCATCGTCCTGCAACCGGCACACAACGCCGCGCACACCATCTCCACCTACCTCAATGCCATCCGCGAATGCGAACCGGCCAAGGCTGACCGTCCGGTGCTGGTGCCGGGCGATCGTGCCCACGAGGTTCGCCGTCACAGCCTGGTTGACGGCATTCGCCTACCCGCCGGTGTCTGGCAACAAATTCGAGTCTACGCGGGCGAGTAAGCCGCCTGCCTTGTGAAACAGGGGAACCCAATGAACAACAATAATTTCGGCCTGACGCGCAGCCCAAGCGCGATTCTGTTTGGTGACGGCCAACGTCATGCACTGGGGCGCGTCACGGCACACGTGGGTCAACGTGCGCTGATCTGCACCGATGAGCGCTTGTCGATTTCGCCGTTGCTGGAGGAAATGCTGCAAGACCTGACCAGAAACGGTGTCGCCTACCGCGTGTTCGATGGCACGCAACCCGAGTTGCCGTCCGATGGCATCGAAACCTGCGTGCAGGAACACCGTGCGTTCAACCCGGATGTCGTCATCGGCCTGGGCGGTGGCAGTTGCCTGGACATGGCCAAGCTGGTAGCCCTTTCGCTGAGCCACGGCGGATCCCTTGAACACTACTACGGAGAACTGAAGGTGCCAGGGCCGGTGCTGCCGGTCATCGCGATTCCAACCACCGCCGGCACCGGCTCCGAAGTGACGCCGGTGGCGGTGATGGCCGACAAGAAGCGTGACCTGAAAGTCGGGATCTCTTCGCCTTACCTCATCCCGCACATCGCCCTCTGTGATCCGGAACTGACCGTCACCTGCCCTCCGGGGCTGACAGCCCTGTCCGGCGCCGATGCACTGACCCACGCCATTGAAGCCTTCACGGCGGTGGCCAACCCGGCAGATCCCCTGCTCTCGCAAAGCCGTGTGTTTGTCGGGAAAAACCTGCTCAGCGACCAACACGCCCTCACCGCCATCAAAGCAATCTTCGAATACCTGCCACGGGCAGTCGAGAATGGCGCTGACCGGGAAGCGCGCAGCCAAATGATGTTCGGTTCTCTTCAGGCCGGCCTCGCGTTTGGCGTTGCCGGCACCGCCGCTGCCCATGCGATCCAATATCCGGTTGGCGCACTGACCCATACGGCCCACGGCCTGGGCGTGGCGGCGTTATTGCCGTATGTGATGCGCTTCAACGCCGAAACCCATCTGCACGCCTACGTCGCGATCGCCCGTGCGATCGGCATCACGACGGCATCCCCCGAGCAAGCCGTCGATGAACTCATTCATCAAACCCGGCAACTGCTCAACCGCATCGGCATTCCTCGCACCCTTGCCGACCTCGGGGTCCAGGAAAGCCAGCTGGATTGGATTGCCGAGCAGTCACTGCTGTCGGCGCGACTGATCAACAACAACCCCCGTCGCCTCGAATTGGGCGACCTGCAGCTGCTCACCCGCCGCGCGTTCCACGGCCATCTTTGACAACTCAACCACGCAGGTAGAACAACAACATGGTGCATATGACCCAACCCCACGACTCACTGCCCACCGATCTGTTCATCGGCGGCCAGTGGCTGCCCTCCACGTCTCGTCAGCGCATTGATGTGATCGACCCCTCGACCGAAGCGGTGATCGCCAACGTCGCAGATGCCACGCTGGAAGATGCGCGCGCTGCGGTCGCCGCTGCGGCAGCGGCAGCGCCTGCCTGGGCGGCGACGCCACCGCGTCAGCGCAGTGAAATCCTGCGCCGCTGTTTTGAGTTGATCAGCCGTGACAGCGACAAGATCGCGCGGTTGATCGCCCAGGAAAACGGCAAGGCCCTCAGTGATGCGAGAGGCGAAGTGGCCTACGCCGCCGAGTTCTTCCGCTGGTTCGCCGAAGAGGCCGTGCGCATCAACGGCGACCTGAGCAAGGCTCCCAGCGGCCAGGCCAATACCCTGGTGCAGTACGAACCCATCGGCATTGCCTTGCTGATTACACCGTGGAACTTCCCGGCGGCCATGGCCACGCGCAAGATCGCGCCGGCACTGGCAGCAGGTTGCACGTGCATTCTCAAACCCGCCACTGAAACGCCCCTCACGGCCTACCTGATCGGTCAGATACTCGCTGAAGCCGGTGTGCCGGACGGTGTGGTCAATATCCTCACCACCCGCTCGGCGGGCAAACTGTGCAGCGAGATCCTGGATGATCCACGGGTGCGCAAACTCTCGTTCACAGGCTCGACAGAGGTCGGTCGTGTGCTGCTGCGCAAGGCCGCCGACTCAGTGATCAACTGCTCCATGGAGCTGGGCGGTAACGCGCCGTTCCTGGTGTTTGACGATGCCGACCTTGAGGTTGCCATCGACGGCGCCATGCTCGCCAAGATGCGCAATGGCGGCGAAGCTTGCACGGCCGCCAACCGCTTTTACGTGCAACGCGGCATCGCCGAAGCGTTTTCGGCGCGTCTGGCACAACGCATGGCCGACCTGCGCGTCGGTGACGGCGTCGACCCGCAGACCCAATGCGGCCCCATGGTCAATGCCGCTGCCGTGGACAAGATCAGCGCGTTGGTCAACGACGCCTGCGCCAAGGGCGCCAAAGTCATCGCCGGTGGTGATAAACCCGCGCGCCAAGGTTACTTCTATAACCCGACGGTACTCGTCGACGTACCGCCCACGGCCGATCTGCTGCGCGAGGAAATCTTCGGCCCTGTCGCCCCCATCGTCGTATTCGATACCGTCGACGAAGCGATCAAGTTGGCCAATGCCACCGAGTACGGGCTGATGGCGTACGTGTTTACGGCGGACATCGGCAAGGGCATGCGTATTTCGGCTCGCCTGGAAAGCGGCATGATCGGCTTGAACCGCGGAATCGTGTCTGATCCCGCCGCGCCTTTTGGTGGTGTCAAGCAAAGCGGCCTGGGGCGCGAGGGGGCTCATCACGGCATGCTCGAGTTCCTCGAAGCCAAGTACATCTCCGTGAATTGGTGATCTAAAACGCGGTAGCAGCTGTTCGACAACGTGCACCCTGGTAACGCTTCGAGTGTTTACCACCCTTGTGTGTGCCCGTCGAAGCGCGGCTGCTACCGACTTTTATTGATTGCGATTGCGTCATCCATTGTAAAAAAAATAAATCGGCATGGTGAACAACGCTATGAATACCGCGACAGAAAACAGCGCTCTCAACCGCGGCCTTGGCCCTCGGCAGATGAATATGATGGCGCTCGGAGCCGCCATTGGCGTGGGCTTGTTTTATGGCTCCGCCAGTGCGATCAAGACCGCCGGCCCGGCCATTCTCCTGACCTATGCCGTGTGCGGCGTTTTTGTCTTTTTTGTGATGCGTGCCTTGGGCGAAATGGCGATCCATAACCCGGTGGCCGGGTCCTTTTCCCGGTATGCATTCGATTACCTGGGGCACCGCGCAGGCTTCATGACAGGATGGACCTACTGGTTTTACTGGATCGTCTGCATCATGGCCGAAGTGACGGCCGCAGCGATCTACATGACTTACTGGTTTCCGGATGTACCGGCCTGGATATGGGCCTTGAGTGCGTTACTCGCCATGGGCGCACTGAACCTGGTGGCGGTATCGGCTTTTGGTGAAATGGAGTTCTGGTTTGCCGCGATCAAGGTCGTCACCATCGTGTTCCTGATCGTCACCGGTACGGGGATTATTGTGTTCGGCCTGGGTAACGATGGCGTCGCACTGGGCTTGAGTAACCTGTGGAGCCATGGTGGTTTTATGCCCCACGGTGCCTGGGGTGTGCTGGCGGCGTTGCCGATGGTGACTTTTTCCTACAGCGGTATCGAGATGATCGGCTTGACCGCCGGTGAAGCGAAGGACCCTGAAAGGTCCATCCGACGCGTGGTCAATACAGTGTTCTGGCGTATTGCGATCTTCTACGTCGGCGCCTTGTTCGTGGTGATGTCGTTGTACCCGTGGGACCTGATCGGCGCCCAGGGCAGCCCCTTTGTACTGACCTTCGAAAAACTGGGGATCCGCGAAGCGGCGGGCATCATGAATTTCGTGGTGCTGACGGCGGCCTTGTCGTCCTGCAACAGTGGGATCTTCAGTACCGGACGCATGGTGTTCAACCTGGCAGAGCAAGGCCAGGCACCTGGCCGCTTCCGCAGGATTTCAGCGCGGGGGATCCCGGTGTACGCCGTGGGGCTCGGCGTACTGGTGACGTTGATCGGTGTGCTGCTGAACTACATTGCCCCACCCGATTTGTTTATCTGGCTCACATCGATTGCCACCTTCGCCGGCCTGTTTACCTGGACCATCATCCTGCTGTCGCACATCAAGTTCCGCCAGCGCGTCACCTTGAGCGCCGACCGACGCATGATGCCGTGGTCGCCCTGGAGCTCTTACGCCACCCTCGCCTTTCTGGCACTGATTACCGCCATGCTGACGCTCTCTGAAAACACCCGGATCGCCATGATCGTTGGTCCGATCTGGCTGCTGGGGTTGTGGCTGTCCTACAGCCTTGTGCAAAAACGTAATGGGCTCACTACCGAGGTGTATGAATGAACCTGCCTGCGCAACAGATTGCTGACCTCAAAGACATCGCGCGCCGCGTGCCCTTGACCCTCAACCGCCATATGAAAGGCATCACCGAACAGTTGGTCGGTTGCCCGCGCCACGCTATCGCCGACTTGCACCTCTCGCTGCTCAACGAAGATGTGCCGTTCCCGGTGGCCACCCTGAAGGCCTCGGCGCTTGCCCATAACAGCCAGTGGATGAGCCAGTATCTGCGAACGGCCAATGTCAGCCTCGCGCCCCACGGCAAAACCACGATGAGCCCGGAACTCTTCGCCCTGCAGCACCAGGATGGCTGCTGGGGGCTGACGCTGGCGACCTTCCAACAGGTACGAGCAGCCCGTCGTCACGGGGTGAAGCGCATCATCCTGGCCAACCAGGCGGTGGGCCGACAGGAAATCCGCTATTACCTGGAGCAACTGCGCGACGACCCGACAGTCGAGATCTTTTGCTACGTGGATTCCCTCGACGGCGTACAGCGTTTTCTTGAAACCGCACACGCCATGCAGGTCGGCCGCCCGCTAGAGGTGCTGATAGAACTGGGCTACCCCAATGGTCGTGCGGGCTGTCGGAGTCTTGAGGACGTCGTCGCAATTGCCGAGGCAATTCGCCAGAGCCATGGCCTGATCCAGCTTCGCGGCGTCGCGGGGTTCGAAGGGTTGTACCAGAGTCGTGTCGACGAGGACCGCCTTGCCCTGGTTCGGGCCTTTCTCCAGCGAATCGCCGAAGCCGCCCTTCAACTGGACCAGTTGCGCTTGTTTGCCGACGCCGAGGTGCTATTGACCGCCGGTGGGTCCGCCTACTACGACCTGGTCATCGAAGCCTTCGGTGCCGTTGCATTGTCGAAACCGGTCAGGATTGTCACGCGCAGTGGCTGCTACCTGACCCACGACAATGGCCTGTATCAGGCGCTACATGCCGAATGGCTGGAAAGGAACCTGCACAGCGAGCGGTTGCAGCCGGCCCTGGAAGTTTGGGGGCAAGTGCTGTCCTTGCCGGAGCCGACGCTGATGATCGTATCGGTTGGCAAGCGCGACTTCGGCACCGACGCCGGCCTGCCCGTGCCCCATCACTGGATCCGGCCAGGCAGCGGTTTGCTGGAACTGCCGAGCGGTTGCGTGATTGTCGCCACCAGCGATCAGCATGCACATGTGCGGGTGCCTCAGGGGCACCGTTTTCATGTAGGTGACTGCATCGGTTTCGGCGTCTCCCACCCCTGCACTACCTTTGACAAATGGCAGGCCATTTACCTGGTGTCTGACGACTACAGCGTACTGGATGTGTTCCAGACGATGTTCTAACGTCTTTCGCTCGCCGCGCCGCCCCAGCCTGACGATGCCAGGGCGGCCCGGTTAGATCTAGAAGGTCAGCATCAGACTATGAACCAAAAGCTCATAACTCGATAACATTTGCATGGATTATCGAAGCTAATCATCCGCCGTAACCTGTGCCCATAGCGCAAGCACATCGCCTTGCGCAGCACATGAACGGAGCTTTCCATGACCTTATCCACTCCCCGCCAACTCGAAGGCAAAGTCGCACTGATCACCGGCGCCAGTTCTGGCATCGGCCGTGCGGCCGCGATTGTCTTGGCGCAACGCGGCGCCAGGATCGTCGCTGCTGCCCGGCGCCAGAGTGAGCTGGACGACGTGGTAGCCGAGATCACCGCCCAGGGCGGTATCGCTTCCTCCATCGTGGTCGACGTGACCCGCGAAGCCGACATCATCGCCATGGTCCAGTTTGCCGTGGACACCTACGGCCAGCTGGACATCGCCTTCAACAATGCCGGCACCGAAGGCGTGTTCGCGCCGCTGATCGAGCAGGACAACGCACGCTTCGACCTGGTGTTCGAACCCAATGTGCGCGGCGTCTTCAACTGCATGAAATACGAAGCCAAGGTGATGCTGGAACAGGGTTTTGGCAGCATCATCAATAATGCATCCATGGGCGGCGTGATCGGTTTCGAGAATGCCGCGCTGTATATCGGCACCAAGCACGCCGTGGTGGGCATGACCAAGACCGCGTCCATCGAGTGGTTCAAGCACGGTGTACGGGTCAATGCCTTGTGCCCAGGGTTGATCGAAACGCCTTTCCACCATCGCGGGATCTGGCCGTCGGTGGAGGCCCAACAGGCCTTTGCCGCCAGTACCCCGGCCAGCCGTTTCGGCACGGCTGAAGAGATGGCGACGGTTGTCGCGTTCCTGGGCTCGGAAGATGCCAGCTACGTGTCCGGTCATGCCCTGCTGGCCGACGGCGGCTACTCGGTGGCCTGACGGTTACGCGCCTGGAAGAAGTCGATAAATGCCCGGAGCTTTCCGGGCATTTGCGCACGGTTGGCGTAATACAGGTGGAAGGTTTCGGCGGGCGCCACGTATTTTTCCAGCAGGGCTACCAACGCGCCGCTGGCGATGTCCGCCTGGGCAAACGGGCGAAACACCAGAGCGACGCCACACCCCAGGCGCGCCGCCGACAAGGTGGTGCGCATTTCATCCAGTACCAGGCGTCCCTTCACCTGGATCTCGACATTGGCCTTGCCGATGCGAAACGTCCAATCCATCAGCGGCCCGCGACTGCTCAGGCGCTGGTGGATGCAGTCGTGGGCCAGCAGGTCTTCGGGTGTGTCCAGCGGCGCCGAGCGTGCCAGGTAGTCGGGCGTGGCCACGGCCACCATCGGCTGCGACGCCCCCAGCGGCACCGCGATCATGTCGCGCTGCAACGCCTGGCCGAGGCGGATGCCAGCATCGAAGCCTTCGCCGATGATGTCGCTCAAGCCATTGTCCAGGGCGATATCCAGGGTGATGTCCGGGTACTGCGCGAGAAACGCCGCCACATGCGGTTCGATCAGCGAGGCGTAGGCCACGTAGGAGCTGTTGATCTTCAACGCGCCATACGGGCGGCTGGCGGTGTCGTGTACGTGCTGCACCGAGAAGCGGATCTGCTCCAGGGCCGGGGCCAAGGTGTCGAGCAGTTGGCTGCCGGACTCGGTCAATGCCACGCTGCGCGTGGTGCGGTTGAACAGGCGCACACCCAATTGCGCTTCGAGCTGCTTGATAGTCTTGGACACCGCCGTGGGCGTGACCTCCATCTCCGCCGCCGCCCGCGCAAAATTCATATGACGGGCCACGCATTCGAACGCGATCAAGGCCGGCAGGTGAGTGGATTTCAGGCTCATGCAGCGTCTCGAAGGGTGGATGCCAAGGGTGTGGCGCAGCATAAGTGAGTTCAACTAACCCGCCCACTGAAAATGCCGCCCACGCAAAAAAATCCGCCGCAGAGTCTGCGGCGGCAACCAAAGGATTTTGTCGAAGCAGAGCGGCTAAGACAGCGTCCACGCTACACCCGCAGTCGATTAAAAATAGTGAAGTTTAATTAATCGAGTTTCATCCGGTAGCCCGCTGCAGGCCCCGCAGACTGGGCTTAGAATCAACCCCGGCAACCACGCCGAACACAATAAAAAACCGTAACAGCTCACCTGCAAACATCTGCCCATTCAACTTTATGCACCCTCCAATCAGTGCGGTGTTTCTGTGCGCGCGTTCATTCTTCCGGGGAAGTTACAACATGATTAAACAGTCGAGCCTGTTAGCACTGGCGGTGTGTGCCAGTATCAGTCAACTGGCGTTTGCCGAAACGGTCACCGACCAGGCGGACTCCAAGGGGTTTATCGAAGGCAGCAGCGTCACCGGGTTGTTGCGCAACTACTACATGAACCGTAATCGCGAGGGTGGCCGGGCCGATAACATCGACTGGACCCAGGGCGCGATGCTCAACTACGCCTCGGGCTTCACCCAGGGCACTATTGGCTTCGGCGTGGATGCCTACGCCTACGGCGGGCTGAAACTGGATGCCACTCACGCGGACGCCGGCACCGGCAACCTGCCGACCGACCGCCATGGAGACCCCGAAGACGCCTACGGCTCCGTGGGTGCGGCGGTGAAGATCAAAATCTCCAAGACCCAACTGAAATTCGGTGACATGCAACCCACCGCCCCGGTCTTCGCCACCGGCGGCACCCGCCTGTTGCCGCAGACCGCCGCCGGTTTCGACCTGACCAGCAGTGAAATCGCCGGCCTGGACCTGGAAGCCGGGCACTTCACCAGCACCAACAGCGGCATGACCAGCAACCATGACCACGATATCTATGCGACCTACGCCAATATCGCGGCCAACAGTGCCAGTTTTGTTGGTGGCAAATACACCTTCAGCCCGTCCCTGAGTGCAACCGTGTATGCCGGCGAACTGGAAGACATCTGGCGCCAGTACTACACCAACCTCAACTACGTGATCCCGCTGGCCCATGACCAGTCACTCGCGCTGGACGGCAACCTCTACCGCACCCTCGACACTGGCAGCGCCAAGGCCGGCGCGATCAACAACACTACTTACTCGCTGGCGGCGGCGTACTCGTTCCTGCAGGCGCACACGTTGACGCTGTCGTTTCAAAAAGTGCATGGCGACACGCCGTTTGACTACATCGGCACCGGCAACAATGGCGCGGGTGAAGGCGGCGATTCGGTGTACCTGGCCAACTCGGTGCAGTGGGGGGACTTCAACGGGCCGGGCGAACAGTCGTGGGGCATTCGGTATGACCTGAACATGGCCAGTTACGGCGTGCCAGGGCTGAGTTTCATGGGCCGCTACATCAACGGCTCGGACATCAATGGCACCCACACACCGGATCACAGCGCCTATGTGGGCGACTACGGCGCCGACGGCGCGCACCACGAAACCGACCTGGAGGCCAAGTACGTGATCCAGAGCGGCCCGGCGAAAAACCTGTCGTTGCGTGTCCGCGATGCGATCGTGGCGTCGAACGCCGACCAACGTGATGGTGACCTGAATGAGTTGCGGCTGATCGTCGACTATCCGTTTACCTTGCTCTAATCAATCAGGCATCGCCCCCAACCGCTGGCGCATCCCTGCGCTGGCGGCTGGGCCGGCTTGGATCGTGCACTGGTTCAACGGCACACATTGGCCTGCGGCATTCGCCATCGCCGGATGCACCGGCAAACCGGTCGCACGCTCCACCACTTCCACACTGTGACCTTCTTCTGCGAAATGCCGGTTGCCCCAGGCCACCAGCGACATCAGCACCACGCTGAAGTCCTCGCCCTTGGCCGTCGGCACATATTCGTAGCGTGGCGGTCGCTCGCTGTAGGGCCGACGCTCCAACATCCCCGCCTCCACCAGGCCATTCAGACGACGCGTCAACATATTCGGCGCGATGCCCAGGCTGCGCGAGAACTCGTCGAAGCGGCGCAGGCCGTGCAAGGCGTCGCGCATGATCAGAATGCTCCACCACTCCCCTACCCGCTCAAGGCTGCGGGCGATGGGGCATTCGTCGCTGATGAGGGACTTGCGTTGCATGGGGATTCCTGTGGGTCAGTGCCAATGTGTGTGACGCCATGTTACTTTCATGATGATAGTGACGTCCATAGGGTCTGTTCTCTCACCGCAACCGGAGTCGATTGATCATGAGTAAACGCATTGTTGTGACAGGCATGGGCGCGCTGACGCCGTTGGGCGCTGACGTGGAATCCACCTGGCAACGCCTGTTGGCCGGGCAATCGGGCATTCGTCGCCTGCCGGAAGAGTTGATCGGTGACTTGGCCGTCAGCATCGGTGGCCAGGTGCAGAGCGTCTTGCAGGATCCTGAAGCCGGATTTGACCCGGATCGCCTGCTGGCCGCCAAGGAACAACGCAAGATGGACCGCTTCATCCTGTTCGCGCTGGCGGCGGCGGATGAAGCCTTGAAGCAGGCCGGCTGGGCGCCGGATACAGTGGAACAACAGGAACGCACGGCGACCATCATCGCGTCTGGCGTCGGCGGTTTCCCGGCGATTGCCGATGCAGTGCGCACCACTGACAGCAAAGGCCCGCGCCGATTGTCCCCGTTTACCATCCCGTCCTTCTTGAGCAACATGGCCGCCGGGCATGTGTCGATCAATTACGGCTTGAAAGGCCCGCTGGGCGCGCCGGTGACGGCCTGTGCCGCGGGTGTGCAGGCTATCGGCGACGCGGCGCGGATGATTCGTGCCGGTGAAGTCGATGTAGCGGTGTGCGGCGGCGCCGAAGCGGCGATTCATCGGGTCAGTCTGGCCGGTTTTGCGGCGGCGCGGGCGCTGTCCAGCGACTTCAATGACAGCCCTGAGCGGGCTTCGCGGCCATTCGACCAGGCGCGCGACGGTTTTGTCATGGGCGAAGGCGCTGGCATCCTGGTCATCGAAGCACTCGAACACGCCCTGGCCCGTGGCGCGCAGCCGATTGCGGAGTTGGTGGGCTACGGCACCAGTGCCGACGCCTTTCACATGACGGCCGGACCGGAAGATGGCGATGGTGCGCGACGCGCCATGCAGCAAGCCTTGCGCCAGGCAGGAATCGAGGCGGCCCAGGTGCAGTACTTGAACGCTCACGCAACTTCCACACCGGTGGGCGATAAAGGCGAACTGGCGGCGATCAGGGCGGTATTTGGCGCTAACGGCAGCCCGGCGATCAGCTCGACCAAATCCGCCACCGGTCACCTGTTGGGCGCTGCGGGCGGTATCGAAGCCATCTTCACCGTACTCGCCCTGCGCGATCAGGTCGCCCCGGTCACCCTCAACCTGGAAACCCCCGACGCGCTTGCGGATGGCCTGGACCTGCTGCGCGGTGCAGCCCGGCCGATGGCCATTGAATACGCTCTGTCCAACGGCTTCGGCTTTGGCGGCGTGAATGCCAGCGTGCTGTTCCGCCGCTGGGCGTAGTTTGCCCCTGCGGTATTTTTCGGGGACCATGGGCGCCTTTCTGAACCTGCCAATGAGAGGCGCCCATGGCCAACCACGACCTGCACTACACCCCGGATCCCGATACCGACTCTATTTCTTCGGATGTGATCGGTTTCAACGGCATCCTGGTGTCCACCCAGATCCCGACCCGCGCCGATGGCAGCCTGGAGCTGGGCGATATCACCCTGCAAAGCGAATGCACCCTGCAAGCCTTGAAAGTCGCCCTGGAAAAGGCCGGCAGCTCGATGGACCGGGTGATGCACCTGACCATTTATCTGACGGATATGGCTGATCGTGCTGCCTTCAACGAGGTCTACAAACGCTTTTTTGCCAAGCCCTGGCCCGTGCGTGCGGCGGTTGGCGTTGCCGCGTTGGCGGTAGATGGCATGCGCGTTGAAGTCACTGCGATGGCCGCTCAAGCCTGAGTGGGTGCCGGTCAGGCATTTCACAGCTACAATGCGCGCCTCAACCGTGACAAGCCTGACTAAAAAAACTATGTCCTTGCCCAAGCATCACCTGGAATTGCTCAGCCCTGCCCGCGATGTCGCCATCGCGCGCGAGGCGATCCTGCATGGCGCCGACGCCGTGTACATTGGCGGCCCGAGCTTCGGCGCGCGCCATAACGCCTGCAACGACGTGAGCGATATCGCGTCCCTGGTGGAATTCGCCCGCCGTTATCACGCGCGCGTCTTCACCACGATCAACACCATCCTGCATGACAACGAACTGGAACCCGCGCGCAAGCTGATCCATCAGCTCTACGACGCCGGCGTCGACGCGTTGATCGTGCAAGACCTGGGCGTGATGGAGCTGGATATTCCGCCCATCGAGCTACACGCCAGCACCCAGACCGACATTCGCACCCTGGGCCGCGCCAAGTTTCTCGATCAGGCCGGTTTCTCGCAGCTGGTATTGGCCCGTGAGCTGAACCTGCAGGAAATCCGTGCCATTGCTGACGAAACCGATGCCGCCATCGAGTTCTTCATCCACGGCGCCCTGTGCGTGGCGTTTTCCGGGCAGTGCAATATCTCCCACGCACAGAACGGCCGCAGCGCCAACCGGGGCGATTGCTCCCAGGCTTGCCGTTTGCCGTATACCTTGAAAGATGATCAGGGCCGCGTCGTGGCCTTTGAAAAGCACCTGCTGTCGATGAAAGACAACAACCAGAGCGCCAACATTCGCGCACTGGTCGAAGCAGGCGTGCGTTCGTTCAAGATCGAAGGTCGCTACAAGGACATGGGCTATGTGAAGAACATCACTGCCTATTACCGCCAGCGCCTGGATGATGTGCTTGAAGACCGCCCGGACCTGGCGCGCGCTTCCAGCGGCCGCACCGCGCACTTCTTCCTGCCGGACCCGGAAAAAACCTTCCACCGTGGCAGCACCGACTATTTCGTCACCGACCGCAAGGTCGACATCGGCGCTTTCGACACCCCGACGTTTACCGGCCTGCCGGTGGGTGTGGTGGAAAAAGCCGGCAAGCGTGACCTGCAAGTGGTCACCCATGAGCCGCTGTCCAATGGCGACGGCCTGAACGTGTTGATCAAGCGCGAAGTCGTGGGTTTCCGTGCCAACATCGCCGAGCCTAAAGGCGAGTTCGAGGAAGATGGCGAGAAGCGCTACCGCTACCGTGTCGAGCCGAACGAAATGCCGGCGGGTCTGCACCAGTTGCGCCCGAACCATCCACTGAACCGTAACCTCGACCACAACTGGCAACAGGCGCTGCTCAAGACATCATCCGAGCGCCGTATCGGCCTGACCTGGGCTGCTCGCCTGCGTGAAGCGCAGCTGGAAGTCACCGCCACCAGCGAAGAAGGTATCAGTGCCAGCGTCACCCTGCCCGGCCCGTTCGGCGTAGCCAACAAGCCAGAACAGGCGCTGGACACCCTGCGCGACCTGCTCGGTCAACTGGGCACCACCGAATACCACGCCACCGACATCCAGCTGGATGCACCGCAGGCGTTCTTCATCCCCAACTCGCAGCTCAAGGCCTTGCGCCGCGAAGTGATCGAAGCGCTGACCGCTGCCCGTGTGGCCGCGCACCCGCGTGGTGGTCGCAAAGCCGAAACCTCGCCGCCGCCGGTGTACCCGGAAGCGCATCTGTCGTTCCTGGCCAACGTCTACAACCAGAAGGCCCGTGACTTCTATTACCGTCACGGCGTGAAGCTGATTGACGCCGCCTTCGAAGCCCACGAAGAAACCGGCGAAGTGCCGGTGATGATCACCAAGCACTGCCTGCGCTTCTCGTTCAACCTGTGCCCTAAACAGGCCAAGGGTGTGACGGGCGTGAAGACCAAGGTCGCGCCGATGCAGTTGATCCACGGCGATGAAGTGCTGACCCTGAAGTTCGACTGCAAGCCGTGCGAAATGCACGTGGTGGGCAAGATCAAGGGCCACATCCTTGGCTTGCCGCAGCCGGGCAGCGCAGTGGAGCATTTCAACCCGGAAAGCATCATTTTCCAGGGCACCCATTAACCTGTAGTGAGCGGGCTTGCCCCGGTACAAACCGGGGACACCGTTTACCTATCTAACCGAGGACATGGTTTCCACGCTCAAGGCGTCGGAGAGAAGGTCACGGGCCGATAAGTGAACGTCCACGCCTTGATCGGGTTGTAATGCGGATTTTTCTTTGCAACGTTAAAAGTTTTGCTGGCGAACTTACCGCTCACATATTGCATACTGGTACGGTCCACCAGTCGACGCTCTAAGGGGAGCAGCTCATCCTCACCGCCCACCTTGTTGAAAGTGTACTTGATCGCCTTGGTTTTTAGTTCGCTGATCGTCTCGGGTGCGATATAGGCAGACAGGGTGCCTTCATAGCCTTTGACCGGCTTGCCAATAAGCCTACTGAATTCAGCAGCAAAGGACGCTTGTTCGCCATTGGCGGAGTAACACATGAGTAACCGCACGTTGTCATAATCGCTCGGGTTGATCCCTTTGGCTTTCAATGTATCCAGTAACTCTTGTGGCGTATGCGCCTTGCCGTCGTACCAAACCTTGGCTGGTGTTTTGGTGTTGGTGCGCAATGACAAACCGCCGGGTTCTTCTCCATGTGCCATGATATTCAGTCGTACTTTCGAATCTTTCTTATTAAGGTCCACAAAGGTAAGGAGGCCATCATCGACCTCCGTGAGGCTGTCCATGGTACCGCCCAACTTGACCAATTTTCCCTTCTGGGTAGAGATTTCTTCTACCGGCACCGTCCCCTTTATACCGGGGTAGGCAACGGGTTTCTCTTTAGGTACCGGAGCGCTTACAGCGATGGGTTCCTTGCCATTTGGTTTAGGTGTGTAGGTGCCTTCAACGCCATGCGGCCCGTTCGTATTGGGTGCGCGGCGCCCAATTGAATAACGGCCCTTACTGTTGCCAAGTCCTTTGATTAATCTTGAGCCTCTTTTAGCCAAAGGTTTTAGCAGTTTCCCCACCCATTTTGTTGGTAAGGCCGACAGCGCAACGTCACCTACGGCAAAACCGGCTTCCACAAGCCCAGCATTGCGCTCTGCCTCAGTGTGTCCATTGTTGGCCTGCCATGCACCGATAAAGATCT
Source organism: Pseudomonas reactans (assembly GCF_013387025.1). Taxonomy (NCBI): domain Bacteria; kingdom Pseudomonadati; phylum Pseudomonadota; class Gammaproteobacteria; order Pseudomonadales; family Pseudomonadaceae; genus Pseudomonas; species Pseudomonas reactans. Next base: position 184,564 of record NZ_JACAQP010000007.1, on the reverse strand, counting down.
GAATGGGCGCCGTCAAAAACACCGCAGGAGGGATGACCACCCCCACCGCCCCAGCTATCTGGGAAATACGAGATAAAAGGATCTTACGGTTCGACTTGATCCATTCGTCACCATCCGATATCGCATCCCATGACTGAAGTTTGGTTAGGTTTTCGAACATATTTCCTTCGATACGGCTGTCAGGTCGACCATAACCCACTACGCCGGGAAGATAGGTCTTAGTGTTTGCACCGATATTTTTTAATGTGCTGCTGACGCCTTTTCTGATGGGCCCATCGCGAAGGTAGTAATCGGTAAAGTGCCGCTCCAACTCCGCACGCCCCTCCTCACTCTTTGCCACGTCATAGACCCACTGACGCATCGCAGCTTCGTCCTTGAACTCAAAGAACGATTGCCCGTCGCCGGGCATATACACCACGATTCGACCGGTTTCCTTATGCTTGAGCACGGTAATGTCAGTGGCACGATAATTATTGATTTCCAACATCGAGCGTTCCACATGCTCCGTGTCGGACTTTCCGGGGGTCTCAAACTCTGCCGCTTCAACCACCATCGCCAAGCCGTCCTTCGACAGCAGACCATTCGCTGCGTCGAGCCCAGCACGGAACATGTAATTTTTTTCGTGCAGCGCCTGCATAGTCCCCATGTTCTCCTGCCAGAACTTCTGTTGCGCCGTTCCGTACAGTTGTGCCATATCCCGATTACGCGCAATCGAGGGCAGTAAACCTGGATCTATATCGATTTTTTTAGCAGGGTCGTATATCGGATTGTCTGGGTCCCCCGAAAAGATAACGGTTTGCCCTCCGATGACGCGATCATCCAGCCAAGGGTCGTTGTCCGCGATTGCCTGTGTTAACGACTTGGGCGGGCTCGTCGGCTTGCAGTCACCGATCACATAACCTTTGGGATTGAATCCGTGTTTTTTATAGTCAGTATCATCTTCACTGAAGTGCTGAATAAAAACCTTGTCGGGGTCAATATCAATCTCTGATGGGCCAAATTGTTTTGTGAATGCCTTGATGTCTTTGCGCACCTGCTCGGACACTACCTTTTGAGGGGTGGGATATTGCTCTTCCATCTGGTCGACGAGATCGACAATGGTTTGAGCCGACTGGTCAATTTTGTCACCGGGCACCGCGGCATTCGACTTGCCTGCCTCTATTCGAGGCGGAGTAACATCAACGACCTGCGCTGGCGTACTGACTATTTCCACTACCGTGGCGGGGTATTCCTGCTGGTTGGCTTCACGTTTACGCCTACTCCGTGAGGTGCCGTCGTGCGCGTCCAGCGTCAGCCAATTGAGTGGCGCCGGGTCGCCAGTCAGCTTTTTCAGCCAAGTATTCACCTCAGCAGCGCTATTGAACGCTTGAAAGGACGGCGCTCGTTGTTGAGGGATAAACAGCACCACATTTGGTTTTTTGGACTCAGAAAGCACGCGTTGTATAACGATAGCGTCCTTGGCCGTAACTCCCTTTGCCCTTAAATGGCTCACTTCAACCTTTGGTATACCTTGTTTACCGGGAAACAGCACCGCATCGACCAGTTGTTGGACCTCGGGCTGCAGTGTGCCGGTATTCAAGTCCTTCACCATGTGCTCATGAACCGTGTCCTTGATGCTGTTTGAGGCGTAGCCAGGTCCGCCAGCCCCCGCTGGCCTGACCTGGTTTGGCGCCGAACGCCAGAAAGCGGTCGAGTCAGACGAAGGAGTTGAATATCCGAAGTTGCCAATTAAGTCATTGATCATGATTAGCGATTACCTGGCTTTGTCGGCGCAACCTTTTCAATGCGCCGTTGTTAAAACGTCAGAGGCCAACTCATCCTTTACTTGCCAGGCATTCACATCATTGATAGCCCTGTTGTTCTATTCAGTACAACTCAGCATTGCTCATTCCCGACGTACCGATAACTTTTTTACTACTCTGTGTGGCGCCCGTATTGATTGCTTCGGTTGACACTTTTGTTGATCGGGCAAGCATATCCGGCGAAAGCTCCACTATTTGTGGGCGGATTTTTTCCAAGCAATGCAGTACTTCTACTGTGATGCTTGTCATCTCCTGTGTGGTGCTTACGTGGGAGTTTGTTCCATTGAACTCAAAATTATTATTAAACCCTACACACTAGTGGGCATAAAGTTACGCTGATGTGCGCCTACGAAGGGTGGCGAGGCTACCCCAGTCCCGCTGCAGCCCTGCGGCCGCCAACAAAATCGCCGCCACTCCCAACCATTGCAGCCAGCCAAGGCGATGCCCGAAGGCAAACCAATCTACAAAGATCGCCGCAATGGGGTAGATAAACGACAACGCTCCGGTAATGGCGGTGGGCAGTTTCTGGATCGCTCCGTACAGCAATACATACATCAACCCCGTGTGCACCATCCCAAGGGTCACCAGCGCCGCCCAGGCATTCGGCGCAGCCGTCAGGATGTTCCAAGGCACCAGCGGAGCCAGCAGCACGGCGCCTGTTGCCACCTGGATCAACGCCATCAAATGCGGCGGCACCTCCTTCAAGCGCTTGATGATCAATGCGGCAATCGCATACAGGAACGCCGCACCCAACGCCAGCCCGATCCCTACCAGATAATCCCCGCCACTCTGCTGGTCACCATGGGAGGTGACAATCGCCAGCATGCCGAGGAACGCCATGCTCAGCCATGCCAGCTTCATCACGGTGATCTTTTCACCGAGAAACACCGCCGCCAGCAGCACCAACATGAACGGCTGCACGTTGTACACCGCCGTGCTGATCGCGATGGACGCATGGGAATAGGACTCGAACAACAGTAACCAATTGCCGACGATGGCCACGCCACTGAGCACCGCCAGCCCAACCTTGGCCCAACTGAGCAGGTCCAGGCGCAGGTAGCCAAGCAAGGCACATACCAGCAACAGCGTCAGCCCGCCGATCACGCAGCGCCAGAACACCACTTCGATCACCGACACGCCCGATACCAGCACAAACCAACCAATGGTGCCGGAGATCAGCATGGCGGCGATCATTTCCCACGACCCGCGACGGATTGATGTGTCCACGATGAAAGCTCCTCAAGTGAGGCTCAATTATGGCAATCTGCTCGGGAGCGGCTCCAGCGCCTAAAAAAGGCCAAATCGCTGGATTGCCTTTACTTATTAGGTGAATACCATGATTGACACCGTCGACCAGCAACTCATCGCCGCCTTGATGGATGACTCGCGCCTGTCCCTCAAGGCCCTCGCCGGCATCACAGGGCTGTCTTCGCCCAGTGTCGGCGAACGTTTGCGTCGTCTCGAAGAGCGCGGCGTGCTGATCCATTACACCGTCGACATCGACCCCAAGCATTTCGGCTACCTGCTGCAAGCCATCGTGCGCATCCGTCCGTTGCCCGGCAAATTGCAGGAGGTGGAGCGGCAGATCCAGGCGATTCCCGAGTTCACCGAGTGCGACAAGGTGACCGGCGATGACTGCTTCATCGCACGGTTGCATGTGCGCACCATGGATCATCTGGACAGCCTGCTCGATAAGCTGAATGCCTATGCAGAAACCAACACCGCGATCGTCAAGAAAACCCCGGTGAAACGGCGTTTGCCGCCGCTGGGGGATTGATGAATAAAGAAACACGTTTCCTATGGTGAGCAGGCTTCCTGTGGCGAGCAGGCTTGCCCTGCGTTGGGCTGCGAAGCAGCCCCAAATCCAAGCAATGCAGTTTAGCCTGACGCACTGCGGTGGTCTTGACAGGGGCCGCTTCGCGCCCCAACGCGGGACAAGCCCGCTCGCCACAGGAAGCGGCAGCCGTCAGCCGTGCAGCGCTTTTGCGGCATTAAGCAAGCCTTGGAACTTGCGATATCGCACTTCCAGTACCGCCTGCTGCTTGGCATCCGGCAAGTATCGCGCCTTCACCGCCATCCCCGACTGCAACAATCCCTCCCCCTGCCCAATCGACAGAAAGCCCAGCTTCGCCGCCCCGATACAGGCACTCAGCTCACTGCCGTGCAACGTAAAAATCTCCCGCTGCAGGATGTTGGCCAGCAACTGCGCCCAATACTCGCTACGCGCACCGCCGCCCACCAAGGCACAGGCGCCTATGTCGGCGCCGGCCGATTGCACGGCGCGCAGCGCATCCAGCAAGCCGAACCCTACACCTTCCATGACTGCATAGCCGAGCATCGCGGGTGTGCAGTCATGGCCCAGGCCCATGAAACCGCCACGCAGCAGCGGGTCGTTGTGAGGTGTGCGTTCTCCGGCAAGGTACGGCAGAAACAAGGGCGTGCTGAGTGGCAAGGGTTGTTTGATCGGCAATTGCGCCTGCACCTGGTCCAGCAACGCTTGCTCATCCGCAGTGCCCGTCAGCCGTGTGACCCAACGCAGGCAACTGGCCCCGGCCAGCATGGCGCCCATGGTGTACCAACGGTTCGGCAGCGCATGGCAGAAACTGTGCACGGCGCTGGCCGGGTTGCCGGCGACGTGGTCGGTGATTGCGACGATGGCAGCGCTGGTGCCGAGGGTGATGAAGCCGTCGCCAGCGTTGATCGCACCGATACCGACAGCCGCTACCGGGTTGTCGCCACCGCCGCCAGCGATCACGACGTCAGCCGACAACCCAAGGTCCATCGCCGTCAAACACGCGCTCGCGGCGCCGCCTTCCACCAACCTGGGCATCTGCTCCGGCGCAAGGCCCGTCGCGCGCAGCATGGGCGCGAACCACTCGCGGCGTGCTACATCCAGCCACAACGTGCCAGCAGCATCCGACATCTCACTGATGCGCTCACCACTCAGGCGCAACCGCAGGTAATCCTTGGGCGACAGTACACAATCAATGGCCCTGAATACCTCAGGCTCATGCTGCTGTAGCCACAGCAGTTTCGGCGCCGTCAGTCCGGCCATGGGCAAGCTGCCGGTGATGTCGGCGAACTCCGGGCCCAGCTCCTCGGCCTCGGCGACGGCGCGGGAGTCGTCCCACAGGATCGCCGGGTACAACACGCGGTTATCCGCCCCCAGTAACACCGCGCCGTGCATCTGCCCGGACAGGCCGATACAGGCCACACGGGCATAAGCCTCATGGGTACGCAACTGGGCCAGCGCCTGCAAGCAGGCCTGCCACCAATCCAGCGGGTCCTGCTCGGACCAGCCGCTATGACGCCGCGACACGCTCAGGCGCACGCCGGCATGGGCCAGCACTGTGCCGTCGAGGTCCATGAGGATGGCCTTGAGTTCCGAGGTGCCGAGGTCGATGCCGAGGGAAACGGGATTGCTCATACGGGGTCATTCAACTCCATTACAGCCACATGAATGACGCCATTGCAGCGTCGGCGCCAGGCGCACACTCTGGGTCGGTGCGCCGGGTGAAGCCATGCGTTGCAACAACAGGTTCACCGCCTGGGCGCCGAGTGCCTGCACCGGCTGCGCGATCAGTGTCAGGCGCGGCACGAAAAAATCCGCCCAGTCGAAATCATCAAAACCCACCAGCGCCATCTGCGCCGGCACGTCGATCTGCGCGTCACGCAGGGCCTGCATGGCGCCCAGGGTCATCAGGTTGTTGCCGGCCATGATCGCCGTCGGCGGTAGCGCCAAGCCCAGCAACTGCACCGTCGCCTGGCGTGCCGGCTCAGTATTGGAGCCGCCATTGACCAGCAGCTCCGGATCAAACGTCAGCCCCGCTCCCTGCAATGCGGCACGGTAACCGGCGACGCGCTCATCGGTGGTGCTGAAACCTTCACGCCCGGCGATAAAGCCGATCCGGCGATGGCCATGGGCGATAAGGTGTTCAACCAGCACCTGGGTAGGCTGGGCATTCTCCACCCCAACCTGATCGAAGTGCTCACTCATCATGCGGTCCACCAGCACCGCTGGAATCTCGTTGGCGCGCAGATAATCCAGGGCCTTTGAGCCGTTCGAAGGCGCCAGCACAATCCCATCGACCCGCCGATGATGCAGCGCCGTGACCACTTTCAGCTCCTGCTCCGGATCATCATGGGTGTCGACAAACAGCATCATGTAGCCGTGCTGAGCACACGCGGTTTCGATCGCGTGTACCGTCTCGCTGAAGTAGTGGTTGGACAACGCCGAGATCGCCACGCCAATGGTGTTGGTGCTCGACCGGGCCAGCGAGCGCGCCAGGGTGTTGGGGATGTAGCCCAACGCCTGGATCGCCTGCTGCACCGCCAGCACGGTGGCCGGGCTGACCTTGCGGGTGCCGTTCAACACGTGGGACACCGTCGACGTCGACACCCCCGCCCTGCTTGCCACGTCATCCATGGTGACCACGACGCTGTTCCTTCTCAGTGGATCAATGTTTGCTCGACCAACCGCTGTACGTAGCGACGTTGTCACGGGTGATCAGTTTTGGCGTGAGCAGGGTAACCGCTTCGGCCGGGGCTTTGTCATTGAGAATGTCATTGCCCACGTTCACCGCGGTCTGCGCCATGGCCCAGGGGTCCTGGCTGGACGACGCCTGGATCTGCGACTCGGTCTTCAAGGCATTCTCGATATCCGGCGCGCCGTCCACCGAGGTGATGATGATGCCGCTGCGCTTGAGCTGCTTGGCGGCCAGGTCGCTGCCGATGGCTTGTGGGTCGTTGATCGCGAACAGGCCGTCGATTTTCGGAAAGCGCGTGAGGTAACCCTGCATCACGTTCAAGCCGCCTTCGCGGGAGCCTTTGCCGTCCTGGTCGTCGGACAGCACCTTGATATCCGGCGCAGCGGCCAGCGCGGCCTTGCAGCCTTTGACGCGGTCAGTCACGGCGGTGACTTGCGGGCCGTTCTGGATGATCACGTTGCCTTTGCCGGAGAGTTTGTCCACCAGGTACTGGCAGGCCAGCTTGCCGGCTTCGACGTTGTCGGTCTGCACGGTGGCGTTGACGCCCTTGGCGTCCACATCCACGGCGACGACAACAATGCCGGCGTCGCGGGCCTTCTTGATGGCCGAGGCCATGGCAGAGGGGTCGACGGCGTTGATCAGGATCAGGTCGACCTTGGACGAAATGAAATTGTCGATCTGCGAAAACTGCTTGCTCAGGTCGTAGTCAGCTGACACCGAGGTGACCTTGACGTTGGGGTTCAGCTCTTTGGCCCGGGCGGTTGCGCCATCGGCCAGGGTCACGAAATACGGGTTGCCCAGTGAGCCCATGCTGATGCCCAGGGCCTTCAACTCACGGGCTTCGACAGCCTGGGACATCAGGGCAGCCAAGGCAATGACGGGAAAGATACGTTTGAGGTTCATGCGGGTCTCTCTTGTGATTGTTGTAGGAATCAGGTCCGCGCACCGGACTGGCGATAACGATCCAGCGCTACCGCGCCAATGATCACGATGCCCTTGATGATGTATTGCCAGATATCCGACACGCCCAGCAGCACCAGGCCGTTGGTGAGCACGGCGATGATCAGCGCGCCGATCAACGTACCGCCGATGGTGCCGACGCCGCCGGTAAAACTGGTGCCACCGAGAATGACTGCCGCAATCGCATCCAGCTCGTAGGATTGCCCGAGTTGCAGGCCGTTGGCGGCGAACAATCGCGAAGCGCTCATCACCGCGCCCAATCCGGCCAGCGCACCGGACATGGCGTAGACGAACAGCAGCACTTTCCACACCTTGATCCCCGACAACCGCGCCGCCTCCGGGTTGCCGCCCACCGAGTAGATCTGCACGCCCATCACCGTGCGGCGCAGGATGAACCACGACAGCGCCACCACGGCCACGGCAATGATCACCAGCCAGGGCACGCCGAGTACCGAGTCATTGCCGATAAAGGCAAACGGCAGGTCCGGGTTGAACACCGTCTTGTCATCCGCCAATAGCCGCGCCAAACCGCGCATGGCCGTCAGTGCGCCGAGGGTGACGATAAACGGCGGCAGGCGCATGAAGGCGATCAAGCCGCCATTGACCAGGCCGAGCAACAGCCCGAAACCGATACCGGCAGCAATCCCGAACATGCCGAACTGCGGCGACATCGACGCCTGCAACGCCACCACGGCCGATGCCGCCAGGATCGCGCCCACCGACAAGTCGATACCGGCGGTGAGGATCACGAAGGTCATGCCCGCTGCCAGCACCACATTCACCGACGCCTGCTGGGTGATGATCGACAGGTTCTGCACCGTCAGGAAATTCTCGCTGGCCAGGGCAAAACCTACCAGCAGCAGGATCAGCACCGGCAACATGCCCACCGTGCGCATCAACTCGCGTGCGCGTTGCGCTTTACCGATTGTCGCGATATTCAACTCAGCCATGGGCAACCACCTGATCGCCACCGGTGGCGAGGTCAATAATGCGTTCCTGGGAAATAGCCTGGCCGGAGGCGCCGCCGACTTCAGCGACGAGCTGGCCTTCGCGCATGATCAGCACGCGGTCGCAGGTGCCGATGATTTCCGGCAGCTCGCTGGAGATCACCACGATGCCGACACCGGCCTGGGCCAATTGATTGATGATGCGGTAGATCTCGGACTTGGAGCCGATGTCGACACCCCGCGTGGGCTCGTCGAGGATCAGCACGTGCGGCTTGACCTCCAGCAGTCGCGCCAGCAACACCTTCTGCTGATTGCCACCGGACAGCGCGCCGACATTCACCTTGCCCGACGCCACGCGAATCGACAGCGACTTGATCGCGTCATTCGAGCGCTGCAAGGCATGCCCGCGATCCAGCACGCCACCGGCATGCGCATCCGGCACACAGGCGCAGACGTTGATGTTGTCCGCCACGCTCATGTCGAGGAACAGGCCCTGGGCCTTGCGGTCTTCGGTGAGGTAGACCACGCCTGCACGGATCGCGTCCGCCGGGGTGCGCAGTTGGGTGACGGTCTTGCCGACCACTTCCAAGGTACCCGAGGTGCGTGGGTCGGCAGCAAAGATCAGCCGCGCCAGCTCGGTGCGCCCTGCCCCGACCAGCCCGGCAATGCCCAGCACTTCGCCGGCATGCAGGTCGAAGCTGCAATTGCGCACGCGCTTGCCGTCGGCCATGTCGCGCACGCGCATCACCACGTTGCCAGGGTTGTAGGCGGCGTGTTCCTTTTTGTAGAAGCCTGACAGGTCGCGGCCCACCATCATTTTCACCAGCACTTCGGCCGACAGCGCGTCGCGGGTCAGTTCGCCGATGTATTGGCCGTCCCGCAACACCGAAACGCGGTCCGACAGCTCGTAGATCTCGGCCATGCGGTGGCTGATATAGATGATCGCCAGGCCTTGGCTGCGCAGTTGCTTGATCAGCGCGAACAAGCGGTCGGTCTCGCGGGATGACAACGGTGTGGTCGGCTCGTCCATCACCAGGATCTTGGCGTGGGCGTGCAGGGCGCGGGCGATCTCCACCAACTGGCGCTCGGCAATCGACAGGCTGCTGACCCGTGTCGCAGGGGTGAATTCGGCGCCGAGGCGTTGCAGCACCTCGATGCACCCCGCTTCCATGCCCTTGCGGTCGATGGTCCAGCCACGCCGCAGTTCGCGGCCCAGGTAGATGTTCTCGGCCACGCTCAGGTTGGGGCACAGGCTCAATTCTTGATAGATAACGGCAATGCCGAGGGTTTTCGCGGTGGCGGGGTCGAAGCAGGCTACCGTTTGACCGGCAATGCGCATTTCACCGCCGGGGTCGGCTTGATAGGCGCCGGAGAGGATTTTCATCAGCGTGGACTTGCCGGCGCCATTCTCCCCCATCAAGGCGTGGATTTCGCCGGAGTAGACCTTCAGGCCGACATTCTTGAGCACGCGCAAACCGTTGAAGGTTTTGCTGATGCCCTGCATTTCAAGCAAGGGTTCAAGGCTCATGAATGAGCTCCTGGTTTTATTATTTTTGTCGTCAGTGGGCCGACTCTAATGTAGAAACATTTCTTTACGCAAGCGCTTGCCTACCGGTTTTTGTACCTGAAGAAACGTTTCATCAAGCCAATTTATTGAATAGGCACACAAAGCATCGGTTTTACCGTTTGTCTGCTATTGTCCAAGCACCTCATCTCCTCCTCATCGCCCCCCAAGCGATCTTCTGTGAGCATGCTCTGCGCCATTGTCAGTCGACGACGGCGGGCCTGAACGTCACGGAACGCCCAAGCGATGGACACACCGTTACCCGAACAGCCGCAATCGCGCGCCGAAAAGATCGTCGAGTTCAAACGGCAGAAAACCCTGCTCAAGACCGGCGCGCTGCAAGACGCCATCTTCAACAGCGCCTACTTCTCCAGTATCGCCACGGATGAAAAAGGCGTGATCCAGATCTTCAACGTCGGCGCCGAACGCATGCTCGGTTATGCCGCCGCCGATGTGGTCAACCGCATCACCCCCGCCGATATTTCCGACCCTGTCGAGCTGATCACCCGCGCCGCTGCCTTGAGCCTTGAGTTGGACACGCCCATTACGCCGGGTTTCGAAGCCCTGGTGTTCAAGGCTTCCCGTGGCATCGAAGACATCTACGAGCTGACCTACATCCGCCAGAACGGCAGTCGCCTGTCGGCCATGGTTTCGGTGACCGCCCTGCGCAACCGGCATGACACCATCATCGGCTACCTGCTGATTGGCACCGACAACACCGCGCGCAAGCAGGAAGAAGCCGAGCGCAAAGGCTTCGAGCGCGCCCTGGAAGAAAAGAACCTGGAGCTGGAGCACGCAAGCCACATGAAGTCCGAGTTCCTCGCCACCATGTCCCACGAACTGCGCACGCCGTTGAATGCGGTGATTGGATTTTCCGAGGCGCTCAAGGACGGACTCGTCGGTGACATGAGCGAGACGCAGCGCGAATACATCGGGGACATCTTCACCAGCGGCCAGCACTTGCTGTCGTTGATCAACGATATTCTCGACCTGTCCAAGGTCGAGGCCGGGATGATGGAACTGGAGCTGGAAAGCGTTGAGCTGGCGGGCCTTTTGGCCAATAGCTTGCTGATCGTGCGGGAAAAGGCCGCACTGCAACGTATCCAATTGAAGCTGGAATGCCCCGACGACCTCGGCCACCTGGAACTGGACCTGCGCAAGACCAAGCAGATCGTCTACAACCTGCTGGCCAATGCGGTGAAGTTCAGCGAACACGGCAGTTCGGTAACGCTGACGGTGCGCCAGGTCACCCGCGAACAGGTCGGGCAAATTCCCGGCGATTGGCCGGTGTATTGCTTTGCCTTGCCCGCGAGCCCTCAGCAGCAATTCCTGGAGTTGAGCGTCAGCGACACCGGTATCGGCATTGCCGAGGACGATATGGGCAAGCTGTTCAAGGCGTTCAGCCAGATCGACAGCAGCCTGGCGCGCAAATTCGAAGGCACGGGCCTGGGGTTGGCGATGGTCAAGCAACTGGCCGACTTGCACGGCGGCAGTGTCGCGGTGGCCAGTCGCGAAGGCTGTGGCGCGCGGTTTGTGGCGTGGTTGCCACTGCACCGCGCGGCGGAGGCTCCATGGCCCACGTCCTGATCGTTGAAGACAATGAAGCCAATATGCGCCTGGCACGCCTGCTGCTGCTGAACGCCGGTCATACGACCGTGTGGGCGCCCGATGCCGAGACCGGCCTGACCCAGGCCCGCGAACAGCAACCGGCCTTGATCCTGATGGATATCCAACTGCCCGGCATGGACGGCCTGGCCGCCACAGCTCTGCTCAAGCAGGACCCGCTGACGGCGCACATTCCGGTGATCGCCCTGACCGCCATGGCAATGAAGGAAGACCGCGAAAAGACCCGGCTGGCCGGCTGCGACGCCTATGTGATCAAGCCGCTGCGCTACAAGGAGCTCTATCAGGTGATCGATACGCTGCTGCAAACCCACAACGACCCTCTCAGATGAGAATGCACCCATGGCCACGCTGCTGATCGTTGATGATGAACCTCAGGTGCGCAAGCTCCTGGAAACGCTGTTGCACCACGAAGGCTACCAGACCGTCAGCGCGAGCAGCGGCGAAGAGGCGCTGCAGGTGGTGGCACAACAGGCGCCCGACCTGATCCTGCTGGACATCATGATGCCGGGGATGGATGGGTATGAGGTGGCCAGCCAACTGAAAAGTGACGACGCCACGGCGGGTATTCCCATCATCATGCTGTCGGCCCTCAGTGATCCTGGTGCGCGCGTCAGTGGCCTGGAGAGCGGTGCCGAAGAGTTCCTCAGCAAACCGATCGAGCGTATCGAACTGTCTTTGCGTGTGCGCAACCTGCTGCGGCTCACCGCTCACGGCGAGCGGGCGGATAACCTACGCCAAGCCCTGCAACCTGACGTCGACCGTCGGGACCTGGAAACCGCCCTGCGCCAGGCCGTGGAACGCAATGAATTCATCGTGCATTACCAGCCAAAAGTCGAGCTTGCGACGGGTCAGCTTTGTGCGCTCGAGGCCCTGCTGCGCTGGGACCGACCGGGTCATGGCGCCGTTTCCCCCGCGGTGTTCGTACCGGTATTGGAGAGCCTCGGCCTGATCGTGCCGGTAGGACGCTGGGTGATCGAAGCCGTTTGCCAGCAGATTGCCGCCTGGCAACGCAGTGCCATTGGCGCCGTGGAGGTGTCGGTCAACGTTTCCGGCCATCAACTCATAGAAGGCGATCTGATTGCCGATATCGCACGTATCCTCGTGCAAACCGGCGTCGAGCCGCACTGGCTGGAAGTGGAGCTGACCGAAGGCTCATTGATGGAAAACACCCAGCACACCATCTTCAGCCTGCAACGCTTGCATGACATGGGCGTGAAAATCTCTATCGACGACTTCGGCACCGGCTATTCAAGCCTGGCGTACCTGCGGCGTTTTCCCATCGACACGCTGAAGATCGACATCGCGTTTATCCGCGAAGTCACCAGCAACCCCCAGGATGCCGCAATCACCCGCACCATCATTGAACTGGCCCACAGCCTTAACCTGCGGGTGGTCGCCGAAGGCGTAGAAACCCAGGCGCAATTGGCGTTCCTGAAAGCTGCCGGCTGCGATCAGATCCAAGGCTACCTGTTCAGCCGGCCATTGCCGGTGGCAACCCTGGAGCGGCTACTGTTGGAGCGTTCAGAGACTCCGTGAAATCTCCTCGCGCAGGCACTCGATCAATCCACGGTGAGTGGCGCTCAGGTGCTCGGCACCGCTGATCAACGCGAGTTCCGAAGACGGGACTGGCGCAAGCTCGGTGCAGATGCGGTGGCTGGGCAACACCGCGCTTTTCGGCAGGATACTGACACCCAAGCCCGATGTGACCGCCGCCTGGATCCCGGTGAGGCTGTGGCTGCCAAACGCCACGCGCCAACTGCGCCGGGCCTTGTCCAAGGTACGAATGGCGCGCTGGCGGTAGATGCAGCCTTGGGGAAACAGCGCCAGGGGCAAGGTGTCGAGTTGCATATCCTGGCCCTGGCCGCACACCCACACCAAGGGCTCCGGCCAGCTGGCGTGGCACTCACCGCTGCCGGCTTCGCGCTTGACCAGGGCGATGTCGATTTCTCCGCTGTCCAGTTGCCGACGCAGGTCGGTGCTCATGCCGCTGACCGTCTCCAGTCGCGCCTCGGGGCGGGCGCGTACGAACCCCGAAAGCATCGACGCCATACGCGTCGCGTCGAAATCCTCGGGCACGCCCAGGCGCACCGGCACTACGCTGGCCTCAGTGTCCAAGGCATCGCGGGCTTCGCGGGACAGGTTCAACAGGCGGCGCGCGTAATGGGTCAGCAGTTCGCCGTGTTCGGTGGCACTGACTTGCTGGCCCGAACGGTCGCGCACCAGCAACACCTGGCCGACGCTTTCTTCCAGCTTGCGAATCTGCTGGCTGACCGTGGACTGGGTGCGGTGCACGCGCTCGGCGGCCCGGGTGAAGCTGCCTTCATCGACCACGCAGACCAGGGTATGCAAGAGTTCCAGATCAAACATGGCGGCGGCCTTCTTATCGATAATTCAACTGTGATGCAGAGGTTAATTTAATTTCCTACTAAGAGCCAGGTTTCCTATGCTGCATCGACCACCCACTTTCCTGCAGGTGCCCCATGCCGCTCAAACACTCCCCTCGCCCGCTGTGGCTGACCTTTGATTGCTACGGCACTTTGATCCAATGGGATGAAGGCCTGCGTGCCGCTGTCGACCGCATCCTAGATCAAAAAGGCGAGCATCAGGTCGATAGAGAAACGTTGATCAGCGTGTACGACCATCACGAACATGCCCTGGAGCAAACCCCACCGCACCGCAGCTTCCGCACCCTGGCGGGGCTGAGCCTGCAACTCGCGCTCAAGGAGCTGGGCTTGCCTGCCAATGACCAGGATGGCGCAATCCTCACCGACAGCATCAGCGCCATGCCACCGTTTCCCGAGGTGGTGGATACGCTCAAGCAGTTGAAGGCCCTGGGCTACAAACTGTGCATCGTTTCCAACACCGACGATGACGTGATCGCCGGCAATGTGGCGCAACTGGGTGGCCACATCGACCGGGTGATCACCGCCCAGCAAGCCGGTGCCTACAAGCCCAATCGACGCCTGTTCGACTACGCCCATGAACAACTGGGCGTGAACCTCGACGAGGTGGTGCACATCTGCGCCAGCCCGCACCTGGATCACGCCGCCGCGCGAGATATCGGTTTTCGCTGCGTATGGATCGACCGTGGCACCGGTCGCCAATTGCTGGCCGACTACACACCCGACGCGATCCTGCCAACCCTCGACGGCGTTCCCGAACTGTTCAAGTCCTTAGGATGGTGAGCCATGGCCCATACCTTCACGCCCTCCTCCCTTGGCCCACGCGCCGGGCGCTTGAATCTCGATAGCCTGGCCGCCATCGACGCCCGCGTAGAACTCGCGGCTTGCCTGCAATTGGCGGCGCTGCATGGCATGGAAGAAGGCATCTGCAATCACTTCTCGGCGACGGTGCCGGGGCATGACGATGTGTTCTTCGTCAACCCGTTCGGCTACGCCTTCGAGGAAATCACCGCCTCTCATCTGTTGGTGTGTGATTTCCACGGCAACGTGATAGACGGCGACGGCACGCCGGAAGCCACGGCGTTCTACATCCACGCCCAGTTGCATCAACAGCAGCCGCGCATCAAGGCGGCGTTCCATACCCATATGCCCAATGCCACGGCGTTGTGCCTGTTGCAAGGCTCGCCCTTGTTGTGGCTGGGGCAGACGGCGCTGAAGTTTTATGGGCGCACGGCGGTGGATGAGGATTACAACGGCCTGGCGCTGGATAAGCGTGAAGGTCAGCGTATCGCTGCGGCGTTGGGCGACGCCGACATTCTGTTTCTGAAGAATCATGGAGTGATGGTGGCTGCGCCGAACATCGCCGAAGCCTGGGATGACCTGTACTACCTGGAGCGGGCGGCCGAGGTGCAGTTGAAAGCCATGGCCAGCGGGCAGCCGCTCAAGCCGATTGACCCGGCGGTGGCGCAATTGGCGTATGAGCAGATGCGTGAAGGCGACCCGGCGAGTGCGCGGGCGCATCTGGACAGTGCGATGCGGCGGTTGAAGCAGCGCGGTTCATCGTTCGATCAATAAAAAATGGGGGCCTGGGCCCCCACGCTTTTGGTTACTGCGCGTTGGCCTTGGCCGCATCATTGATGATCGCCACCACCCGCGCCGGGTTCGACACCATCACCACGTGGGAAGCCCCCTTCACGTCCACGGTTTCCTTGGAACCCGCCCGGTCAGCCATGAATTTAAGCGCGGCCTCGGGAATATTTTTGTCCGCTGAACCGTATATGAAGTAGGACGGCACGGTTTTCCAGGCCGGGTCACCCGACGGTTCCTTCAGCGCGGCTTCGGTGATCGGGCGTTGGCCCGCCGCCATCAACTGGGCTTCCTTGGGCGCCACGTCGGCGGCGAACTGGCTGTTGAACTTGTCTTGCTGGATGTACAGGTCGGTCACGCCGTCCTTGGAGATCACGGGTTTATCCAGGGTCGGGCCGAGTGTGCCGCCAGGGTAGCGGCCGGACAGCTCAAACGCGGTCTCGCCTTTTTCCGGGGCGAATGCGGCGACGTAGACCAGCGCCTTGACCTTGTTGCTGCCGTGCACGGCGTTGGAGATCACCGAGCCGCCGTAGGAATGGCCGACCAGGATCACCGGGCCTTGGGTGTGCTCGACGATATCGGCCACATAGTCCGAGTCAGTCTTGACGCTGCGCAGCGGGTTGGCCACGGCGACCACCGGGTAGCCTTCGGCCTTGAGCCCGGCGATCACGCCGTTCCAGCTGGAGGCGTCGGCAAACGCGCCATGCACCAGTACCACGGTGGCTTTCTGTGGGGCAGCGAAGCTGGTGGTGGCGACACCGAAGGCAAGTGCGCCGGTGATCAGGGCGGCGGCGACGCGGGAGAACTTGAAGGTTTTCATGAACGTTTGCTCCGTGGGGTTGGGCGCTCAAGGCGTTGAACGTGAGGCCATGATGCCGAAACGTGTTTTACAAATGGAGGCTAATAGTCGACGATATGGCGCAGATCGTCTAAACAGATCGTTTATTGAACTCAGGTGATTCATGGATCGTTTGTCCACACTGCTGGTGCACTTCGGCATCGATGCCGAGACCTTTCATAGTGGGCCGCTGCACGGCGCCCTCGACACCCGCGATCTGCAGCAGCGCGGCCGGGTCTACCTGCTCAAGGACGGCCAGGCCAGCCTGGAAATGCCCGACGGCACCCTGCGCATTCCCGAGCCCAGTTTGGTGCTGGTGCCGCGCCCCCTGCCCCATCGGCTGGTGGCGGCCAAAGCCGATCGCGCCCAGGTGGTAGCGGCTTCGCTGCGTTTTGATGGAGGGATCGATAACCCGTTGTCCGTGGCGTTGACCGACACCATCGTGATGCCGCTCCAGCAGATTCCGATGATCGCCGGCACGCTGGAGTGGCTGTTCGATGAAGCCTTCGCCGAACACTGTGGACGCGAGGCGGTAATGAACCGGCTGTTCGAGTTGATGGTGATTCAGTTCCTGCGCCACATGATGGCCTATCACAGCATGACCACCGGCATGATGTCGGGCCTGGCGGACCTGCGCCTGGCGCGGGCCATGACCCTGCTGCACAACTACCCCGAACGCCCGTGGACTGTGCAGGAAATGGCGGTAGAGTCGAACATGTCCCGGGCCAGTTTCGCTGCGCACTTCCATAAAGTGGTGGGCCAAACGCCGGCCGACTATGTGCTGAGCTGGCGTGTGAGCCTGGCGCAGAAACGTCTGCGTGAAGGTCGGCCCATCGCCCTGATCGCCGATGAAGTCGGTTATGAAAGCCCTTCGGCGCTGGCCCGTGCGTTCCGGCGCAAGATCGGCACCAGCCCGCGGGAATGGCTGCAGTTGCAGGCGCCGCTACGGGTCCAGCACGCCGCCGCTGTAGCTGTCGGATAACCGTGTGCCGGTGAACTTGGCGACCACCGAGCCTTGCGCCACCAGGCGTTCACGGTGGCGGGTGACCATGCGTCCGGCCTGGGCGGCGTACAGGGTCACTTCGGAAGCCGGGTCACCGGGGCGGCCGATAATGCGCGCGAAACGCTGGCCTTCTTCCAGGTCGTCGCCCAAGCTCTTTTCGAACACCAGCACACCAGCGCAGGGTGCTAGGACGGTTTCCATGCAGCCCATGTCGACCACGTCGCCTTGCCATTCGGCAATGTTGGCCACCTCGTCGATCACGCCATTGATGCACAACCACGCCCACAGCCCATCGGCGTCCTGTTGCGCCAGGGCATCGCTGACGTCCGCCTGCCCGCGCAGTTCAATGGTTGCCGCCAGTTGCGGCGAAGCGTGGTTGATGAGCGTTTCTTCAAAGGAACCATCGCCACCTTCATCCCAGACAATCACCAGGTCCACCCTCAAGGCCGCCGCCAGTGCCAGGCCTTGCTCGGGCCAGAAGCTGCGGTGGATGTAGAGATAAGGCAGCGCCTCGTCGTCGGTGTGCAGGTCCAGTATCAGGTCGGCATCGGCGGCCAGTTGCACCAGGCGTTTCTGCCATTGCGCCAGGTTGCTCGCCGGGTGCTCCATGGCCAGCGAACAATCGAAGGCACGGTTGAAGTTCTGCCCGGTGGCTTCGTGAAAGCGACCGAGCACGCGGCCCTGGCGGAACTGGCCGATACCAAAGGGATTGGCTTGGGGCACCACCGTGACCGTGCCCTTGAGTCGGCCCTGCTCGGCGCACGCCTGCAAGCGCGGTAGCAGTTGATGCAGCACCAGCATCCCGGCGATTTCGTCGGCGTGCACACCGGCCTGCAGGTGCACCTTCGGCCCACTGCCGTCGCCGTCGAAACGCCAGGCGCCGATGTGCAGCACATTGCCGGAATCGCCGGTGACCTGCCACGAAAGGTCTTTTGCCATGCCTTGCCCTCCTCTGATCAATTAATCGGTAGAGATTGAACACATGTTCAACTAACCTGAGCGCTGTGCTGTTCCATTCAAGGCCTGCCCATGACCCCCGAGCTGCCCAAACTGCGCCGTGCCGACCCCGACGAACGCCGGGACCTGCTGATTGCTGCCACCCTCACCTGCCTGGCCCGCGATGGGCATGCGGGGATTTCCGTGCGCCGTATCGCTTCCGAGGCCGGGGTGTCGGTGGGGTTGCTCAACCACCATTTCGGCAGCATCGATGCACTGATCGCCGAGACTTACCACAAGCTGGCCAACGAGCTGACCAGTGCCCTCTGGGCGCACGTGGAACAGGCCGAAGGCCCTGCTGCGCGCCTGGATGCATTCCTCAGCGCCTCATTCTCGCCCCGGGTCATGGACCCCGATCTGCTCGGCGTGTGGGTAGTGTTCTGGAGCCTGATCCGCCATTCGCCCCACGTGAACCAGTCCCACGAAAACAGCTACCACGCCTACCTGGCATTGATCCAACAACTGCTGGACGATCTGGCCCGCAGTGAAAACCTGGTGATCCACGACAGCCACCTGGCCGCCATCGGCTTATCGGCGATGCTCGACGGACTCTGGCTTGAGGGCTGCCTCAACCCCGGCACCTTCAGCCCCGCCAACGGGCTGCACATCTGCCGCTGCTGGGTACAAGGGTTGCGTCACGGCGCATTCGGCGCCGACCACGTCCTGTGACACCGGATGCCGCGCGCTGAGCATGGCCAGGGTGCCGCTGATGGCAATCAACACGGCGCCGATGATCAGCGAGCCATCCATCAACGTGCCCCACACCAGGCTCGACAGGAGGAACGCCCAGATCAGCCCGGTGTATTCAAACGGCGCGAGTAAGGTCGCGGTGGCGCGGCGAAAGCTGGCAAACAGCAGGAATTGCCCGATGCCGCCGACCAAGCCGGCCGCCAACATGCCCAGCCAGGCCGGCGTGGGCGCCGGTGTGTGAGTCCAGGGCAAGGTCACGCCCATGCACAGCACAAACACGACGTTGGTGATGAGCATTTGTTCCAACACCGAACTGCTCGGGTCGACCTGGCGCAACTGGATATAGGTAAACGCCCAGCACAGCGCCGCGCCCAAGGTCAGGGCGATGGGCCACGGGTCGAGCATATGCGTGGGACGGCACGCAATAACCACCCCGACAAACCCGATGATCAATGCGATCCACTGTCCACGGCTGGCGCGCTCCTTGAGGATCAGCGCGGCCAACAGCGTGACCATGATCGGCGCAGAGAAATACAGCGTGGTCATTTCCGCCAGGCTCAGGTCCTTGGCCGCGGTGTAATACAGCAACCACGCGAGCAACGACAACAGCCCGCGAATGATCAGCAAGCGCCGGCTGACCGACGTCCAGGCGCTGCGTACCAGGCCCATGCGCCCGGCGATCAAGCACGCGACCACCACCACCAGGCTGCGCCAGAACAGGATGGTGAACACCGAGTAATCGGCCACCAGCCACTTGACCACCGCGTCCTGCAACGCCAGGAACAAATAGGCCAGCGAACACAGGGCAATCCCTTGCAACGAACGGTCCTGTTTCATCCGGCCGACCTGCGCAGCGGCGTACCGCGCCGTTCGGCGATGGCGTAGACCCCTTCGATGAGGAAGGTCAGGCACAGGTAGACCGCCGCCACCAGCAGCAGCGGCTGGTAGATCTGCAAGGTCTGCGCGCGGACCACGTTGGCCGCGCCCAACAGGTCGACCACGGCAATGGTCGAGGCCAGCGCGGTGGACTTGAGCAACATCACCGTCTCCCCCGCCAGCGTTGGCAACAGCAAGCGCATCGCCCGTGGCAAACGCACGCGCAACAGGGCCTGGCGTGGCGTCATGCCGAATGCCGAGGCGGCTTCCATTTCGCCCTTGGGCACCGCCAGCAGGCCGCCGCGAATCACTTCGCCGACGTAGGCACCCACCGACAACACCAGGGCAAACACGATGTACCAGTAACCGTCACGCAGGTACGGCCACAGAAAGCTGCCGCGAATCATCGGAAACTGCGCAAACAGGCTGCCCAGCCCGTAGTAGAAAATGTAGATCTGGATCAGCAGCGGCGTGCCGCGCAGCACACTGGTGTAGGCCAGCGCGCCACGGGCCAGCCATTTGCGCCGCGACAAACGCGCCAGCGCCACCAGCACCGCCAGCGCGAAACCCAACACTGCCGAGATCACCAGCAGCGACAAGGTGGTCTGCAAGCCTTTGGCGATCAGGCTGGCGTAATAACTTATCCATTCAGGCATGGCCCGCTCACTCGACAACCGGCATCCAGCGACGGATACGTCGCTCCAGGCGCCCGGACAGGTAGTTGGAGGCCAGCGTCACCAGGTAATACAAGGCGGCGGCCGTGAGGTAGAACAGCAGGTACTGACGAGTCGAGCCCGCCGCCTGCTTGGCGGTGTACAGCAACTCGTTGGTGCCGACCACGCTGATCAAGGCGCTGTCCTTGATCAGGTTGATCCACAGGTTGGACATACCGGCCAGGGCGAACGGCGCCATGATCGGCAAGGTCACCCGGCGGAACAGGCCAAACCCGCTCAAGCCAAACGCCCGAGCCGCTTCGATCTGGCCGTGGGGAATCGCCAGGATTGCCGCGCGGAAAATCTCCGAAGCGTACGCGCCCTGCACCAGGCCCAACACCAGGATCGCGACCAGCGGGCCGCTGATGTTCATCTGCTCGAAGCCCATCCCCAGCATCAGCGCGTTGAGGCCCATGGAGCCGGCGTAATACAGCAGCAGGATCAACAGCAGTTCCGGCACCGCACGAAACACCGTGGTGTAGCCGCGCATCAGCAGCGCAATCGGCCGTGGCGCACTGAGCTTGGCGCAGGCCACCACCAGGCCGATCAACAAACCCACCGCAAACGAACCGGCGGAGATTTGCAGGGTCATCCATAACCCTTTGAGCAACGCATTGCCCCACCCTTGTTCGCCGAAGCTTAGGAGGTCGAGCATTATTCGGTCTTCTGGGCGACGTGTTGATAGGGGCTGTCGCAGGTCTTGCTGACAAACGCCGGGGTGTCACCGCGCTTGCACGGGCTGACCGACAGGCCGAAATAGTGCTGCGACAGGTCGTCGTAGTCCTTGCTCACCAGCAATTCACCGATGGCCTTATCCAGCCGCGCCTTGAGCGCCGTGTCTTCCTTGCGCAGGCCGGCGCCGACACCTCGGCCGATGATCGGGTCGTAAGGCACGCTGGCGATGTGCGCCAGGCCGCTGGCTTCCGGGGTCTTGACCATCATGGCGATGGCGGTGTCGTCGGCCATCATGTAGTCGATACGCCCGGCGATCAGGTCGGCGTTGGCCGATTCCTGGGTGTCGTAGTACTTCAGGTCCGCGATGTTTTCGTAGTACTTCTTCAGGTAGTTGGCGCTGACGGTGGAGATCTGCACGCCGATCAACTTGCCCTTTAGGCCCGCCGGGGAGATTTCGACTTCGCTGCCTTTGGGCCCGGCGACGCCCAGCAGGGAATCGTAGTAGGCGCGGCTGAAAGCGATCTGTTTTTCACGCTCATCGGTCACCGACATCGATGAAAAAATCACGTCGATTTTCTTCGCCAGCAACGAGGGAATAATGCCGTCCCACGCCACCTCCTTGATCTGGCACTCGGCTTTCATGCCTTCGCAGAGCTTGTGGATCAGGTCCACTTCAAAGCCGGACCACTGGCCGTTGCCGCCTTTAACGGTGAACGGCGGATAGGGCTCCGCAGCGACCGCAAACACGATGGGTTTTTCCGCCGCCTGGGTGAAACCTGCAGCCAACATCAAAACAGCACTGCTCAACCACGTTGCCATACGCTTGGATTTCATGATTTTGCCCCGTCTTTTTATGGAGTTAGCGAGTTTGATGCGCGTTGACGAACTGTCGGCAACGTTCACTGCGTGGGTCGATAAACACCGCATCCGGCGAGCCGGTTTCTTCGATCATGCCTTGGTGCAGGAACGCCACTTTCGACGACACATCCCGGGCGAAGGCCATTTCATGGGTGACCAGGATCATGGTGCGACCTTCCTCGGCCAGGGAGCGGATCACCCGCAGCACTTCGCCCACCAGTTCCGGGTCGAGGGCCGAGGTGGGTTCGTCGAACAGCATGACTTTGGGACGCATGGCCAACGCGCGGGCAATCGCCACCCGTTGCTGTTGGCCGCCGGAGAGGAACGCCGGGTATTCGTTGCGCTTGGCGGCCAGGCCGACGCGGTCGAGCAAGGCTTCGGCGCGCTCGATGGCCTCGGCACGGCTTTCGCGCAGGACCTGGGTGGGGGCTTCGATAAGGTTTTCCAGGACCGTGCGGTGTGGCCACAGGTTGAAGTTCTGGAAGACCATGCCCAGGGTCGAGCGGATACGTACCAGCTGTTTGGCATCTGCGACCAGAGGCGCGCCGGGCCGACCGTAGTTGAGCTTGATGCTTTCGCCGTCCACATGGATGCTGCCCTGGTCCGGCACTTCGAGCATGTTGATGCAGCGCAGCAAGGTACTTTTGCCCGAGCCGCTGGCGCCGATCAGCGAGATCACGTCGCCTTCGTGGGCCGTGAGGGAAATGCCCTTGAGCACTTCGATATTGCCGAAGCGCTTGTGCAGGTCGATGACCTCGATCATCTTTTTGGCTGGGGCTGGCTGCACCACTTCGATCCTGAGCGTCGCCGCACTTCGCGGTTCACCGGCCAGCTTGGCGACAAATTGCACGATGCGTCGGCAGGCTTCACTCAGGCGCTCTTCACCCAGGGTGAACGACAAGCGCACGAACCCTTGGGCCGGCTCGCCAAAGGCGGCGGCGTCGAGTACCGAAACCCCGGCTTCCCGAAACAGGCGCCAGGCAAAGTCGAGGGAGCCCAGGCCGGTGCCGCGCACATCCACCAGCACAAACATCCCAGCTTGCGGCGCCTGCACCTGGATGCCAGGGCACGCACTCAGCCCCCTCACCACCAGGTCGCGTCGGCGCCGATAAATCTCGCGCATGCCCTGGGTGACCTCGTCATGGGCCAGCACGGCGGCAGTCGCGGCTTCCATCACGAAGCCCGGCAGCCCGTAGAGCATGCTGAGCACCAGGGTCTCGGCGTGGGCGACCATCTGCGGCGTGGCGATGATCCAGCCGATGCGCCAGCCGGTCATGGCATGGGACTTGGACAGGCTGCCAATCACCACGCAACGCTCGGCCATGCCCGGCAACGCCGCGAGGCTGTGGTACTCACCGTCGAACACCAGGCTTTCATAGACCTCATCGACCACCACCCACAGGTCGTGGGCAATCGCCAGGTCGGCAATGGCTTGCAGCTCGTGCGGGTTGAGCACCACGCCGGTGGGGTTGTTCGGGTTGGAGAAGAAAATTGCCCGCGTACGCGGTGTGATGGCTGCGCCGAGCAACTGGGCATCCAGGCGAAAGCCGGACTCCGGCGAACAGGGCACACGGACCAGTGTCGCGCCGCTGGCCTTGAGCGTGGCCTCGTAGGTGACGTACATCGGGTCGAGCACCAGCACTTCATCGCCGGCCTGCAGCAGGCACAGGGAGGTCACGAACAATGCGTTCTGTGCACCGGCCACAGTGATGACGTTGTCGGCGTTCAATGGACGGCCCAGGGTCTGGCTGTAGCGTGCCGCGATGGCCTCGCGCAATGCCGGGCGGCCGGGAATTTCAGTGTAGTGGGTGTCACCTTCGCGCAAGGCACTTATGGCCGTGTCGGTAATGAAGGAAGGCGTGGCAAAGTCTGGATCGCCAACGCTGAGGATGATGATGTCTTCGCCCTGGCTGGCCGCCTGGAACGCGGCGTGGTGGATGTCCCAGGCGGCTACGCCCTGCCCTGCAATTCGTTCGACGAAGGGGGAAAACCGCATGCCAGAGCCTCTCGTTCAAGAAGAAACAGCGCGAACCCGTTACGTGACAAACGGGTGGATGCGGTCAACATAGTTCAAACTGAACAGTCGTTCAATGGGTAAATCCACGGCCGTGTCGTTTATGCTCCAAAGAGGTCGTTGTGGTGATTTTCGTCGGTTTACAGTTGGCTCATCAGGCCGCAGCGATAGTCTTGCAGTTCGCCGGCTGAGCCGAGGTTCAGCTCGCTCAGCGTGACATGGGTACTCAGCAACACGAAATTGCCATCGGCGCGCGCTGCCATCAGCAGGCTGTACTGGCTCATCGAGTCGCCCTGGGCGTCTACGTAATCACGCAACACCGCCAGCGGGTCACGCAGCTCGGCCTCGGCTGCCGACAGCAGTCGGGCGCTGTAGGTGTGTCCCATCAGTTGCACCGGCAGCATCCGCCATTGCTCATCCAGCGCTTGCTGACTGAGGGCGATGTAGACGTCCGGGCGCAGGCAGGCGATATGCACGTGCAACTGGTTCTGGGAGCGACCATAGCGAGAGTTGATCGCCACCGACACGAACTGATCGTCAATCGGTTTTTTCAAGCCGTCAGACAACACCCGGCGATGTTGCCAGGCCTGGGTGAAGTAATGCGGCAGCAGCTCGCGGCCAAGGGCCGGGTCTTCAATACCGGTGACCTTGTCCGCCGGCATCAGCAGGTTGTGCAGCGGGCCGTTGCGGTCTTTGTACAGGACGTAGCCGCGGTCCAGGTCCACCGCCAGGCAGGGGTCGGGCTTGAGCTGCTGTTGCTGGTGGGGCACACATTGCTGGCTGACGGTCTGCCACAAGGCATCCGGGTTGCCCCGCCACTTCCAGGCCCCCACGAGCACTAACCCACAGAGCAAACCACCAGCGATCGTGAATACGGAACCGCGTTTCATGCAAAACCTCGACGTACAGGGATGTTGTGTGTGTTGCTGGCGACATCCCTGTCGCAGGGTTAACGCTTGGGCGGGGCCATAAATTCCGGGCCGATCGGATCTTTTATCGTGTTGGCCAGGATACGGTCTATATGCGTCAGGTCTTCGGGCGTCAGGTGCCAGCCGAAGGCTTCTTCGTAGCCCTTCAACTGCTCCGCCCGCCGGGCACCCCACAGGGCGATGGTCGGGCCTTGATCAAGCACCCAGCGCAGGGCCAAGGCCAGCACCGATTTACCGTGGCACTCGCGGGCATACATATCCAGTGCCGCTACGGCGGCCAGGTAGTGTTCAAAACGCGGCGCCTTGAACTTGGGGTCAAGCGTGCGCACATCATCGCCGGCAAAGCGCGTGGCTGAATGCATGCTGCCGCTGAGCAACCCTCGACACAGTGGACCGTAGGCCAACACCACCAGCGAATGCTGTTTGGCATAGGGCAGGATGTCGCTGTCGATGGCCCGTTCGAACAGGTTATAGGGCGGCTGCACCGTGGCCAGCGCAGTGTGCTGGCTGAAATCGTCCATCTGCGCGGAAGAATAGTTACTCACGCCGACCGCGAGGATCTTGCCTTCCCGGCGCAGGCGTTCCAGCTCATCGGCGGTTTCTTCCTGGGCCACCAGCGGGTCGGGCCAGTGGATCTGGTACAGGTCGATGTAGTCAGTTTGCAGGCGCACCAGGGAGTCTTCGACTTCCTTGCGGATGCGCTGGGCCGTGGCGTTGCGCCGGGGGGTGCCGGTGTCCCATTGCAGCCCGGCCTTGGTCGCGATCACCGCGCTGTGGCGCACGCCACGCAGGGCTTTGCCGATCAGTTCTTCGGACAGGCCAAAGCCGTACACCGGCGCGGTGTCGATCAGGTTGATACCGATTGCCAGGGCATGGCGCAGGGTGCGGATGGCCTGTTCATTGTCCGCCCCACCCCACAGGTGCCCGCCCATGGACCAGGTGCCGAGGGCAATCCGCGAGACCGCTTGGTCGATGCCGGCAATTCTGATGGTCTCAACGTGCATAAAAAAATCCCGTGGCGCGCAATAATGCTTAGAAAAACAATTACTCTAAGTCATCCACGGTTGAATCGGGCTCAACGCCGCATGCAGCCGAATTCCTGCTCAAGAGACTTGAAATGGCTGCTTTCAACCGTTCCGAATTGGCTGATCTCAACGTGTTCATGGCGATCATCCGCCGCCGCAGCTTCCGCCACGCTGCCCATGAGCTGGGCGTCACCACGTCAGCGTTGAGCCATACGATGCGCAATCTGGAAACCCGCCTGGGCGTGAAGTTGCTCTACCGCACCAGTCGCGCGGTGGAACCCACCGATGCTGGCACGCTGCTTGCGGAAAAACTCATCCAGGGGTTTGCCACCATCAAGGACGGCCTCGACACCCTGGAACTGTACCGCGAGGCACCGATCGGCCGGCTGCGCCTGAATGTGCCACGGGACGCGGCGGTCTTGCTGTTGGCGCCGATTCTGGGGGATTTTTGCGCCGCCTACCCGCAACTGCGCCTGGACCTGATCGTGCAGGACCAGATGATCGATATCATCGCCGAAGGTTACGACGCGGGCATCCGTTACGGCGCCACGGTGCCCCAGGACATGGTCGCCGTGCCGCTGACCGGCGAACTGCGCTGGATCATGGTCGCCTCCCCCGCCTATCTTGCTCTAAGCGGAACGCCGCAGGTGCCCAAAGACCTGCTGCAACACAGTTGCATCCGCATGTACCTGGGGGACAAGACCACCTATAAATGGGAATTGGGCAACGGCGCACGGCAACAACGCATCGACGTGCCCGGCCACTTCAGCGCGGCCGACACCGAGACCATCGTCAATGCCGCGCTGCAAGGGGTGGGGATTGCCTACTGCCTGTCCAACCGCGTGGAACTGGAACTCAAGGAGGGGCGCCTGCTGGAAGTCATGCCCGACTGGGCCTGCATGGGCGAGCCGTTGTGCATGTATTACCCCAGCCGTCGCCAGTCACAGCCGGGGTTGCGGCAATTGATGGATATGATCCGGATGAAAACCATTGGCTCACACATGATCGGGTGAGGTTCAGTCCTGGTTTTCGGTATTGCCCACATCCGCCGCTTCATCCAGATCGTTGAGCGGCACTTCTGCATCGTCCATCAATGAACCGGGGTCTTCATTACCGGGATCGTTGAGTTCATCGTCGAGTTCTTTGGACATGACCGTCTCCTCTAACCGCCTTGGGTGTCGATATCGGCATCGGTTTCAGGCTTGGGCTCAGGCTTGGGCTTGAAGTCTGGACTGTAGTCGTTTTCCTTGGCCTTGGGATCTTTTGCTGGCACCGGATCTTTGGGCGCATCGGCACCGGTGGCGGGTTGTTTGTCTGTGCTCATGGCTTACCTCTCGGAAAATGTCGCCTGGGTAGAGTTAAGGTCATGCCCGGGGTGATGAAGTTCCATCGGCTTACGACCCTGGATTGTCGACCTGGATGTAGAACGCATAAGTGGCGAGCAGTACCCAGAACACCATGAACAGCCACGGCGCGCGCATGGAGAACAGCAGCGACTTGCGGTAGCCCTTGTGCGACGACTCCATCTCGGAAAACAGCGGCGATTCGTCGTACGCCATGCCCATCACCGGCTCGCTGCGCAACAGCTCGCTTTGCTTAAAGTGCCAGTGATCGATGATGTCATACGCCGCGCGGATCCCTGGCCAGGCGTTGAGGGAGCTGAGGATGCCCAGCGCCGCGAGGAAGATCGGCACCACCACGGTGAACAACTTGCCCCACTCGGGGTTGAGGTTGCCCATGCCCGACACAAAGGCGATCACCAGGAACGACTGCGCGGTGAGGTAGGCGTCAGTGCGGTTGGCGAGGATGGTGGTTTCGTACTGGATTTCGCGCCGGTAAAAGTCGAGGCGGTCCTTGGGCGAACCGAAGATCTTGGCGTTGTGCTCGCTGTGATCGGGCAGGCTCGATTCCGGGGTTTGCGGTGAGATGATTCTGGGCACGGCGGTGCTCCATGCAGGTTCGTGTGCCGTTAGAAGAATCGGGGGTGGGTGAAGTTCAAGTTTGTTCATGCACCAAATCGGAGCATGGGTAGCCCCATGAATGGGAGCGCCGGCCCGTTTGAATAGGCCCCTGCCCAACAAATGGAGGGTTTGCGGTATTCCGGCACAAGCATTGCTTTATCCATTCATCTGCCCGGATACAGGAGCATTGGTTACCCCCCGACCCAGAGCCGACCCCATAAGAAAGTAAGGACCAGGCCCATTGGCACCCACCGCCACGGGCTCATAAAAAATGCGTTTTTTGAAACGGCAGTGCCACCTCTGTTCCTCTCGGCACTGACAAGGTACTGGAATGGCTCGATCTTTCTTTGATGAAATGAATGACGCAAACGGCGTATGCCGTGCGCATTACCAGGATTTTTCCCGCTGGCTGGCGAATACGCCGCCGGAACTGCTGGCCCAGCGTCGCCGTGAAGCCGATTTGCTGTTCCACCGCGCCGGGATCACCTTCACACTGTATGGCGACGAGCAAGACACCGAGCGCCTGATCCCCTTCGACATCATCCCGCGCAGCATCCCCGCCAGTGAGTGGAGCGTGATCGAACGCGGCTGTATCCAGCGCGTCAACGCGCTGAACATGTTCCTCGCCGACATCTACCACGACCAGCGCATCATCAAGGCCGGGATCATTCCAGCGGAGCAGGTGCTGGGCAACGAGGGTTACCAGAAAGCCATGGTCGGCCTGGACCTGCACCGCGACATCTATTCGCACATTTCCGGCGTGGACCTGGTGCGCGACGGTGACGGCACCTACTACGTGCTTGAAGACAACCTGCGCACCCCCAGCGGCGTGAGCTACATGCTCGAAGACCGCAAGATGATGATGCGCCTCTTCCCCGAGGTGTTCGCCAAGCAACGTATCGCGCCGGTGGACCACTACCCCAACCTGCTGCTCAAGACCCTGAAAAGCTCAAGCCGCCTGGACAACCCTAACGTGGTGGTGCTGACGCCAGGCCGCTTCAACAGCGCGTTCTTTGAACATGCGTTCCTGGCCCGTGAAATGGGCGTTGAGTTGGTAGAGGGCGCGGACCTGTTCGTGCAGGACCTCAAGGTGTTCATGCGCACCACCGACGGCCCCAAGCCGGTAGATGTGATCTACCGGCGTATCGACGACGCTTTCCTCGACCCCAAGGCCTTCAACCCGGAGTCGATGCTCGGGGTTCCCGGCCTGGTCGCCGCCTATTGCGCCGGCAATGTGGTGCTGGCCAACGCGATTGGCACCGGCGTAGCCGACGACAAATCGATCTACCCCTATGTGCCGGAAATGATCCGTTTCTACCTGGATGAAGAACCGGTGTTACAGAACGTACCGACTTTCCAGTGCCGCAAGCCGGATGAACTGTCCCACGTGCTGGCCAACCTGCCGGAACTGGTGGTCAAGGAAACCCAGGGCTCCGGCGGCTACGGCATGCTGGTCGGTCCGGCCTCCAGCGCCGCCGAGATCGAGGATTTCCGCCAACGCATCAAGGCCAGGCCCCACGCCTACATCGCCCAGCCGACCCTGAGCCTGTCCACCTGCCCGACCTTTGTCGAAAACGGCATCGCCCCACGGCATATCGACCTGCGGCCCTTTGTACTCTCAGGCAAGGAAACCCGCCTGGTGCCCGGTGGCCTCACCCGCGTGGCGCTGAAGGAAGGCTCGTTGATCGTCAATTCGTCGCAAGGCGGCGGAACCAAGGACACCTGGGTGGTGGAGGGCTGAGTATGTTGAGTAGAACCGCCGCAGATTTGTACTGGATGTCCCGTTACCTGGAACGCGCCGAGAACCTGGCGCGCATGCTCGAAGTCAGTTATTCCCTGTCGTTGATGCCCCAGGCCGGGCGCAGTGACGGGCTGGATGAGCTGGCCATGTCGTTGCTCAGCAGCGGCACCCTCGACAGCTACCTGGAACGTCATAAACAGCTAGACGCCGAGCGCATGCTGCACTTTTTTGCCCTCGACGAAGAAAACCCCGCGAGCATCTACAACTGCCTGCGCGCCGCTCGCGGCAATGCCCATGCGGTACGCGGGCGCATCACCGCCGACATGTGGGAAAACCTCAACGCCACCTGGCTCGAAATGCGCAGCATCGCCGCCGGCGGCTTGGCGCGGCATGGCATCAGCCATTTCTGTGACTGGGTCAAGCAGCGTTCGCACCTGTTCCGGGGAGCGACGTCGGGGACGATCATGCGCAATGACGCCTACCGGTTTATCCGCCTCGGCACCTTTGTCGAGCGCGCCGACAACACTCTGCGCCTGCTGGATGCACGCTACGAGATGTTTGGCGAGGAGTCGGAAGAAGTCAGCGACTTGTCGGCACGCGGCTATTACCAGTGGAGCGCCCTGCTCCGCGCGTTATCGTCGTTCGAGGCGTATACCGAGCTTTACCCGAACGCCTTGAATGCGCGTTCCGTGTCCGAGTTGCTGTTGTTGCGCAGTGATGTGCCGCGTTCGTTGCATGCCTGTATCGAGGAATTGAGCCATATCCTGGCCGACCTGCCGGGCAGTTATGGGCGCACGGCACAGCGTTTGGCCGCTGAGTTTGAAGCGCGACTGAGGTATACCGGGATCGATGAGATTCTTGAGGAGGGACTGCACGCCCGTCTAACGGACTTTATCGACACCGTGCGCGAGTTGGCACGGGCGATTCACAGCTCGTACCTGGAGATGGTCTAAGTGCGTTCAGGTCACTTATCTGTAAGTTAGGGTGATTGACCCTGTTTGGATACCGCTCTTATGTTGGGCAGGTGAAATGCCTTCCCACCATAAGAACAGGTACAGAACATGTCCGAACTCACGCTCAACCCTGCGGCTGCACACACCCTGCAACGCTGGCACGCCATGTTGGCCACTCGTGACCTCAAGGCCCTGCCCGAACTGTTGGCGCCCGACGCCGTCTTCCGCTCGCCTATGGCTCATACGCCCTACCCCGGCGCGCCGGTGGTGTCGATGATCCTCAATACGGTGATCAACGTCTTCGAAGACTTCACCTATCACCGTGAACTCGCCACCGGCGATGGCCTGAGTGTGGTACTGGAATTCAGCGCGCGTGTGGGCGACAAGCAGCTCAAGGGCATCGACCTGATCCGCTTCAACGAGCAAGGGCAGATCATCGAGTTTGAAGTGATGATCCGCCCGTTGAGCGGGCTGCAAGCCCTGGGCGAGGAAATGGGCCGCCGCCTGGCGCCTTACCTGGCCAAGGCCAAAGGCTGATTACTGGTTTTTCACCAGCACCGGCTCGGCGCTGTATTGCGCCGGAAACAGCTTTTTCAGTTGCGCCACTTTCGGCAGGTCGTTGATCACGATGTAGGGGTAAGACGGGTTCTCGGTGAGGAAGTCCTGATGGTAGGACTCCGCCGGGAAGAACGCCTTACCCATTTCGATCTGGGTGACGATGGGTTTGTCGAAGGATTTAGCGGCATCCAACTGGGCGATGTAGGCCTGGGCGACTTTTTGCTGCTCGGCGTTCTGCGCGAAGATTGCAGATCGGTATTGGGTCCCGGTGTCCGGCCCCTGGCGGTTGAGTTCGGTGGGGTTGTGGGCGACCGAGAAGTAGATCTGCAGCAGTTTGCCGTAGCTGACTTTACTCGGGTCGTAGGTGACGGACACGGACTCGGCGTGGCCGGTGTCGCCTTCACTGACGGCCTCATATTGCGCGGTACCCGCCGCCCCACCGTCGTAGCCGGACACGGCGTTTTTCACCCCTTGCACGTGCTGGAATACCCCCTGTACACCCCAGAAGCAGCCGCCGGCGAACACGGCGGTTTGCAGGTTGCCTGAGGTTGCAGGCAGGTCCAGGGCCGGTGGCGCGATGACGACGGCATCGTCGGAGGCGCCGAAGGAGAAGGCTGAGCTTTGGCCGACGAAGGCAGCGAAAGCCAGTGCGGGCAGCAGTTTGAAAATTTTCATCAATCTTACTCCAGTACTCGGTCTAGTGTGGGAGCTGGCTTGCCTGCGATGAGGCTGTGTCAGTTTTTACATCTGGCACTGATCCACCGCTATCGCAGGCAAGCCAGCTCCCACAGGGATTGGGTTTTCAATTCAGCCAAAGGTGAAGGCATACGCCGACACGTCGGGGTCGAGGAATTCGATGGTGAAGGTGCGGTCTTGCACGGCGCCCGGCTGGCGCACAAGCTGATACAAACGCTGTTCGGTGACGGTGCCGCTGCCATCCGGGGCCACGTCGGTGCCATGGGCGTCGGCTGGGGCCTGGCCATCGATCGTGACTTTGAAGCGCACCGGTTTTCCATCGGCGCCAGGACCCAGCACCAGATGCAGGTCGCGGGCGTGGAAGCGGTAGACGATGCGCCCGCCGGCCTGGTCGAGGGTGGCTTGCTGACCACCGACGTTCCATTGGCCTTCCAGGGTCCAGTTGTTCAGGGCCAGGGGGCCGGATTTGACGAAGTTCTCGGCACGCTGGGCGCCCAGGTAGGTTTCCGGCGACTGCACTTCGTTCATGTCCGGTGCTTGCTGCACGCCCTTGGCGTCGGCTTCGATCAAACCACCTGCAACATGCTGGGCACCGGCTTCACGCAGCAACTGCTGGATCACCCGCTCCGATTCGGCATAGTCACCCTCGCCAAAGTGGTGATAGCGGATCTGCCCCTTGGCATCGGCAAAGTAATGGGCTGGCCAGTACTGGTTGTTGAACGCGCGCCAGACCTTGTAGTTGTTGTCGATGGCCACCGGGTAGGTAATACCCAGGTCTTTCATGGCCTTGGTCACATTGTTTACGTCGCGTTCAAAGGCGAATTCCGGCGCATGCACGCCAATCACCACCAGGCCCTGGTCGCGGTACTTGTCGGCCCAGGCTTTCACGTAGGGCAAGGTGCGCAGGCAGTTGATGCAGGAGTAGGTCCAGAAATCCACCAGCACCACCTTGCCCTTGAGTGCTTCGGCGCTCAGTGGCGGGCTGTTGAGCCATTGCACGGCGCCGTCCAGGGACGGCAGCGCACCTTCGATGGGCAGTGCGTCGCTGTGATTGGCGGCGGCCATCATTGCGCCCCCCGCCATCATCGCCCCACCCTTTTGTTCCGGTTTGGCGCTGAACCTGTCCACCAGGCGCTGCTCCAGGCCACCGGTGGACGCAGTCGATAGCCGCGACAGCACGCCGGTGTCCAGGCCCAGCGCAATGGCGGCCACCCCGGCCAGCATCAACGCACCCAGGCCTCGGCGCAGCCATTCACCGGCACCCAGGGACTTTTTCATGAAACCAAAGACTTTACCGCCGACCAACAAGGCCAGCGCGAGGGAGGTGGCAGCCCCGGCGGCGTAAGCCAGCAAGAGCAAGGTAGTGCCGATGCTGGCGCCCTGCAGTGCAGCGCCGGTGAGGACCAGTCCCAGGATCGGCCCGGCGCACGGTGCCCACAGCAACCCCGTGGCGACGCCGATCAGGAACGAGGCGCCCGGACGCGGCCTGGCGTCGGCCCCGGCGGCTTGCGACAAGCGACTGCCGGCGGCCACCAGCGGACGTGTCAGACGTTCCGACAGTTGCGGCAACAACAGCGTTAAGCCGAACAGCGCAACGCACAGCAACGCGAGCCAGCGACCGTATTGATTGACTTGCACCACCCAGCCGCCGCCCACCGCCGCGAGCGTTGCCACCAGGGCGAATGTCACCGCCATCCCCGCTAACAGCGGCAAGCCACTGCGCAAAAACGGCTGCCCGGTGCGAGCGAAGACAAAAGGCAGAACAGGCAGGATGCACGGGCTGACGATTGTCAGCACGCCGCCCAGGTACGCGAGAACCAGAAGCCACATGGCAGGGAACCTTGTAAGAGAAAGACATCGGCTTAAGCCGCCGTGAACGTCATGGCGGCGCCGTTCATGCAGTAACGCAGGCCGGTGGGTTGCGGGCCGTCATCGAACACGTGCCCTTGGTGACCGCCACAGCGACGGCAGTGGATTTCCTTGCGCACCACGCCGTAGGACGTGTCCCTGCGACTGGCAACGGCGTTATCCAGCGGCTGCCAGAAACTTGGCCAGCCGGTGTGGCTGTTGAATTTGGTGGTCGAGGAAAACAGCGGCAGTGCGCAACCGGCACAGGCGAAGGTGCCGGTACGGTGTTCGTCATTCAGCGCACTGGTGTAAGGGCGTTCGGTGCCCTCCTCGCGCAGGATTTCGTATTGCTCGGCAGTGAGCAGGCTGCGCCATTGCGCGTCGGTGTGGCTCACTTCGAAGGTTTCGGCCGCTTCGGCTTCGGTGACCAGGTCGAGCTGTTTGAGCAGGCCACCGGCCAGGACCGCGACCCCCAGGCCGCCACCGGCCAGGAGTAATTGTCGGCGTGAGTACATGGGGCATTCCTCCATAAGCTTTGAACCCATCCTGAGCCCTGGCCGGTCGCGGAATCCTCACGCAGAGTTAAACAATTCGTGATAACTACACTGTTGCAAAACCCGCACAATGCGCGGACTACAAGCGAAGGTTTCTCTTACATGGATCAGCCAAAACGCGTCCTGGTGGTCGAGGACGATGCCCATATCGCCGACCTGATCTGCCTGCACCTGCGTGATGAACAATTCCAGGTGGTGCACAGCGCCGACGGCACCGAAGGCCTGCGCCTGCTGGAGCAAGGCGGCTGGGACGCGCTGATCCTCGACCTGATGCTGCCCGGCGTCGACGGCCTGGAGATCTGCCGCCGCGCCCGCGCCATGACGCGCTACACACCCATCATCATCACCAGCGCGCGCTCCAGCGAGCTGCACCGCATCCTCGGCCTGGAGCTTGGCGCGGATGACTACCTCGCCAAACCCTTTTCCATGCCGGAACTGGTTGCGCGGGTGAAGGCACTGTTGCGCCGGGTCGACGCCATGGCACGCAACCTGAAGATGGATGCTGGCAGCCTTGATCTCGGCCAATTGTTCATCAACCCGCTGACCCGTGACGCTACCCTGCAAGGCCAGCGCCTGGACCTCACGCCACGGGAATTCGACCTGCTGTACTTCTTCGCCCGCCAGCCGGGCAAGGTGTTCTCACGCATGGACCTACTCAATGCGGTGTGGGGCTACAGCCACGAAGGTTATGAACATACGGTGAACACCCATATCAATCGCCTGCGCGCCAAGGTCGAAACCGACCCGGCCAACCCGGCGCGCATCCTCACGGTGTGGGGTCGCGGCTACAAGTTTGCCGAGAGCCCACCATGAAGCTGACCCTCACCCAACGCCTGTCGGTGGTGTTCGCCGTGTTGTTGCTGATCTGCAGCGGCACCTCGGCCTGGCTGCAAGTGCGTTCCAACCACATGCATGAACTGGAGGTGGTGCAAGGCCTGTCCCGCGACCTGGCGGCGCACATTGCCCGCGACACGCAGTTGATGGATGCCGATGGCCTCAAGCCCGACGCGGTGCGTAATCTGTTCAGCCAGTTGATGCTGGTCAACCCGAGTGTCGAGGTGTACTTGCTCGACATCGACGGCCGTGTGGTCGGCAACGCCGCGCCCAGCGGGCATTTGCTGCGCGAGCAGGTTGACCTCGCACCCGTGCGGCGTTTTCTTGCCGGGTTCATGCTGCCGATCCTCGGTGATGACCCGCGCAGCCTCGATGGCCGCAAGGTGTTCAGCGCGGCGCCCCTCATGGCCGGCGGCCAGCAGACCGGTTTCCTGTACGTGGTGCTGCTCGGTGAGGCTCATGACGTGTATGACGCCAAGGATGCCACCGGCATGGCGTTGAAGATCGCACTGTGGTCCATCGGCCTGGTCGCCCTGCTCTGCTTGATGGCCGGCCTGATTGCGTTCGCCTGGATCACCCGCCCGCTGCGCCAGTTGACCGATAAAGTCGGCCAATTCGACATCAATGGTGCACCCAAAGCGGCTGAACCCGCTGCGCCGGAACTCACCAGCGGCGATGAAATTGCCGTGCTCGATCACGCCTTCGTGCAAATGGAAAACCGCCTGGGCGAACAGTGGCGTGCCATCACCCATCAGGACCAGGAACGCCGCGAAATGGTCGCCAATATCTCCCACGACCTGCGCACGCCATTGGCCTCGCTGCATGGCTATCTGGAAACCCTGTCGCTCAAGGATGCCAGCCTCAGCCCCGAAGAACGCCGCCGTTACCTGGGCATTGCCCTGGACCAGAGCCGCAAGGTTGGCGGTCTGGCCCAGTCATTGCTGGAGCTGGTGCGCTTGGAACATGGCTTTGTCCAGCCGGTGATCGAAGGGTTTTCATTACCTGACTTGGTGCAGGACATCTTCCAGAAATTCGAACTGACCGCCGAAGCACGCGGTATTACGCTCACCGCGACCTTGCCGCCGCAAGTGCCCACGGTGCTGGCGGACCTGGGCCTGATCGAGCGAGTGCTGACCAACCTGCTGGATAACGCCCTGCGCCATACACCGGTGAACGGCGAAATTGAGGTGACGTTGTCGCCGGAACCCAGCGCTGTCGCCGTCACGGTCAGCGACAGCGGCCCAGGCATCGACGCCGAGCTGCGCGAAGGCTTGTTTTTGCGCGCCTTTACCATCGGCGGGGCCCGTCGTGACGGCGGCCTGGGCCTGCGTATCGTGCACCGCATCCTGCAATTGCATGGGCGCAGCATTCGCCTGGTGGATCAGCCCGGTCGAGGGGCGACCTTTACGTTTTCCCTAGAAAGCCGAGCATCAGTGCGTTGACCTGTTGGGCTTGTTCGTTCTGGATCCAGTGACCACAGTTGACCAGCACGTGCGGCTCAAGCTGCGGCACTGAATCCGGCATACGCTTGAGCGTGTGGGCTTCGAAGACACCGACCGGGTCGCGGTCGCCGATCAGGAACAGTGTGGGTTGCAGCACTTTCTGCCCAGCGAGGGACTCGGTGCGTTGCCAGTTGCGTTCGAAGTTGCGATACCAGTTCAGTGGGCCACGAAAACCGTGCTCGGCGAAGGTGTTCACATAAACGTCCAGATCCGCCTGGGAACACCATTGCGGCAATGCACCGGGCGCTGGAACACCTTCAAGCAAGGTCGCGCTTCCCGGCTTTTGCTGTAGAAACACATCCTGGTCCTGCATGAATAAACGCAAGGTGCGCTCGATATCAGCCTCCAGCTCCTGTTCGGCAACGCCGGGTGCCTGGAAGTACAGGATGTAGTTGAAGCGCTCGGCGTACAGCTCGCGCATGATTTCGATCACCGGCCGCCGTGCGCGCCCAGCGAACGGGACCGACATCGTGATCAAGTGCGTGACACGCTCAGGCTCAAGCAACGCCAGGTGCCAAGCCACCACGGCGCCCCAGTCATGGCCGACCATCACCACCTGCGTATGGCCGAAATGGTCCATGGCTTGCTGGATGTCGCCGCACAATGTCAGCAGGTCATAGTCGGCAATTTCAGACGGTGAACTGCTGCCCCCGTAACCGCGCATTTGCGGGGCAAACACCTGATAACCCGCCGCCACAAGCGCGGGAATTTGCTCGCGCCACGAGTGCCAGCATTCCGGGAAACCGTGAAGCAGCCAGATCGGCGCACCCTGGTCGGGGCCCGCACTATGAACACTTAACTCAATACCGTTGACGCTGATGAGGTGCTGGCGCATGGACATGGCCTTTTGAAGGTTTCTCCCAGCGTGGACCATGACTGTTTTAGCCGCCAGCATCATTGACGACAGGAATGACTCAAGCCACCGCCCACCAGCGTGGCAGCAACTGGCGCACCCGAGCCTCGCCAAATCGGTCATCGATCAGCATCACCACACCCTGGTCCTGCTGGCTGCGGATCACCCGACCCGCCGCCTGCACGACTTTCTGGATGCCAGGGTACAGGTAGGTGTAGTCGTAGCCCGCACCGAAGATCGCGCCCATGCGCACTTTCATCTGCTCATTGATCGGGTTCAACTGGGGCAGGCCAAGAGTAGCAATGAATGCACCGATCAAGCGGGTGCCGGGCAAGTCGATGCCCTCACCGAATGCACCGCCGAGCACGGCAAACCCGATGCCCTGGCTGTGCTCCGTGAACTGGTCGAGAAAGGCCTGACGCTCGGCCTCAGCCATGCCGCGTGACTGTTGCCACA
Source organism: Pseudomonas reactans (assembly GCF_013387025.1). NCBI lineage: Bacteria > Pseudomonadati > Pseudomonadota > Gammaproteobacteria > Pseudomonadales > Pseudomonadaceae > Pseudomonas > Pseudomonas reactans. The sequence continues at coordinate 146,616 of NZ_JACAQP010000007.1, read as the reverse complement.
GCGTAATGTTTGGATGTTTCTCAGCCAGCAACTGCGCCACTTGTTGCAGATAATCGAAACTGCTGAAGAACGCCAGGTAATTGCCAGGCTGCTGGGTGTACTGGCGGGCGATCAGCTCGACGATAGGCTCCAGCGAGGCCTCGCGATGCACGAAGCGCGTGGAGATTGCATCGACGATGCGTACCTGCAATTGCTCAGCCTTGAACGGCGAATCCACATCGACCCACGCCGTATCCGTCGGCAGGCCCAGCAAATCCGCATAGTAATGACGAGGGCTCAGGGTCGCGGAAAACAGCACGCTGCTGCGGGCGGCCGTCAGCCGTGGGCGAATGAACTCGGCAGGCACCACGTTGCGCAGACACAGGGTCGAGCTGCTGCGTTTACCGCTGAACTGCCGCTTGCTGATATCGAAAATGAAGTGTTCGTTGAACAACTCGGCGACCTTGCCGAATTGCAGTACCTCAAAATAAAAATTTTGCAGGTCGCCGCTGAGAGACTCAGGGTGATCGTTGAAGTATTCGCCCATGGCGCTGGCGCAAAGGCTCAGGGCCTGCAGCAGTTTTTCGGGCCGGGCAGCATAGGCCTGGTACGGCGCGAGCTGGTCCTTGTGCAGCGCGTTCCACTCACGGTTGAGGCGCTGCAAGGGCTTCTTCAAAGGCTCGGGGGCTGTGTCGCGCAGGGTCTTGAGGTGGTACTGGTCAAGGCTGGCGCTGTACATCGAACGGGCTCGTTCGACCAGGTTGTGCGCCTCGTCCACCAACACCGCCGCGCGCCATTGGTTGAGCTGGGCCAGGCCGAACAGCATGGCGCCAAAATCGAAGTAGTAGTTGTAGTCGGCGACCACCAGGTCGGCCCAGCGCGCCATTTCCTGGCTCAGGTAATAGGGGCAAACGTCATGGGCCAGAGCCACGTCGCGCAGGTTGCGCTGGTCCAGCAGGCGCACCTTGGCAGCGGCGATGCGGGCGGCGGGCAAGCGGTCGTAGAAGCCCCTGGCCAACGGGCAGGATTCGCCGTGACAGGCTTTGTCCAGGTGCTCGCAGGCTTTGTCCCGCGCCACCAACTCCAGCACACGCAAAGGCATGTCGGGACTGCTGGCATGCAGCACTTGAGCGGCATCCAGGGCGAGCTTACGACCGGGGGTCTTGGCGGTGAGGAAGAACAGCTTGTCCAGTTGCTGGGGCGCCAGGGCCTTGAGCAATGGGAAGATCGTACCAATGGTCTTGCCGATGCCGGTCGGCGCCTGGGCCATCAGGCAACGGCCGGTGCTGACCGCCTTGTACACCGACTCTGCAAGTGAACGCTGGCCAGGACGGAAACCGGCATGGGGAAACGCCAGGGTTTGCGCGGAGCGGTTGCGCGCTTCGCGGTGCGCCATCTCCTGCTCAGCCCAACCCAGGAACAGCGCGCATTGCTGGTTGAAAAACGGTTCCAGCTCGGTCGCTTGAAAGCGTTGGTTGAGCACCGTCTCGCCTTCGCCGACGATATCGAAGTACACCAGCGCCAGGTCGATCTCTGACAGGTTGAGCTTCTGGCACATCAGCCAGCCATACACCTTGACCTGGGCCCAGTGCAGTTGCCGGTGGTTGGCGGGCTGGGCGTCGAGGTCGCCGCGATAGGTCTTCACTTCCTCCAGACGGTTGGCATCCGGGTCGTAGCCGTCCGCCCTGCCCCGCACCTTGAGCTGCTGGTACTCGCCTTCAAGCGCGACTTCATTCTGGTAGTGCGCGCTGCGCCGGGAGGCGACGGTGCGGTGGCCGACGATGCCTTCCTGGGCGCTGGGCGACGGTGTGAAGCGCAGGTCGAGGTCACCGACCTTGGCCGTGAACTCGCACAGCGCCCGCACGGCAACGTTGTAGCTCAAGCGGATTCTGCCCAGCGCACATAGCAGACGGTCACCGGCATCTGGTATTCGCCGCAGAATTCCAGCCAGCGCAACTGGTTGTCCTGCAAGCGATCTCCAGGCCCTTTGACCTCGATCATGCGGTAGGTTTTTTGCGCCGGCCAGAACTGGATCAGGTCGGGCATACCGGCGCGGTTGGCACGGATGTCCAGCAGCAGCCGTTCAAACCAATAACGCAGGTGTTCGGCGGGCAGGCAGGCCAGGGCCTGCTCCAAGAGGTCTTCACTGAGCAGGTTCCAGAACACGAACGGTGACTGGATCCCCCACTTGTCGCTGTAACGCTGGCGAATGGTGGTTTTGTAGCGTTCGTCCTGCAGTTGCTCGAAACACGCAGCGAACAGCGGTGCACGGCGCTGATGGAAGTCTTCGCTGTGCAGGTCCGCCGGGCCGCGTTGGAACGGGTGGAAAAATGAACCCGGCAGCGGTGTAAAGATCACGTCCCAGCACAGCAGGCCGAACAGTGAATTGATCAGCCCGTTTTCAACGTAGTGCACCGGCCCATCGGGCTCGCTGAGGTGAGCCTGCACGCAATACTCCACCGACATCAGCGGTTCGGGAAGCGCAAGGGCAAGGTCCAGGCGGGTGACCGGGCGTGGCTTCACTTTCGGCAAGGCCGGTTCACCCAGTTTGCGGCGCAGGCGTGGCAGCACACGCAATAAGTGCTGCTGCTCGGCGGCGCTTTCCGGCGCCCGTTGGGCGGCGCTCGCCAGGGCCATGGCCTGGCCGTAGTCCTCTTGGCGCTCCAATACCCGGATCAATCGTGAGCGGGCACCGGGATAGGCACAGCTGCGGTAAATCTGTTCCGCCAACGCCAATTCGGCAATGCGCTCGCAATACTGACCGACCTGGAACAACAGCTTGGCCCGGCGTTTTTCCAGCCAGGGGTTGTCGGTACTCAGGGTTGCGACCCGGGCCAGCACCGCCTCCAGCGCTTCACCGGTTTCGAAGGCCTGCTGGCACTGGTGCAGGAACAGAAAGCCATGCACATCATCCCGGCTGCGCAGGCCACGGGACTCTGCGCAGAACTCGACTTTTTCGTAGGTGTAGATGCCCAGGTCTGCCAGCACGAATTCCGACCAATCCTGATGCAAGTTGCCAAAAAACATCAGTCGCAGGCGGTCGCACAACTCCATCACGGTAAGGCTGTACAGCGTGTCGGCAAGGTCGGGGCACCAAGCGGCAAAACTGCGGCTGTCGGTGAATTGTGCCGCCAGCCCTTCCAGCCAATCGGATTTCTTGCCCTTGGGCTGGTCGATCCAGGGCTTGAACGCGACGAGGATCTCGCCTTTTTGCAGCAGGCCGAACAGCGCTTCAAAGGCCAGCGGGGATTGAGTGTCGACCCAGCCCAATTCAAGCAATGGCGCAGCCGCGGCGTGTGTGCAACCGATCTCCAGGTAATTGAGCTTGCCTGCACGAAAATGCACGCCCTTGCGCATCACCATGCGTACTAAAAGCGCCTGGGAGGGCTGCGGCAACCTGTCAAATTGCTGAATTAAATGCTGTTCGTCTGCGTCGAGTAGATCCGCATAGCGTTGCTCCAGCCAATGCAGGACCTGGCGGAAGTTATGCAGGTAATAAAGCGGGTTTTCGAGGGGGTTGGCCATAGCGCGCAGCGGTCTAATACTGGTTATGCATACAGAGTGCCGTCGCAAATGCCGGGTTGCAATCGATAATAGATAAATGGCGCCTGCAACTTTTTGTATAAAAGTGATCAGATGGGTGTGTCGATGGCGTAACATTTGTTGCCCGCGCCTCTGGCGTGGGACTTTTCAAGGTTAAGGTAAGGGTTATGAACATGAAGAATTTGGGTCTGCCGCTGGTTGCACTCACTTTTCTGGTATTGGCCGGTTGCGCGACGCAAACCGTAGTGACATTGCAAAATGGCACGCAGTATTTGACCAAGGACACCCCAAAAACCAAGACTGCCGATGGCTTCTACGAATTCACCGATATTGCCGGCAAGCGTGTACGGGTCAAGGCGGCTGACGTGGCCACCGTGCGCAAGGCAGACTAATGAATAATAGTGTGGGGGCCAGGCCCCCACACGCCTCCCTCACGCGATAACCATCCCCTCCCCCGACCAGCCACTCACCCCCACAAGCGTTACCGAATCCCCACCGACGCTGATCACCGTATCCCCGCCGTGCTCACGGTAATCCACATTCCCCTGCACATCCTTGAACAGCAGCGTGTCCGTCGACTGATAGCCAATCACCCGGTCCTGCCCGAAATGCCCGCTGAACAAGAAGGTGTTGTGCCCGCTGTTGTCACGGATCGTGTCATTGCCCTTGCCACCCTCGATGAAGTCCGCGCCCTTGCCACCCTGGATCAGGTCATTGCCGTCGCTGCCGATGATGAAGGTATTGCCCTTGTGCGGCTCGGCATTGCGGTTGAGGTCCTGCACCCAGGTGTTGGCCCGCGCCGGGTCGGACAGGTTGGCCACGATCACGGTGGAATCACGGGTCATCTGCTCGTAAAAACCCGATTCGAGCACCCGCGTCAGACCGTCGCCATAGCCCGTGGGCAGATGGGAAACCCAGGTCGGCAGGTTGACGATGGAGAACGGCAGCACATTCCACAGCGTTGAGGCGTAGTGGTCGTTGAAGCTGACGATATTGTCGGTGGTCGACTCATGGGGTTTGTCGTGCACGCCCAGGGACGACAGGTTGAAGGATGAGCCATCCAGCGCACGGAACACCGGGTCGTTTTCGTAGCCGATGTTGAGCACTTTGTCGCCTGCACTCTGGGTGGGCGAGGCGTAGGCCACGTAGTTGGCGTCCTTGTAGAACCCCGCCCACTTGTTGTTGCTCAAGTCGGCCATGCTGTTGACGGCCAGCCCGCCCAGGCTGTGGCCGCTGACCACCACTTCCTTGCCGGTCAAGCCGTGCGCACTGGCGTAGTCGGCGACGTTCTTGAGCAAGCCGCCAAAGGCCTCTCCCGCGTAATTCTTCGCGTAATCCTTGGGGCCGAGCGCCGCCAGCAGGTCGCTGACCAGATCGCCGATGGAGTCGCTGATCAGGCTTTCACGAGGCCCTGAGGTACCCCGAAAACCGATGCCGATTTCCAGCAATTTTCCGGCGTCATCGTACTTGCCCAGTACCTCGACCTGGGCCGTGGTGTAACCCGCCTTTTCGCCGAAAAACGTGCCCCGCGCATCGACCTTGCCACCATAGCCCAGCGCGCTGGCACTGATGGGCGTCCAACCGGCCTTTTGCACGGCCTCCAGCGCGGCTTTTTCCGAATCCGGGTTCCACGGAATGCCAGGGATCACGCCCTGGGAGTTCGTGCTGCCCAGCAGCGCACCGACCAACGTCGCCGGCAAGCCCAGCCCCAGGCCGTTGTGTTGGTAACCCACGGCAAAGCCGTTATCCAGGTTGTGGTAGGAATACAGCGTGATCGCCATGGCATCGGCAAACAACGCTTTGGAGCCCTCGGTGCCGAGGTTTTTATAGTCAAAGATACCCATCGGTAGTGCCTCTCTGTTGTTGGACTTGTCGAGAAAGCCAAACCTGCGGGCACCGGTGGCGCCGACACCCGCAAAGGTCGCTAATCCATCAGAACGCCCAGTCCAGGCTCAAGCCCACGCCATGGACTTTTTCTTTGCTGGCCAGCAGGCCGTTGTAGTCGAAATTGACCCGCGCTTCCTTGCTCAACGCGAGGCTGACCCGCGCGCCAACCAGCGCCGCGTCACGCACCATCGGCGCACTTTCCACCGTAAACGACGGACCGCCCGAGGCAAATGCCAGGTGTTGCTCCGCGTCGGTGCTGCTGAGGTTGTGCTGCCAGCCGAGGGTGCCGGACACCTCCAGTTGCTGGTGGTCGTTCACGTTGAAGGTTTTCAAGGCACGCATGCCCAGGGTGCTCAGCACCAGGTCGCGGGTGTCATCACGACTTTTCAGCGCCGCAGCATCGCCTTTTTCGGTAAACCCATCGCTGTCCAGGTGCACGTAGGCCAGGTTAGCGAACGGCTCCAGGGCCAACGGTTGCAGGTTGATGCGGTAGGCCGCTTCGGTGAACACCTGGGTGCTGCGCGCATCAACCTTGGCTTTTTGCTTGCCGGAGACGTCGCCGTATTGCAGGTCGCGTTTCACGTCTGCGCGGTGCCAGCTGTAAGTGGCACCACCGCTCAGGCGCCAGGCGCCGATCTCATGCCCGGCATAGGCGCCGAAGTGGTAGCTGTCGACCGAAGCACGGGAATGCGTGCCGCTGCCCATGTTCAGTGACGTGTCGCTGTACCCCGCGACCAGGCCGATGCGCGTGGCTTCGTCGAGTGCACCGTCCACCCCGGCGAGCATGCCGCCGATGGACGTGGTGTAGCCGGCGGTATCGCTGCGGCTGTCGGTCTTGCCCCAAGCGCCCAGGGCCTTGACCCACACGTTGCCACGGCTGTCGAGCGTCTCGCTGGAGGCGCCCATCTCGCCATTACGCAGGCGTTCGCCCACGGCTTCGCGCACATAGCGGCTGTCATTCACCAGAGCGGTTTCCAGGGCCGGGTAGATTTCCCCCGACAGTTGTTGGAAAGCACCTTGTGCCGACGCCGCATTTGGCGCTAACAGCAGGCTTTCATACACCGCGTTGCCGGCGCCCAATTGCTCGGCGGCGGCGGCCACGGCGCGCTGGTTGTCGGTGGCGCCCGCGCTGGCAAAACTGTTGGCGTTACGCGCCACGTCCAGTTGCACGCCGTTGGCCGCGTAGTTCAGGTTGCCGCCGAGGAACAGGTAGTTGGGCAGCACCGCGCCAAAGCTGCCGGTAATGCCGCCGGCGGCTTGCAGGATGTTGTACTGGCGCCCGATCAGGCTTTGCGCCTGCGCACCACTGAGCAGCGTCGGGCTGTTTTCCAGCGCGAGGGTCACCGTGCCGCCGTTCAAGGTGGCAGTGCCTCCCGCCACAATGCGGTCGCTGCTGGTGGGCGACAGCTCCACGGCATAGGTCGACCCGGCCTCAAACGTCACATTCCCTGCGACGTTCAAAGTGCCGATGGAGTTGCCCGGTGCCACGGTGCCGCCGTTTTTCGCCAGCAACGAACCGATGCGGCCGGACCCCCCGACTACCCCGCTCTGGCTGACGGTCACCTGCGAAGTGAGCGAGCCATTGATGGCCAGCAGGCCCTGATTGACCAAGGTCGGGCCGCTGTAGGTGTTGGCGCCGGTGAGTACCAGCGTGCCGATGCCCTGTTTGGTCAGGCCGCCGTGCCCGGAGATGTCATTGCTCCACAAGTCCAGCCCGCAATGCACATCGTTGCAGATGCGCTGCGTCGGCTTGCCGGCATCGACCACCGCGCCCACGCCCGGTAAATCCGCGACAAACTGCCCGCTGCCATAGGCGCCGTCGATGCGGAACTCGGCCGGAATATCCTCGGCCGTGACAAACATCCCCGGGCCATTGATCGCCTTGCCCAGGTTGATCATGCCCCAGCCGTACAACGAGTCGATGCCCGGCGCGCCGAGGTCCGTAGCGGTGGTCTTGAGCAGTGTCGAGATCTGGTCGCCGCTCATGTACGGAAAACGCTCCATCAGTACGGCCGCGCTGCCGGCCACGTGGGGCGCGGCCATGGACGTGCCGTTGAAGTTGGCATAGTCGCTGGTGAGGTTGTCCAGGTTGGTGCCATTGATGACAGAACTGTAGATCTTGGTGCCGGGCGCCGACACGCAGAAGCTCGCCGCATAACCGCAACGTGAAGAGAACGTACTGATCACATACGGATCAGCACTCGTGGTATCCGGGTTCTGCTGCAACGCCGCGACGGAGAGCCAGTTGGGTGCGATCTCCGGCACAAAGTACGCCAGCCCGGAAATCGCGTCCGGGTTGTTGCGGTTGTAGTCGTTGCCGGCGGCGAAGATCGTCAGCACGCCGCTGCGGGCCGCGTCGATCGCGCCCTGGTAGGCGCCACCGGCGATGGTTCCGAGGATCGGCCGGATGTTGTTGAATTGTGCCTGTGCTTCGTTGACCGTGAAATTTGGAAATGCCGGGTCGCGCCCGCCCTTGGCGTACTGCTCACCGATGCCGATGCCCCAGCTGTTGTTGATGATCCGCGCGCCGCTGGCGACCAATGCGTCCCAGCCGGCCTTGTACACCGCGCCATCGTTGCCGAGGATGATGCCGTCTTCCGGGCCTGGGTCACCGTTCTCGGCGCTGATGATTTGCGCATCGAAGGCCACGCCGTGCATGGGTCCGCCATCGCGGTTACCCGCTGCAATCCCGCCGACATGGGTGCCATGGTTGCCCAGCTTGCCGTTGGAACCGAGCGACGGCGTGCCGTCGTAACGAAACGCATCGCCGGCCTTCACTGGGATGTACGGGTCGGTGTACTGACGGATGCCCTCGGTGACAATCGTCACCACCTTGCCAGGGCTTGCGAACTCCGGATGCTGGGCATACACCGGCTGGTCAAAGATCCCCAGCTTGACGCCCTTGCCGGTGTAGCCGGCGGCGTACGCGGTATCGGCATGCACGGCGCCCAGGCCCCAGTCGGCCTTGAACTCATTGCTGCGCCAACTGGCGGCATCGCCCAGTTTGCCGGTTTCCACATAGGGTGCGGCCTGGGCGGTTCCCAGGCTTGCCAGGCTTGCCAGGCAACACAGCAACGCACCGTATGGCGCGCTGCGGCTGGCCTTGAGCGGGTAGCCCAAGGCGGTGTGGATGGCGGTAGTTAACCCTGACTTGCGTGTTTTCACGGTGACCTTCCTTAGTTTTCTTATTGCACAGGTGTAAATCGCTTCAGAACTGCCAGTTGAGGCTCAACCCCACCCCCTGGGTTTTCTCGCGTCCGCCCAATTGGCCGCTGTAATCAAGGTTGACCCGCGTGGCCGGGCTCAGCGCCAGGCTGGCCTGCACGCCGACCAGCGCGGCATCGCGCAGTAACGGCGAACTGCGCACGGCAAATGACGGCCCGCCTGCGACAAATGCCAAGTGTTCTTCGGATTCAACAGCGGTGAGGCTGTGTTGCCACCCCAGCGAGCCGGAAAGCTGCAACTGCTGGTGGTCATTGAGGGCAACGGTTTTCAGGGCACGCACGCCAAGCGTGCTGAGCACGGCGTCCCGCTGATCGCTGCCACGTTCCAGGGCCGCGGCATCGCCTTTTTCATGGAACCCATCACTGTCCAGGTGCACATAGGCCAGGTTGGCGAAGGGCTCCAGTGCCAACGGTTGCAGGTTGATCCGGTAGGCCGCCTCGGTGAACAGTTGCGCGGTGCGCGCCTCCAGCTTGGTGTTTTGTTTGCCACTGACAGCGCCGTAGTGCAGGTCGCGCTTCACGTCACCGCGATGCCAGCTGTAGGCGCCACCGGCACTGACGCGCCAATCGCCCAGCTCGCGCCCGGCGTACGCACCGACGTGATAACTGTCGATGGACGCCGAGGAATGCGTGCCGCTGCCCATGTTCAATGAGCTGTCGCTGTAACCGGCGACCAGGCCCAAACGCGTTTGCTCGTCCAGCGCGCCATCGACGCCGCCCAACAGACCACCGAGGGATGTGGTGGAACCCGCCGTCTCGCTGCGGCTGTCGGTCTTGCCCCAGGCGCCAAGTGCCTTGAGCCACAGGTTGCTTTCAGCGGCAACCGGCACATGGCGCAAGCGCTCACCCACCGCGTCGCGCAATTGCAGGCTGTCGTTGATGAGCATGGCGCCGATCGCCGGGTAGATTTCACCGGACAACTGCTGCAAGCCTTGTTGCGCGACCGCAATGGAGTCCGATTGCAGCAGGCTTTCGTACACCGGGTTGCCCGCGCCCAATGGCTCGGCGGCCGCAGCTACGTTGCGTTGGTTGCGCGTCGCCGCGACGCTGGCGAAGGTGGCGTCATTGCGGACCACGTCCAACTGCACGCCGTCGGTGGCATAAGCCAGGGTTCCACCGAGGAACAGATAATCGGGCAACACCTGGCCAAACTGACCCTGGATGCCGCCAGCCGCCTGGAGGATGCTGTACTGGCGACCGATCAGGCTTTGTGCCTGTGCGCCGCTGAGCAGGGTCGGACTGTTTTCCAGCGCCAGGGTGACGTTGCCACCGCCCAGGATCGCCTTGCCGCCGGCGACGATACGGTCGCTGCTGGTAGGCGTAAGTTCCACCGCATACGTCGAACCTGCCCCCAGGTTCACGTCGCCCGCCACCTGCAAGGTGCCTACGGAATTGCCCGGCGCCACACGGCCGCCCTGGTTGACCGACAGCGCGGCAATCCGCCCGGAACCGCCCAGGGTGCCGCTGCTGTTGACGGTCACCGCAGACGTCAGCGACCCGTTCACCGCCAGCAGCCCGCCGTTGACGGTGGTCACCCCGCGATAGGTACTGTCGCCGCTGAGTACCAGCGTGCCCGCGCCGGACTTGATCAGGCTGCCTTCATAGATCCGCGACGCGGCCGCTTGATCGCGTGCGGTGCCGACGGCGTAGTCCGTTTGATCCTGCTGGCTGGCAGTGGCGCCCACGCCGTTTTGCCAGCCCTTGTCGATCAGGGTCTGTTGCCAGGCGCTGTGCTCGGCAGTGTCTTCGGCCTGGCGCTGCAGCAAGGCCTGGTCGGAGATGCCGTTACTCCAGACATCGCCCTGCCCGGCCGCGAGGCTGACGTTCATCGGTCCGAGTAACTGCCCCGGTCCGTGCATCGCCCGTCCCAGGTCCGGTACGCCCCAGCCTACGCTGGTGGTGGGCGCCTGGGTGATGGAACCATCAAGCTGCGTGGCGGTGGTCAACAACACCTGCAATGCCTGCTCGTTGGTCATATAGGGGTAGCGCTCCATCACCAGTGCCAACGCGCCGGTAGCATGGGGCGCCGACATCGAGGTGCCGGATTTCACGCCGTAGGCGCCATCGGGAATGGTGCTGTTGATCAACGCACCGGGGGTGGAGATGCACCAGTATTTGGCAATGCCGCACTGGTTGTATTTCTGGTTGTTGGCCTTGTCCAGCCCCGACACCGCCAGCCAGTGCCCTTCCAATTCCGGCTGGAAATACGGCAACGCCGAGCGCACGCTGGCATTCGCGTAACCACTGTTGCCGGCGCTGAAGACATTGATCACACCGGCCTTGGCCACGTCCGCCGCCGCATCCAGCCAGGTGCCCTGGTTGTAGTGCTGGGCGTAGGCCGCGTGCAGGTCGCCGAGGGTCCGGTAACTGACGTCCTTGGGCTGGCTGCCCCAGCTGTTGTTGATCGCCCGCACACCGGAGTCCACCAAGGCGCTGTACACCGCCTTGAAGTATTTGGGATCAGGCGTCGGGCCAAACAGGAAGCTGTCGTTGGCGTTGGTATTGCCCACGTAGAGTTGCGCGTTGTACGCCACGCCGTGCATGCCCACGCCGTCGCGGGCGGCGCCCATGGTGCCGGTGACATGGGTGCCGTGGGAGTCATTGTTGGGGTTCAGCGCACCGGTGGTGCTGAAGGGACGGCCATCCACGTAACTGCCGCTGGCGGTGACGGCGTGATAGCGGTCTTTGGAGGCTTCCGGGTGGTCGGGATCGAAGCCTGAATCCAGCGCACCGATCTTTACCCCGCTGCCGGTGATGTTGGCGGCATAGGCTTCATCCGCCTTCATGCGCCCTAGCCCCCAGTCACTCTGGAATTCGGCGGAACGCCAACTGGCGGCGTTCCCCGGTTGACCGGTCTCGGTATAGGCCGCCTGCGCCGCAACGGACAACAGCAGCAAGGAACCGGCGGTAAAGGGTTTGAAACGGGGCGAATCGGTGATCATCGAAACCATCCTTATTGTTGTTATGGCGGCTTATTTCATGGGGCCAAAGGCCTCATCGACTTTTGCCAGGTCGGTGTCCCGCAGGTTGCCGGCGTAGTAATGCAACTTGGTCCATGCCATCAGGTAGTCGTAGCGCGCTTGCGCGAGGTCGCGGCGGGTGCTGTAGAGCTGCTGCTCGGCGTTGAGTGCATCGAGGTTGACCCGCTCGCCGCCGAGGATGCTCTGCTTCGTCGACACCACCAGCGCCTCGGCCGATACCAACGCCTTCTGGTACGCACGCAACTTGCTCACCCCCGACAAACAGGCGCTGAACTGCCGACGCAGTTCGATCAGGGTTTCGCGGGTCTTGCCCTCCAGTTCGTACTCGGCCTGCTCCATGGCACGGCTGGCCTGGCGGGTGGATGCGGAGATGCCGCCACCGGCATACAGCGGCACGCTCACTTCAACGCCGATGGTGTTGGTGTCATAGCGCTGGTTGTAGGTGTTGCCGCTGTCGGATTCCTGCTGACGGGAACTGGCATAGGCCGTGACCTTGGGCAAATGCCCGGCGCGGTTGCGCTCCACTTCAAAGCGCGCCACTTCCAGGGCCTGGCGCTGCGAGGCCAGCGTGGGGTTGTTGCTGATCGCCAGTTCGTGCCAGGTGTCGTAGTTGGCCGGGGTCAGGGTGAAGGCGGCAAAGCCCTGGTTCAGCGGGGCCAGGTCGTGGATGTTGACGCTTTGCACGCCGATCAGTGCGCCCAGCTCCCGCAGGGACGCGTCCTGTTCATCCAAGGCCTGGATCTCTTCGGCGGTGGCCAATTCGTAACGGGATTCGGCTTCCAGAATATCCGTGCGAGTGCCCTCGCCTTGCTGGAACAAATGCTGGTTCTGCTGGAACTGTTGCTCGAACGCCTTCTTCTTTGCGCGAGCAATGTCGATCTGGTCCTGGGCGAACAATGCCTGGGTGTAATACGTCAGCACCCGCACCAGCAGCGCCTGGCTCTTGTCGCGAAAGCTTTCATCGGCAAATAGCGCCTGGGCCACGCCCTTGCGGTAGTTGGCGTAGGCCTCATAGTCGAACAGCGGCTGTTGCAGGCTGAAGGTGGAGCCATAGCTGTTGTAGTTGCGGTCGTCGCGATAGCTACCGCCGCGCCCATCAGGCAAGTGGGCCTCGGAATTGTTGCGCCCCTTGTTGTAGTTGTACGACAGCTTGGGCAGCAGCCCGGCGCGGCCGATGGCGCGGTTTTCCAGGCCGGCGTCGCGCTCCTTGATGGCACCGAGGAACACCGGATCGTTACGCAAAGCCTGCTCGTACACGTCGAACGGCCCCATGGCGGCCTGGGCACTCGCGCTGGTCAACAGCAAGGCGATAAACACGTGCTTCATGTCTATTCCTCGGTCAATGCGGAGCCGGCGCGGTCCAGCAGCGGCTTGAACAGGTAATTGAGCAGCGAGCGCTCGCCGGTGCGCACAAACATCTCGGCGGGCATACCCGGTTTGATCACCAGGCCGTGAAGTTTTTCCAGCGCCGCTTCACTGACCGTGGTGCGCAGCACGTAATAGGCCGCGCCGGTTTTTTCATCGAGCATCTGGTCGGCGGAAATCAGGCTGACCTCGCCCGGCACACGCGGTGTGCGGCTTTGGTTGAAGGCGGTGAACAGAATGTCGACCGGCAGGTGCGTGCCGACCTTGTCGACCAAATGCACCGGCAAACGCCCTTCCACTTCCAGGCGCGTGTCCTGGGGCACGATCTCCAACAGGGTTTCACCCGCGCGCACCACGGCGCCTTCGGTGTGCACGCTGAGATTGACCGCGATGCCATCCGCCGGGGCGTTGATTTCGCTGTGTTGCAGGTCGAACCCGGCCGAGGTGAGTTGTTGTTCCAGAGTCAGGCTACGCAGTTGTGCGTCGGCCAACTGGCTGCGGACCTCCTTTTGGTATTCCTCGCTGTGCTGTTGCAGCTTGAGGCGCGATTCGAGGATGCCCTGTTCGACACGGCCACTTTCGCCGGTGTTTTGCGCCAGGTCCTGTTGCACTTGGGACAACTGCCGTTGGTAGTCCATCAGCCGGTTGCGCGGGATGTAGCCGTTGTCGGCCAAGGGTTGCAGATTGCTCAGTTGATCACGCAGGGACTGCGCCTGGGCGGTCAGGTCGCTGCGGGCGCGGCGCATGCCGCCCAACTGCGCGGAGGCGCCGTCGATATTGGCGCGGATACCGGCCTGCTCACGGGCAAAGGCTTCGCGACGGCTGCTGAACAATTGGCGCTGGCCTTCCAGCACCAGTGCCAGGGCCGGGTCAGGATTGGCGCTGAGTTCGGTGGGAAAGGTGATGCTGGCCTGGTTGTCACGCTCGCTCTGCCAGCGCGCCACACTGGCCCAGGCCATGCGGTATTGGGCTTGCAGGGATTGCACGTCGGCCTGGTGCTGGGTCTGGTCGAGGCGGAACAACGGCTGGCCTTGTTTTACAAGCTCGCCCTCCTTCACCAGAATCCGGCTGACCACGCCGGAACTGAGGGTTTGCACCGCCTTGCGCTTGCCCGACACCACCACCGTGCCTTGTACGGGAATGCCCTGGTCCAGCGGCGCCAGGCTCGCCCACAGGAAGAAGCCACCGGCACCGACCACCGTCAGCAACCAGCCCATGCGAGCGAAAAAATTGGCGTCGTGTTCTTTGAAGCGGGGTTCTACAGTGAGGCTGCTCATGCGCCTGGATTCCTTCCGGCCTGGTACTGACGACTGAAACTCACGCCCGGTTTTTCCTTGGGAGCTTCCTGCTGACCGGACAACGCCCGCAGCACTTCCTGGCTCGGGCCGAATGCCTGCAGATGCCCTTCGCTGAGCACCAGCAGCTTGTCGGCCTGGGCCAGCGCCGACGAACGATGGGTGACCAACACCACACTGCTGCCCTGGGCTTTCATCTGCACGATGGCGCTGGCCAGCGCGGCTTCGCCGACGGTGTCGAGATTGGAATTGGGCTCATCCAGCACGATCAGGCGCGGCCCGCCATACAGGGCGCGGGCCAACGCCACCCGCTGTTTCTGGCCGCCGGACAGGCCGCCGCCGTTGTCACCCAGCACCGTGTCGTAGCCCTGGGGCAAGCGCAGGATCAGTTCATGCACGCCAGCCTGCTGCGCGGCCTGCACCACCTGCTCAGGGTCGGCCTCGCGAAAGCGGGCAATATTGTCGGCAATGCTGCCGCTGAACAGCTCGATGTCCTGGGGCAGATAGCCGATGTGGGGGCCGAGGTCATCGCGGTCCCAGCGATGAATGTCCGCGCCATCCAGGCGCACCGTTCCGGCCAGCGTCGGCCAGACGCCCACCAGCACACGGGCCAGGGTGGATTTTCCGGAGCCCGATGCGCCGAGCACACCGAGCACTTCACCCGCGCCCAGGTTGAAACTGACCTGATGCAAGGTCGCCACCCGCCGCCCCGGCGGGCCTGCACTGACCTGTTCGAAGCTGACCTGGCCTTTGGGCGCCGGCAGCTTCATCTGCTCCACCTCCGGGGGAAACTCGCGCAACAAATCATCCAGCCGCTGGTAGGCCAGCTTGGCCGAGCTCCATTGCTTCCATACCGCAATCAACTGGTCGATGGGGCTGAGCACCCGGCCCATCAGGATGGAACCGGCGATCATCATCCCGGCGGTCATATCGCCTTTGATCACCAGCAACGCCCCCAGCCCCAGCACCAGCGATTGCAGGCACAGGCGCAGGGATTTGCTCAGGGAAGTTACCACCGAGCCGGTGTCACTGGCCTGATTCTGCAAGCCGAGAAACTGCGAATGCACCGCAAACCAGCGCTGGCGCAGCGCACCGAGCATGCCCATGGCCTGGATGGTCTCGGCATTGTGCAAGTGGCTGGTGGCCAGTTGCGTGGATTGCTGGGAATAACCACTGGCTTCGCCCAACGGCTTTTTGGTCAAGTATTCATTCAGGCATGCGAGGCCGATCAACAGCACAGCGCCCGCGGTGGCCAGCACACCGAGCCACACGTTGAACAGGAAGATCACAAACAGATAAATGGGAAACCACGGCGCGTCGAAAAACGCGAACAACGCAGGCCCCGTGATGAATTGGCGAATATGGGTCAGATCGCCCAAGGACTGCCCGGCATGCCCCTGCCCGCGTTGCAGGTTGCGTTCAAACGCGGCCTTGTACACGCGCAAGTTGAAACGCCGCTCCAACTGGCTACCGATGCGGATCACGATAAAACTGCGAATCACCTCAAGCGTGCCAATGAACGCAAAGAAGCCCACCACCATCAGCGTCAACATCACCAAGGTGGTTTCATTCTGGGAGGACAGCACGCGGTCGTACACTTGCAGCATGTAAATCGACGG
Source organism: Pseudomonas reactans (assembly GCF_013387025.1). NCBI lineage: Bacteria > Pseudomonadati > Pseudomonadota > Gammaproteobacteria > Pseudomonadales > Pseudomonadaceae > Pseudomonas > Pseudomonas reactans. The sequence continues at coordinate 130,723 of NZ_JACAQP010000007.1, read as the reverse complement.
CACCAGCATCAGCAGGTTAATCAATGCCGTGAAACAGCCAACACTGATCAAAATACTTTTGTATTCACCCAGCGCCTTGAATAACGGCGCGACGGCATGGAACTTTGCCATGGTTTCTGATCTTCCTTGAAGCAAATTGCGCGCAATAGTTGCCCCAGCCCCGAACAACGGAGCGGCCAACTAATACATTCAGTTATTAACTTATAACGACAACTAAGGTGTGCGTTGCAATACAACTTCCAGACCCGTCGGGGTGCGGCCTTTATATTCGCCTGCCTGCTCTCGGTTGAGGTGGGTTATCCCGCTGCCTTCGGCATTCATCAGCCAGATGCCATCGGGTGTCGGCGTCCAGGTCAGGGGTTTTTCGCCGAGCCACTGTGCGACACAAGCGGTGTCGCCACCCACGGCATTCGCCTGCTCCAGCAGCTCCAGCGCGCACACCTGATCCTGCTGGTGCAACTGCCAATGCCCAGCCAACTGGGCGGTGGTGGGTAATACAAGACTGCTCGCCATGACGTGGGCTCCTGCCGACACGAACATCACCTGCAACACGCGGGTGATCATTTTGTAAAAACGCTGCATCTGCCCTGCTCCATGGGTAAAGCGCGGCGCCGAAACGCCGCGCCCGTGCATTACGCCACGATGTCGCTGACGGCTGCCTGGCCGACGGTGGTGACGAGGAAGTCCGCCACGCCGTGCCCGGAGAAGTCCACTGCCAAGGTGCCCAGGTTGGTGCCTGCGGCGTAGGTCAGCACAGCATCGCCGGCATGCCCGGTGAAGGCATTGACGAAGGTCAGGCCTGCGCCCTTGGTAATGCCCGACAGGTCGATCTTGTCCGAACCCGAGGTAAAGTCAAAGATCTTGTCCGCAGCGCCCGGCTTCGAATCGGAGCTGGCACCAAACACAAAGGTGTCGTTGCCTGCGCCGCCCCACAGCTGGTCAGCACCGCCGCCACCGTAGATGAGGTCATTGCCGGCCCCACCCTTGATCACGTTGGCCGCGTTGTTGCCAATGATCAAGTCATTGCCCGAACCACCGAAGGCGTTCTCGACGGTCACGCCCTTGGCGATGGACACGTTGCCCACCAGGCCGCCAACGTCGGAGAACGACGTTTCATTGAGGTTGATCTTCTGGTTCTGGGTGAAACCGGAGAAGTCCAGGGTGTCGTTACCACCGCCGTCCCACACCGAGAACACCAGCTTGTCGGCGTTCGAGGTGGCGCTGAGGAAATCACGCCCGGTGTTGGAGTTGAAGCCGTAGGTGGTGTCGCCGGCGCGGGTGTTGTAGTTGGCGCCGTAGAGCTTCTGGATCGCTGCGATGTCGTCGATCAGCGGGCCGGATGCGTAAGCCTCGACGCCGCCCTTGCTGAAGTTCTGGTTGGTGTTGCTCTCGCTCCAGTAACTCATGACGCTGTAGCCGCGCGTGTCCTGTCCATAGTCCGCGTCTTTGTAGGAAGGGTTGCCGGTCCCGGCGTTGTAGTCGCCAGGGTGGTCCAGGCCCAGGGTATGCCCGATTTCGTGGGTCAGGGTCTGCCGGCCGTAGTTGTTCAGGTCCGGCGTCTTGTTTGGCGTGTAGCTGCTGTTGGTCAGGTACCAGGAGGTGCCGTCCAGGCCACTCTGGTGGTACTTGTCGTTGGTGCCCGGCAGGTAGGCAAACGCGGCCGCGCCGTCCTGGCCCCCGCTGTAGTTGCCGAAGGTCATGTGGAAGTCACCGCCCGAGGCTTTCTCGGTGAAGGTCACATTGGCCACATCCGCCCAGGATTGCATGGCCAGTACGGCCTGTGCTTTCTGCTGGGTGTTGAACTGGCTGAACCCGGTGATGCCATGTTTGTTCATGGTTGCCGAGGACGCCGAGGTGAGGAAGGTGTAGGTCAGATCGATCTTGCCGTTGCCATCCAGGTCACGATAGGCCGCATTTTCACGCAACAGGTGGTCAGCCGCCTGGTCCACGGAAAACGAGGGTTTACCGTTGACCGTGAGGTTGCCGCCACGGTCATACAGATGGCTGAAGCTATCGATTTGCGAGTAAGCGGTACTGGCTTGCGCCGCCGACACGATAGCCTTGTCTTTTACTTTTGACATAAACGTACTTCCTTGTTTGCAAGTGCATCAGTCTTTGTTCGATAGGAACCTCGCGGGCGAGATCGTCCTATCACTCGCCTCTTTTGAAGGCGTAAGAAAACTGACACAACTTGAAATCTTTCGTCTACATCTTTTCCTGCACTAAAAACGGGCAAGCAAACAACTGAAACAAGTTCAGCGCCGTGTTTGTTGGCCAGTATTGGTTTTCGCCCAGCAAAAAGGCTGCGCGATTATTTAAATATTAAATAGGACTAACGCCGCTCAAGTTGAGCGGCGCGGTTAATTAATGGATCCAATATATTGGCAGGGTGTCATTGGCAACATTAAACAGCCACTACTTGTATTAATAACTTCGCTTGCCCCCTATTGCCGGGACACACTCCAGCCAGTCTTGCGCAATACCTCCAGCACTGTTTCGCCCTTAAGGCCGGGTACCAGAACGCCGTGGTCAGTGAGCATGTCCTCTCCCGCCAGGATGGCATTGATGATCGCCTCTTCCACCGCTTCCGCCGCCGCGCTGAACAGCGGCGAAATGTGGTCGTTGTTGACCATCTGCAACGCACTGCTGAACGGCAGGCCCTTGCGTCCATAATCCGCTGGCGGCAGATCCTGGTTACCCGTGGCAAAGGCCAGGAACAGGTCACCACTGGAGTCCTCAGTGCCGCCACCGGTACGTGCGATGCCGATGGACGCACGTTGCGCCAGGCGCTGGCACTGGTGCGGCAACAGCGGTGCGTCGGTGGCCAGGATTACCACGATCGAACCCATGCCCGGCGTGCCTTGCTCAGCGAACGGTGAAGGAATCTCCATCAACTGGCGCCCCACCGGGTAGCCATCCACCCGCAGCTCCTGGCGTTTGCCATGGTTGGCCTGCACCAACACGCCGACGGTCCAGCCGCCCTGCTCGGCCGGCAGGCGCCGCGAGGCCGTGCCGATGCCACCCTTGAACTCATGGCAGATCATGCCGGTGCCACCGCCGACCGCGCCTTCCTGCACCGGGCCGGTTTCGGCATTGTCCACGGCTTCGCGCACATGCTCGGGGCCGACGTGCTGGCCCCAGATATCGTTGAGCAGGCCGTCATAGGTTTCCATCACCACCGGCATGCACCAGTACACCGCTGGGTCCGCCAGGCGCTCGCGCTCCAGGGCGATCAGGCTGTCGCGCACAATGCCGATGCTGTGGGTGTTGGTGATGGCCAGCGGCGTGGTCAACAGCCCCGCTTCGTTGATCCACTCAAGGCCGGTGGCGTCGCCATTGCCATTGAGCACGTGGTAGCCGGCGAAGCACGGTTGCTGGCGGGCTTCTCCGGCGCGTGGCTGGATGACGCTGACGCCGGTACGCACGTGCTTGCCGTCGATAAGCGTCTTGATCGTGCTGTGCCCGACCCGAACACCGGGCACATCGGTGATGGCGTTCCACTCACCGGGCGTACCCAGCCCCAACGTGATGCCCAATTGACGTGCGCGCATAACCACTCCTTACAATTTCTGGAAGACCGGACTCAACCGGCCACTGATGCAATACAGAATCACCGACAGGGCCAGCAAGCCGATGATGATCATGATGTCGCGGATCGAAGCCGCCGCCACCAGCGTCACCAACAGATAACCCGCGCCCAGTACCGCAACCAACGCCGGCAGCGGCCACAGCGGCATGCGATAGGGATGCTCGCGATCACGCAGCAGCACCCGGCTCATCAACGCACTCAACGCCACCACCAGGTACACCAACATGATCAGCAACACGCTGAACGAGGTCAGGTCGGCCAGGTTCGAGCTGAAACTCAACAATGCTGAAGGAATCGCCAGGAACAGCGTAGCCAACCAGGGCGAATCCCAGCGTGGGTGAATACGCGTAAACAGTTTGTTGATGCTTGGTGTCCACAGCGCATCACGGCCGCTGCTGAACACCACGCGACCAATCTGGATCACGATGGCAACAATCGCATTGAACACCGACAGGAAGATTCCGGCGCTAACCAGGCGCGACAGGGTTTCATTGCCATGGCTGGTCAACAGATAACCGATGGGGTCCGGGCTGCTGATCATCTCACTGAGCGATGGCGCACCGATCAACAATGCCGTGATCGGCACCAGTTCGATGATTACCACCAGCCCCAGGGACCACAGCACCGCCTTGTGCACGCCTTTGCCGCCGCATTTCATGTCTTCGGCCAGCAACACGGCTGGGCCATAGCCGTTGTAGGAAAACAGGCCGATGCCCACCGCGCCGATCACCAGGGCCCAGGGTGCCAGGTGCAGCACGCCGTTTTCGACGATCTGCGGCTGGAACAGCACGCTGGCCGGCTGTACCGGATTGCCGAAGCCGATCACTACGATCACCAGCAACGCCGCCACTTCAAGCAGCAGGCAGGTGCCGGTGATCCAGGCATTCAGCTTGATATTGAGGATGCCCAGGGCGTAACTGCACACCACGATTACCAGGGCGACGGTCTGAGAGTCGAACTTCGTGCCCAAGGCGTTATTCAGATAAGTCGCCGCGCCTGTGGCGAGCACCGGCGGGATAAACAGCAACATCACCAGCACGGTCAGGAACGTCGCATAGCCCGCCATGCCACCAAACACGCGCTTGGCGTACACATACTCGCCCCCGGCGCTGTTGTGGGCGCGGCCCAGTTCGGCGTAACAGAAGGCAAACATCAGAGCGAGCAGGCCGGCCATTACAAACGCCAGGAATACGCCGCTGCCAGCTTGCTGGATGGCAAATGGGGCGATCACGAATACGGAACTGGCCGGCGTCACCGCCGACACGGTAATGGCGACCACATCGAAGACACTCAAGGTGGGTTTCAGCACGCCGTCGGGCGTGGGGGAAGTGCTCATATCGTTATCCTCTGTCGTTGTTCTTGGTGTGAGGCAGAAACGAAAAATCTGATCATCGCGGGATATGTTTCCCGCTGAATGATGAGGACAATAAACACGACGTTCATGTCAGCCAATTCCCCTATTGGCGTACTCCCCTTGACGCCACCCGGTAAAAGCCGAACCCTTGGCCGATCTTTTGCGGTGGGAGCCTGTCATATGAGCCTGTTTCGAGAAGTCGGCATGCACGCCGGCCTGGGCCGCACCGTCGCGCACATCGGCACCGAGCGTTTCTGGAAACAGCTGGTGTTGTTGTTGCATCAGTGCCTGCCGTTCGATAACGCCCTGGCGATCTTCTACCCATTGGAGGGGCCGCCACAGGCCCTGGAAGAATACGACGCCCAGCCCAGTAGCAAGCCGGCGTCGATGCTGGTGTACCTCAACGGGCTGTATTTGCTCGACCCGTTTTTCCAGGCCTGTCGCGAGGGTTATGCCAGCGGCGTGTACCGCCTGGAGGAAGTGGCGCCGGATCATTTTCGCCAGAGTGAGTACTTCCTCAATTACTTCCACGACAACGTGCTGGAAGACGAGGTGCAGTTCATCCTGCAATTGCCGGGCGCGGGGACGTTGTCGCTGTCGCTGGGCATGCAGCGGCGTTTCAGCTTCGAGGAGACCGGGCTGATGACCACCGTGGCTGCCTGGGTGTTACCGCTGATGCAACAGCACTGGCAGCAAAGCACCCAGCGTGCGCCGGCGATGGACAGTCAGATCAGGGATGCATTGAGCCAGTTCGGTTGCGGCGTACTTTCGGACCGCGAATTGGAAATCGCCCGATTGGTGTTGCGCGGTTTTTCGTCCAAGGCCATGGCTGAGCGGCTGAACATCTCGCCGGATACGGTGAAGGTGCATCGTCGGCATTTGTACGCGAAGCTGGATATCTCGTCACAGCCGGAGCTGTTTTCGTTGTTTATCCAGTCGCTGGGGCATGACCTGGAACACCCCTGAGCCGTGTATGGGCTGCTGTGGCGAGCGGGCGTGGTGAGCGGGCTTACTGTGGCGAGCGGGCTTGCCCCGCGTTGGGCTGCGAAGCGGCCCCAATAAGACCACAGCGGTTACTCAGATAAACCGTGGCGTTTGGTTTTGGGGCTGCTGCGCAGCCCAACGCGGGGCAAGCCCGCTCGCCACAACAAACCCACTCCCCCCAGTAAGCCCACTCCCCCCTTCAGCGTCCCGTGCGAATGGTGTTCCACACGCGCGTACGCACCCGGTCGATATTCAACGGCATCGCTTCCAACGCAAACAACTTGCCCATCATTTCCGGGCTCGGATAGACCTTGGTGTCAGACTTGATGGCTGGGTCTACCAGACTGTCGGCGGCTTGGTTGCCGTTGGCGTAGTGCACGTAGTTGGTGATGCTGGCCATCACTTCTGGGCGCAACAGGTAGTTCATGAAGGCATACCCGGCTTTTTCATCCGGTGCGTCGGCCGGCATGGCGACCATGTCGAACCAGATCGCGGCGCCTTCCTTGGGGATGTTGTATCCGATGTTCACGCCGTTTTTGGCTTCCTTGGCACGGCTTTCCGCCTGCAGGATGTCGCCGGAGAAGCCCACCGCCACGCAGATGTCGCCGTTGGCCAGGTCTGCGGTGTATTTCGAGGAGTGGAAGTACGCGACGTAAGGACGCACTTTCATCAGCAAGTCTTCAGCCTTCTTGTAGTCCTCAGGCTTCTTGCTGTGGTGCGGCAAGCCCAGGTAGTTCAGCGCAGCCGGCAGCAGCTCCGGGCCGTTGTCCAGAATCGCCACGCCGCACTTCTGCAGCTTGGCCATGTTCTCCGGCTTGAAGATCAGGTCCCAGGAGTCGACCGGTGCGTTGTCGCCCAGTACCGCCTTGACCTTGTCGATGTTGTAGCCGATACCGGTGCTGCCCCACAGGTACGGGAAACCATGGGCATTGCCCGGATCGTTGTTTTCCAGGGCCTTGAGCAGCACCGGGTTGAGGTTCTTCCAGTTGGGCAACTGACTCTTGTCGAGCTTCTTCAGCGCGCCGCCCTGGATCTGCCGGGCCATGAAGTGGTTGGACGGAAACACCACGTCATAACCGGATTTACCGGTCATCAACTTGCCGTCGAGGGTTTCGTTGCTGTCGTACACGTCGTAGGTGAAACCAATGCCGGTTTCTTTCTGGAAGTTCTTGGTGGTGTCCGGCGCAATGTAGTCCGACCAATTGTAGATTTTCACCGTCTCGGCGGCCTGGCCGATAGAGGCCACCAACATCAAGGGCAACAGGGCAAAGGCTTTCATGGTTCGATTTCCTGGCGGTTTTAGGGCTGTTTTTATGGCAGGCGATCAAGGATCAAAGCGTTACAGGATCAATACGTAGGTCTTGCGCACGGTTTCCTGGATGTCCCAGATGCCGGTGCTGTTGGCCGGCAACATCAGTGCATCACCGGCTTGTATGTGGACGATTTCACCGTTGTCTGGGGTGAAGGTGCAGCGGCCCTGGATAAAGTGGCAAAACTCCTGGGATTTGATCTGTCGACGCCAGACACCTGGGGTGCACTCCCAGATGCCCGTTTCGACGCCATCGTTGCGTTCGACGCTGAGGGTCGAGGCCACGGCGATGGGCTCACCCAGCGGCACGGCGACGGGCGACGAGTCCGGCAGGTGGGCGTTCAGCGTGTCTTTGAATTGCGTGATGCTCATGGGATTTTCCCGTGTGAGTGAAACGACTTAGTGCATGAAACCTTCCATGAACCCGGCCACGCCGGTCGCCAGCTTGCGGCGCCAAGGGGCGGTGTTGGGGTTGGCCAACACCTGGTCTTCATGGACGAAACTGCGAATGATCGCGTTGTAGCCCAGCCAGCGGCAGGGCTCGGGCTCCCAGGGCTTGAGCGCGTCCAGGCCGCGCTCGCGGATCACCCAGGGTTGATGGGTCAATGGCGTGTCGCGGCCCAGGATCAGGTCGGCCAGGGTACGGCCCCCCAGGTTGGTGGCGCCGACGCCCTCCCCGCCATAGCCACCGGAGAGTGCGATGCCGGTCTTGTGGTCGCACAGCATGTGCGGTCGGAAATTGCGCGACATGCCCAGGTTTCCGCCCCATGAATGGGTAATCTTCACGTGCTTGAGCTGTGGGAAAAGCTCACCGAACAGGTAGCGACGCAGCTCCACTTCGCTGTCAGTCAGATCGAAGTTGTGGCGCAGTTTCCCGGCGAACTGGTAGCCACCACGGGCACCGAACACCAGGCGGTTGTCCGCTGAACGCTGGCCGTAGGTCACCTGGCGACTGCTTTCGCCGAAGGCTTGGCCGTGGTTCAGGCCGATTTCATCCCAGGTACTGGCCGGCAACGGCTCGGTGGCGACGATCAGGCTTTGCACCGGCAGTTGATAACGGCCCAGGGGCGGCAAGGTGTTGGCGTAGCCCTCCACTGCCGGCACTACCCAAGCGGCACGAACACCGGCTTTCGCCGTGCGTAGACCACCGGATTGCCAATGGGTCACTGGGCTGTTTTCGTAGATCGCCACGCCCATGCTTTCCACGACGCGCGCCAGGCCGCGCACCAACTTGGCAGGGTTGATGGTCGCCACGTGCGGCGCATAGATACCGCCATAAGGCTTGGCGATGCGAATCTGTTCGGCCAGTTGCTGTGGGCTGAGCCAGCGATAGTCAGCTTCGGTCAGGCCTTGGGCGTAGAGCTTGTCCAGGTAACTGCGCAGGCTGCCCTCCTGCTCGGGGTAACGCGCGGCGCAGTAAAGCGCGCCGCCCTTGCGGTAGTCGCAGTCGATGCCTTCACGCGCCAGCACTTGGGCCACTTCATCGGGAATGGCGTGCAGCAGGTCAAACGAGGCGCGGCGTTGTTCGGGGTTCAGGCCGGCCAACAGGCGGTCCTCGCCCAGCAGGTTGCCCATCAGCCAGCCGCCGTTGCGGCCGGAGGCGCCGAAGCCGGCGGTTTGCGCTTCGATGATCGCGATGTTCAGTTCGGGCGCCTGGCGTTTCAGGTAATACGCGGTCCACAGCCCGGTATAACCGGCGCCGATGATGGCCACGTTGACGTCCAGGTCATGTTCCAGCGACGGCCGCGCATGCAGCGGGTCATCCAACTGGTCCATCCATAAGCTGATGTTGCGCCATGCCGGCATGCCGGGTTCCCCTACCTCGCTTTGATAGGGTGGATCCTAGAGCGCAGTGTCAGGGGCTGTCTTGCGCGCGTGCACGCAGGGAAATTTGTTTGACGTAGGCCTTGGGTGACTGCCCTGTGTGCTGTCGGAACGCACTGTAGAACGCCGAGAGCGAGTTGAAGCCGGCGGCAAATGCCAGGTCATCGACCTTTATCGGCGGCAAGGCCTTATCCAGTGCGGCCAGCAAGTGGTGAAGCCTGGCCTGGTTGACGTAGCGATAGAAGCTTTGCCCCAGCACCTGGTTCAGCAAATAGGAAATCTGATTGCGACTGTAACCACACTCCTTGGCCACCCGTTGCAGGTCCAGTTCCGGGTCCAGGTAAGGCTGCTTGCGTTCAAAATATTGCTGCAAGTCATTGGCCATATGCCCCAATTGCTGGGGTGACAAGCCCAAGCGGCTGACCGAAGGCCGCGCGGCCTGGACGGGTTGCTCGTGCACCAGGGAGGCGTATTCATTGACCCGCCAAATCAGCCCGTCGCGCACCGTGATGGCTTCACTGGTGCGAAATGACACCAAACCGTGGCCGCCACGCAAGGTGATGCGGTACTGGATGAAGGCCGTATCGCCATCGGCGCGGATGCGATCGCTGTGCTCAATGGCTTCATCGGCCTCGCGCGGCATGCTGGCTTGCAGGTAATCACGCAGCTCGGCGTAACCGACGACACGGTTCTGGAAAAAGTCGTGGTACTGGATGTCCGGATGGTAGTAGGACATAACGCCCTCCAGGTCCCGATGGCGCCAACACAGGTGGTGGCGCAGCACCAACTCGCGGGTGGCGTGGGATTGCTGAGGCTCATCGTCTTGGGCGATGTCGGGCATGGAGGGCTCTGCGGCGGGTAAACCTTGGAGATTGCCGAATTTTATCGGGGTCTTCAATGGCGAATTGGCACTTCTGACTAATGGCCTATTGCCCAACCTTTAGTAGGACATGACCTACATCAAACTTATGAAAGACAACCGCCGAACGGGGCTCAAAAAGTCACCTTGCGTTTGCGAACGGGTGCTATTTTTAAGCTCTTCGACGCCATGACCATTGAAGGTCCTGGCCCCTGCCGCGAGCTAAAGGAAGCGCTCAATGAACAAGGTGGGCAACATGAACAAAGTGACGTTCCCCAACGCCTGCCAGCTGATGCGCTGGCATTTTCACCCGATGGGTTTCGAGGGCAACATGGATGCGCCTGGCAGTATGATCGCCCGATTGTTCGACCGAGCCAGTGGCGAAACGCTGATCGCCATCGCCGGCATTCCCTGCGCCACCGTGATGAATGCCGCCGATGTGGAGCGCATTATTGAGGCGGTAGAGGATGAGCTGGAGTCGTTTGTGCCACCGGTGTCACTAAGGGCCTGACCCAAACCCATCAAGCAATGAGTTTTCAATGTGGGAGCCCGCTCCCACATTGGGTCCGGCGCGCCTTCAACTGCGTTGATCATCAAAGAAGGCTTTCTTGCCATCCACCCGCTCCGACGCCTTCGGCACATTCAGGGCCTGGCCTTCGGGCTTTTCCACGTACCAATAGCAATGGCTCACCGCCCGGGTAATGCCCACATAGGCCAGGCGCAACACTTCGTCTTTTTGCGCATTGTCGTAGGGCTCGCTGTCGCCAGCCTTACCCAGGCCTGCCATCCGGTACACCTGGTTTTTATACGGCGAGCTAGTGACATGCTGGCAATCTCCAAGCAGAAACACGGCGTCAGCCTGCAGGCCTTTGGCACTGTGATAGGTCAATTGTTTCAGCCTGCGCGCCTGGGGCGGCAAGCTAGAATCCACATTAACTACCGATTGAATATGCTCTTGAATCAGTAACTTATCGCTACCTTTTCGATAAAGCATCAAGATCGAATCACCCTTCTGATAATGCTCCGACAACCGTCGCCCCAATGCCGCATCGTCCCGCTCCAGCACCGCGACTGGTACCAACGCCTTGGGCGCGCCACTGGCCTTGGCTTTCTTGCCAGCAATCGCAGGCGCGGCGCGCACGATGTGCTCGGCCGCATCGATGATGTGCTGGTGGCTGCGGTAGTTCTCGCCCAACATCACGCGGGTGGTCGATGGCGATGGGAACTCCTTGTCGAATTCCATGAAGTACTTGGGCGAACTGCCGCGCCAGCCATAGATCGACTGCCAGTCATCCCCCACACACAACAGCGATGAGCGCTGGGCGCCGCGCCCCACATGCATGGCCGGACCACGGCTGCGGATCTCGCGCAGACTGGCGCGGATCCACGAGACGATCTGCGGCGAAACGTCCTGGAACTCGTCGATCATCAGGTGCGACAAGGGGCGCAGCAGCGGATCGCTGAGCAGCTTGAGGTTTTCCGGGGTGTTTTCGCCAAACAGCGAGAACATCCGGTTATAGGTCATGATCGGTGGCGATTGGTCCAGCAGGTGATCTTCCAGGGCTTTCCAGAAGATGCTCAGGGCTTCGAAGAAGAAACGGTCCGGGTCATCCTTGGCAAAGCTCATCTGCCCGACAGCGGTAGGCACGTCCAGGCCGAGGTTTTCGATGAATCCGGCGGCCATCACGAAACTGTCCAGCAGCGGCGCTGATGCCAACTCGCCTTTGACCTTGTAATCAAAGCCGGGGCCGGCCGTAGCATCACCGGCCAAACTGCTTAGCAAGCGCTTAGATGACTCGTAGCTATCTAGCCATATCAATGGCTTACGACAGAAAGCTTGAAACAAGGTGCGCTTTACCGCCCATTCTGCGCGTACCGACAGCTTTGAGTGAGGTCGGCTGGTCTGCGCGTTTTCCCGCGAGTCGAAGCCCAGTACCACCCAGGCGTCCAGTTCGGGAATGTAGCCATGACAGTGAAATTGCGCGCCGTTGATTTCCACGGTCTGGCGGCTGGGTTCAATCCCTTTGATCGGCCACGCGCCCGCGCGAAACCACAGGTCCTCGATCACATCGCAGAGTTCTTCATCACGCTTGGCAGCCAGCTCGGTCACGGCCACCCTTTTTTGCACATCCGGGTGATCGCGCTCCATCTCCTTGAGCTGCAGCCCGTGCCGCGCCAGCGGCGCAATCAGCTCACGGAAACGCGGATGCTGCCCCAGCAGCCGGTGGTAGCAGGCATTCATCTGCTGACGTTGGGCGTCGTTGATACGCAGGTCGAAGGGGTTACTGTCGGCGTCTTCAAAACCAGCATTCAGGTTCTCGAACGCTTGCAGGCGCTCAAAGCCCGGCAGGCTGCGCACCATGGGCAGGATGCGCGAGTGAAACGTACGCACCACGGCTTGCGCTTCTTTCATACCAAGGGGTTGGCCCCAGAGGTTGAGAATTTCCATGAGCTTGTTGATGAAGTCCTTGCGCGACTCTCGGGTGAAGGTCACCACCGTCATCGAGCTCAGCTCAAAGCCCAGGTAATGGGTGAGCAGCAAAATGCGCAGTACCAGCGACGTGGATTTGCCGGCCCCGGCCCCCGCGATCACTGAGGTCGAGGGTGTCTCGCTGAAAATCATCTTCCATTGCGCCGCGCTCGGCTGGGCATGAGCTGGCAGCAATCGCGCGACATCGACCTTGATGCGTTTCTTCAGCTCGGCGGTAAGCGGCAGGCGCCAATCATCGAACAGGCTGTCATCAACCCCCGGCGCACGGTGTTCATCCGGACGGAAGTCACGAATCAACAGCACCTGGCGACCTTCTTCGATGCCATCCGCCTTGCCTTCGCGATAGCCATACTCCACACCCGCCTCATGCCCACTGCGAAAACCGTCAGCCTGCCCGTGCAACCAGGAAAACCGATGCTGGGCGCGCAAACGGGTCAGGCCATGACCAAACAGGCGCGCAGCCAGGCGTTTGAATAACGGCATTTCAGCCAAAGGGCGCAGTTCGGGAGGAAGATCAGGCTTTTGTTGCGACACGCGGACTCCTGCGATGAGCTTGGATCAGACAAGTGCGCCATGGTCGCCGGAATCGTCGCTCAGTTCCAGCCAATTGCTTTGCCATCATGCAGTTAGACGATGAACTGAAAGTCAAAACGCCACCAATCAATCTAATAGACTGATAGGAATCAGGCAGTTTTTACGCTTTTTATCGATCATGAGCTGCAGGATCATAGGGCCATTCACAGGAGACGATCATGCTTGAACTTCGACCTTTCAACTCCCTGGGCGGCGCCCATCATGGCTGGCTTGACGCTCATCACCACTTTTCGTTTGCCGAGTACCACGACCCCAAGCGCATGCACTGGGGCAACCTGCGGGTATGGAACGACGACATCATCGCGCCGGGCACGGGTTTTCCGCAGCACCCGCATCGCGATATGGAGATCATCACCTATGTGCGTGAAGGCGCGATCAGCCATGCCGACAACCTTGGCAACAAGGGCCGCACTGAGGCGGGTGATGTGCAAGTGATGAGCGCAGGCACTGGGATCGCCCACAGCGAGTACAACCTGGAAGACATGCCGACCAAGATTTTCCAAATCTGGATCATTCCGAACGAGGCAGGTTTACCGCCTTCCTGGGGCGCCAAGCCGTTCCCCAAGGGTGATCGCGAAGGTTTTGTGACGCTGGCGAGTGGCAAGGCTGGGGACACCGAGAGCCTGCGCATTCGTGCAGATGCACGGCTGGTAGCGGCGAACCTGAAAGCTGGGGAAAGTGCCGAGTACCGGCTGGACAGCGGGCGTCGGGCTTATCTGGTGCCGGCGACTGGCGTCATTGAAGTCAACGGCTTGCGTGCACAAGCTCGAGATGGTGTAGCGATTGAAGATGAGCAGGTGTTGCGGGTGACGGCGGTTGAAGACAGCGAGATCGTCTTGGTTGACCTCGCTTGACTGTGTAGGAGCCCGGCAAGCCGGGCTCCTACAATGGGTTACTGGCTGATAGCAGCGTCTACCAGCACCTGCGCCTCTTCCACCAATTGCTTGAGGTGATCCTCACCGATAAAGCTCTCGGCGTAAATCTTGTAAATATCCTCGGTGCCCGATGGCCGTGCGGCGAACCAACCGCTTTCAGTCATCACTTTCAGCCCGCCGATCGCCTGGTTGTTGCCCGGCGCGTGACTGAGAATCTGCTGGATGCTTTCCCCGGCCAATTCAGTGGAGGTCACCTGGTCCGGCGACAACTTGCCCAGCAAGGCTTTCTGCGCCGGAGTGGCCTTGGCATCCACACGAATCGCAAACGGCTCGCCCAGGGCATCCGTCAGGCCGCGGTAGATCTGGCTTGGGTCCTGGCCTTTGCGCGAAGTCATTTCTGCAGCCAGCAGCGCCGGGATCAGGCCATCCTTGTCAGTACTCCAAACAGTGCCGTCCTTGCGCAGGAACGAAGCACCGGCGCTTTCTTCGCCGCCAAAGCCCAACGAGCCTTCGAACAGGCCATCGGCAAACCATTTGAAGCCTACCGGCACTTCGTACAGACGACGGCCAATGCGTGCGGCGACGCGATCGATCAAGCCACTGCTGACCACGGTCTTGCCCACGGCAGCGTCCGCGCGCCAGTCAGGACGGTTCTGGAACAGGTAGTCGATGGACACCGCCAGATAGTTGTTCGGCGCCAGCAGGCCACCGGACGGGGTGACGATGCCGTGGCGGTCGTGGTCCGGGTCGCAGGCGAAGGCCACGTCGAAACGCTCTTTGAGACCGATCAGGCCTTGCATGGCGTAGCTGGAGGACGGATCCATACGGATCTGGCCGTCCCAGTCAACACTCATGAAGCGGAACGTGGAGTCGACCTCAGTGTTCACCACCTCCAGGTTCAGGCGGTAATGCTCGGCAATTGCCGACCAGTAGCGTACCCCTGCTCCGCCCAGCGGATCCACGCCCAGCCGCAGGTCGGCGCTGCGAATGGCGTCCATGTCGATCACGTTGACCAGGTCAGCCACATAGCTGTTGAGGTAGTCATGGCGATGAGTGGTATCGGCCTTGAGGGCCTGGGCGTGGCTGATGCGCTTGACCCCGGCCAGTTGGTTGGCCAGCAGTTCGTTGGCCTTGGCTTCGATCCACTTGGTTACGTGGGTATCAGCCGGGCCGCCATTGGGTGGGTTGTACTTGTAGCCGCCACTCTGCGGCGGGTTGTGCGACGGCGTAATGACGATGCCGTCGGCCAGGCCACTGGTGCGGCCACGGTTGTAGCAGATGATGGCGTGGGAAATCGCAGGTGTCGGCGTGTATTCGTCGCCTTCGGCCAACATCACATGCACACCATTGGCGGCCAGTACTTCCAGGGCGCTTGCACCGGCAGGCGTCGACAGCGCGTGGGTGTCCAGGCCGACGAACAGCGGGCCGTTGATGCCTTGGGCTTCACGATACAAACAAATGGCCTGGCTGATGGCGAGTACGTGCCATTCGTTGAAGCTCAGTTCAAACGAGCTGCCACGGTGCCCAGAGGTACCGAACGCCACGCGCTGGGTGGAGATTGCTGCATCAGGCTGGCCCGTGTAATAGGCCGTGACCAGTCGCGGGATATCCACCAGCAACTGGGCTGGCGCCGGCTTGCCCGCAAAAGGACTGATTGTCATGCATAAACCTCGGAAAGAAAGATTCGGGATAAAACGGCAGTTTACTGAGAGTTGGACTACTGCGCGACGTTATCGATCCTACAACGGCAAGAGAAACTTCATACACTCATCCCGTCTGCGCCTGATGCAGCGCTTCACCTAGCGCCGCCAGGACACTGTCCAGGTCCTGTTGCCCCTGAAAAGTGTGGCTCAGCCGCAAATACTGCTGATGCAGGCCGCTGACACTGAACAGTTCGCCAGGAGCAATCACCACTTGCCGGGCAAGCAGGCGCTGGAACACCTGGCGCATATCCACTGTTCTTGTGGAGCCCAACCAGAACGCTGCACCGGCAGCGGGTGCACGATAGGCCATTTGGTCTCCCAGATGCCGGTCCAGGCGCTCGCACATTTCGTCCGCCCGCTGGCGTAACTGCAGGCGCAGCCCATGCAGGTGCTGATCGATTCGTCCGCTGTGATAAAGGCGCGCAATGGCGCGCTGGCGGATCGGTGACAGACGAAACGAGCGCAACAGGAAATGGCGCTGCAGTTCGCTGCTCATACGCCGGGACAGCAGATAGCCATAGGGCGCTTCCGAACCCAGCACTTTCTCGAAAGAGGAAAACACTATCAGTCGTTCAGGGTTCACCAGCTCCCGCAGTGCGGCCTGCGGCTCGTCGAAACCCAACTCGCCAAAGGTGTCGTTTTCCAGCAGCCAGCAACCGTATTGGTCCAGCATTTGTGCTATGGCCAGGCGATCCTGAAGCGGCATGGAAACCCCGGCCGGGACGCTGACCCTTGAAGACAGTAACACCAGATGCACCGATTCGGTGCCCAATAACTGGTCAAGGTTCACCAGATCCAGGCGCCCCTCCGCTGTCCAGGGCAGCTCAAGAATACGCACGCCGGCATCCTGAAGCAGGCGCAGGACCAACCAATCGCAAGGCGATTCCACAATCACCGACCTCCCCCTCAGGCCCAAAACTTCGATGAGGATGTCCAGTACACTGCGCAAATCGGCACCGATGTAGACATCATCGGCCTGCCAGCAGCGAGTAGGCGACGACGTGTAACGCGCCGCTAGCGCTGCGCGCAGCTCCCAGACACCGCAAGGCTGGGTCCAGGGCTGCAGATACCGCGGATACTGGCGGACCAGCTCACGCTCCAGGCGCAACAGGGTGCCATCCAGTGAAGCCAGCAGCGCGGGCTCATCCCCGCTGAGCACCACCATCCCTGGACTGCGTGCCGCTGCGTAGAGCCGATCCAGCAGATCACCGCTGGCACCTGCCAGCGGATTTGCGGAGAGTGGCCAGGCGTAATAGCCCGATTTAGCCACCGAATAGACCCTGCCCTCTTTTTCAAGCAACGAGTAGGCATACTGGACCGTCGAGATCGACACCTTCAAGCGCCCCGCCAATTGCCGCAGGGAAGGCAGTTTTACCCGTGCGTCGGTACTGACCTCGTTGATCAGGTTGATCATGTAGCGATAGACCGCCTGATACGCGAAATCCGCCTGCCGTTCGCCGCGCAGTGTCATCGCCCGGACAATTGACAGGCTTGCGCACTGTCATAGGCCACGGCGCCAGCACTGCGCCGTTCGCCACTCGTGTAGCTCAGCGGGCGTTTGCGATAAAGGTGTTGCAACAAAGGCATGGGTAAACCGCTGGTATCGGTGAGCCACTGTTGCAACATGTCGGCGGACAGCTTGCCCTGCAGGACTTTGTGCAGTTCCGGCAAGGCCACCAGCATGCCCGGATGGCATTGTCGCAAATAGCCTTCCAGCCGTTCACCATGATGGATAAACGGGGAAAACAGCAGGCAAATCAATTGAGTCTCGTCCAGCCCAAAGAACTGCTGGGCATAGGTGCTCGACAGGGTGCGGCTTTCACGGGTTCCCATCTGTTCGAACACGGCCTCGGGCACGCAGCGTGTGGCCTGTCGGATAAAATCTTGCACGCCTTGCTCATAATCCAGATCCCGCAGGCATTGGGCCTGCAGCCCCCGCAGATGGGCCATCAGCAGCGGGTTGGAATAGGCGGGATGACTGAAGTGAAAACCCTGCGGGTCGGGCGCGACAGCCATGAAAGCGTTGAGCATGGATGAGGATGGCAGGTCTACGTCGTCCAGCAAGTCGGCGATACCGATGTAGGCCAAGTGACGATGGCTGGCCTTGCTGGGGTTTTGACTGGCTACATACTGGTCTCCGTATACATCGCGGTAACAACCGGTACTCAATTCGTCCATGCGTGCGAACAGTCCGGTGAGCGACGACGGCCAATTCTCCGGTATCGCGATACCCGCACCGCGTGCTGTGTTCTTGAGCCAGGCGAGTAGCTGAGTCTGCTTGCGTGGTGAGTCACCGCTGACCAGCGCATGCACCCCGCCGTTCCAGGAGGTGACGCGCTGGTAGAAGTCCCCAAGCGCCAGGTAGGTATCACTGCACAACGTGGCGCGGCAGTCACCGGAACTCAGGTGACCGACCATTAACATGTTGCGCTGGCTGATTTCTCGTCCAAGAGTAGACGCGGGTCGCAAGTGGTTGAACGGTTTCACTTCCTGGTTTTCCACCATCAGCAACTCAACCCTTGGATCATCGTGTAGAAACAGACGCCCATAACCCTGATTGAGATCGTCGAGCATGCTTTCGGTCATTCCGGCATGCCGCAATGTCGCGACCCGCAAATGAAAGGTTCGTGGGGCTCGTCCAGCGATGGTCAATTGAGCAGCCCGCAACAAGGCCAACGTGTAGCTACTCACTTTGCCGCCGCCATGGGCCACCAGCACTTTGTAATCCCCCACTTGCTCCATGCCGCCTGCCGCCACCACGATCCGCTGGACCAATAACTGGAGTGCCGTTCGCTCTTCACGAGCAAAGTGCCCGATCAAGCGCTGTAAAACTTGCTGATAAACATAAGTCATAGCCTGTTCGTGAATAGTGCTCATCATTCTATTACCTGAGTTTGGATATCAGTTTCAAGCAACTGTTGGCAGTATTTGCTCGACCTATTGCGCCTGTAAGAAATTCGCGTGCAGCCCCGTACGCCAATGACTAAACATTAGCACCACGAAACAAAACGACATCAGTTGCATCGTATTAGGCTCACGTCCTGAAAACGCAAAAAACCCAGTATTTACTGGCTTCTGGCAACCAGGATCACGCCCATAGGATGTTTCTGACAAACTCTTACACGCATCTGATCGACCACTTAAGGAAGGTTCTTACAAATGCCTTCGACCAACTTTCAAACTTATTGTATTGAGACTTTCCGGGAGCACCTGCATTTCCCTGGCGCCCTGCGCTGACCGCGCAATCAGTTTTAACTACTCGCAATAGCGGTATCGGATATTCAATCATTGCTCAGTCCTTGAGATGAAAGTGACGGCGCAATTATCAGCGCTGGAATAATGATTAATAGATACAGAACCCTGCCGAAAACCAGTGCAGATGAATAACAGCAGGCCTATAAGTCACGCGCACACAAAGACGCCGCACTGAAATTCAGGGCGGCGTCAGGGAAAAGATCAGGTTTTAGGGGGGTAACACGCCAATCTGGCAGCGGGTGGGCAGTACCCTTGCTGCCCTGTCAAATGGCGCTTTTGTCCCATGCGACAAGTATAAAAAATGCTCTATTTGAGAATATTCCTACACTCTAAACAGCTTCAACCTGCAATGCGACGCGCTCGCGGCACGGGCATTCGTCCATATAGCGATGCGCTTCCACGAACTGATTGAACGGAAACACCGTTGTTTTGAGCGGTACCAGCACACGGTCGGCGGTCAGTTGGTTGATATCCCGGAGCGCCCGCTGCAAGGCGACCTGGTCCTGGATAATGCCCAGCTCAGGCTTGCCGGTGAAATTGCCGATACAGTGCACAAAGAACTGAATGTTCTTTTGAAACGCTGCACAGGCCGGGAACGGTGTCTGGTTGCCGCCCTGCAAGCCGTACAGCACCAGGCTGCCACGCGGCGCGAGCACATCACCGAGCAGCGACATCTGCGGGCCGCCCAAACCGTCGAACACCACGTCAACTCCACGGTTGTCAGTGAACTTGTTGATTTGCATCAGCAGGTCCTGCTCCTCGGTGACGATGACCTTTTCCGCCCCCAAGGACAGCAGGTATTCACGTTCTTCACTGTCCTTGGTGGCCGCAATCACCCGTACACCCAGGGCTTTGCCCAGCTGCACAAAGGACGGGCCGGCGCAGTGGCTCGCGTCCGTCACCAAGGCAAATTGCCCAGGTTTGACCCGCGCCAGATCCACGTACGCAAAGTAGGCAATCAGCAACGGCGTGTAGTGCACGCTGGCCTCGATAGGGCTCAAGACATCCGGATAACGGGTCAGAGCCGAACGGGGCAGGACGATCTGTTCGCCATACACCGGGTAATCATTGGGACTCTCGGCCGGAAAACTGGCCACCTTATCACCCACTGCCAAATCATCCACGCCATCGCCTACAGCGACCACCACACCGGCCATTTCATGGCCAAGGCCGGACGGCAAGCGTGCATGGGAAGACGCCAGGTTCTGGCGCCACAGAATGTCATACCAGCTGATGCCAATCGCTTCGACACGCACCTGCACTTCGCCCGGTGCGGGCTGCGCGGCTGCATGCTCTTCGCATTTGAGCACCTCGGCCGGACCAAACTTGTGAAAACGGATCGTGCGGGACATCGCAAACCTCGTCAAAGTAACCTCTAATGCCATGAACTCTATCTGGGCTTTCCGGGTAAGACCACCGGTCGCCATTAATAGTCGACATGCCTGTCATTGATTCCGCATGTGAGGAATAGACCTCAGCTATCGTAGGAAAACTCAATTATCCTGTGCAGAGTACCAGCCTTTCCCCGTAAGATTCATGCCGGTCATTGTTTACATATGGCCGCTCTCGTCAAGTTTGCTGACTCTTCCAGGACACAAGATGAACCGTAACGACCTGCGTCGTGTCGACCTTAACCTCTTGATCGTATTCGAAACCTTGATGCATGAGCGCAGCGTGACCCGTGCCGCCGAGAAATTGTTCCTCGGCCAGCCGGCCATCAGCGCGGCATTGTCACGCCTGCGCGGGCTGTTTGATGACCCGCTGTTCGTGCGCACCGGCCGCAGCATGGAGCCATCGGCCCGGGCGGTGGAAATCTTCGCCCTGCTCTCCCCGGCCCTGGACTCCATTTCCACCGCCGTCAGCCGCGCCGCCGAGTTCGACCCGGCCACCAGCACCGCCGTATTCCGCATTGGCCTGTCCGATGATGTTGAATTCGCGCTGCTGCCCCAACTGCTCAAACGCCTGCGTGCCGAAGCCCCTGGGATTGTGCTGGTGGTGCGTCGCGTCAACTACATCCTGATGCCGGGCCTGCTGGCTTCCGGCGAAATTTCCATCGGCGTCAGCTACACCGCCGACCTTCCGGCCAACGCCAAGCGCAAAGTACTGCGCCGCAGCCTGCCGAAACTGCTGCGCGCCGACAGCGTTCCGGGCTCCCTGAGCCTTGACGACTTCTGCGCCCGCCCCCATGCGCTGGTGTCGTTTGCCGGTGACTTGAGCGGGTTTATTGACGAAGAACTGGAAAAACTCGACCGCAAACGCCACGTGGTACTGGCCGTGCCGCAGTTCAACGGCTTGGGCACTTTGCTGGCAGGCACGGATATTCTGGCGACCGTGCCGGACTATGCGGCCGAGGCGCTGACCTCGGCGGGTGGCTTGCGTGCGGAGGATCCACCGTTGCCGGTGCGCAGCTTTGAGCTGCATATGGCGTGGCGCGGGTCGCAGGATAATGATCCGGGAGAACGGTGGTTGCGGTCGAGAATCCAGATGTTTTTCGGCGACCCCGACAGCCTCTAGTAAATGCTTGGCCTCAGCTCCATGCCGCCCCCACCTGTGCGTCCAACGAAATCAGAGCGCTTAGGCACATCTTCGTTTACGACGCATTAATACCCAGTGATTTGCTCCTCCCGCCGTGCTTGAGCGTCGACGGGTTGATTCCGAACTGCTTACGAAACGCCGTCGCAAAATGACTGGCATTGGCGTAGCCCAGGTCCGAGGCGATGCGCATCACGGATTCATCGCCGCTCATCAAGCGGCTGCGTGCCTGGATCATGCGTGCTTGCTGGAATACGCCGTAGACACTGTTAAAAAACAGTTGCCGAAACCCGCGCGTCAGCTTGGGTTGGCTCAACCCGGACTCACGCGCCAACTCAGACAGGCTCGGCGCCTTGCCCAGGTCTTCAAGCAGACGCTCACGGGCACGCACCAGCCGTTGGCGGTCGGTGTTGCTGACGCGGCAGGTGCATTCGGCGTCCTGGCGTACTTCCAGGAACAAGCTCACCAGTGTAACGCTCTGCCCGTAAAGCCATAGGTTGCTGCGCGGCTGGGCCGTTGTCAGGTCAGCACCTTGGTCCATGGCGGCGCCTAGCAGGTGCGCAGTCGCGCTCATTTCGCCACTGCGGTGACCATCGAGAAAGCAATGGTCACACGCCAGCGCTTTGTTCAGCCGCGGGTCGAGTTTCAGCTCCCATTGCTCAAGCACTTCAGGACGAATCATCACGGTGATGTTATCGATCTCGCCGTGCTGGTGGTAAAGACCGTGGCGGCAACGACCAAAGCTGATGCTGCCCGCGCCCTCGTCAATCGCATAGCGCCGTTGCCGACGCCCCTCTTGAAAGCTGCACGAGGCCTTGCCCTTGAGCAGGTTGGTGAAGCTGAAATGGATGCAGTCGCTGTCGTCCTGCAAGGGTAATTCTATTGGCTGATCGAAGGTGCTTTGCCACCGTACGATGTCCAGCCCGTCCTGCAGCGACACGCGGGTGACGCGACAGTGCGCCCCTGGCCCGAGGTCGCATCCATATCCTCCCGTAATGATTCGCGAGACCGGCATCGGCTCCCCTGCGCCTCCTTGAACGGCTGACATCGTAAATCTCCTGGCTGACCGGATACGGCTCGAATCAGATCACATCGGGGTGGAAGTGCGCAATTGATAATTATTAGCATCTGGCGCGCTGCACAGGCTCCGCCAAATCGCCGCTGCCACCCCGCAACGCGCGCCGATCAGAATCCTCAGTCAAGGTCCCATCATGTCTGCACGATGCAACACGACGGCTACCCGCCAATCTTGCTACAAACGTAATACTATAACAATAGCCATGAGTTTGACACTGGCCAATTCGGCGCTCGCCGCCGCCACCAGCGAGCCTGTGCAACTGCCGGCCTCGACGGTGACTGCGCGCATGGAGCAGGAAGACCCGAAGGAAGTGCCCATCAGCCTCAGCGTGATCAGCGGCGAGCAACTGCGCACCCAGCGGCTCGACACGCTGGAAAGCGCACTGCGCAATACGTCCGGGGTCAGCGTCAATTCGTCCGGGGGGCCGAATGACTTCAATGTACTGATCCGTGGCGTCGGCTCGCTGTACCAGATGTCGATGGATGACAGCTCGGTGGCGTTCAATATCGACGGTGTGCCCGTGTCGTCGCGAAGCCTCGGTTTCGGCACCCTCGACGTCGATCGTATCGAAGTGCTCAAGGGGTCTCAGGGCACGTTGTCCGGTGCGATTGGCCAGGCGGGCGCGGTGAATATCACCACGCGCCAACCTACCCGCGAACTTGAGGGTTATGTGCGTGGCGAAGTCGGCCAGGAAGGCCAATTCCTCACCGAAGGCGCCATCGGCGGTCCGATCAGCGACAGCCTCAGCGGTCGCCTGGCTGTGCGTCGTGCCGGCTATGACAGCTGGATCGACAACGACCAGACTAACCACCCCATCACCAAGCCGCGTAACGAAGCCTACCGAGGCAGCCTGCTGTGGGACCTCAACGATGACACCCATGTGTTGGTCAGCGCCGAACGCCAGAAAACCGAGCGCGCCACCAACTCGCTGGTGTTGCGCCCTTACGGCAGCGACCCCAGCCTGGACCTGACCCCAGGCCTGTTTGACGACAACTACAAGACCACCGAACGCTATACGCTCAAGGTCGATCACGACTTCGCCAACAGCCGCCTGACCTCCACCACCGCCACCGGCACCGCCGACTTCGAAGGCCTGATCGCCTACGACAGCAAACTCATGGGCGCCCTGTACGGCACCCCCAGCGAATTCTGGGTGGTGGACAAATCCTTCGAGCGCAGCTGGAGCCAGGACCTGCACCTGAGCTCGCTGCCTGACTCCGAGGTGTTCTGGGTGGCGGGCCTCGCTGCCAGTCGCAACGAGCGCAGCTACGACACGCCGCGCAACACCTACGGCACCTCCGGCGCCAAATACCGTGACTTCACCACCACCACCTACGCCGGCTACGGTGAAGTCACCTTCCCCCTCACCGAGCGCCTGAAACTCACCACCGGCTATCGCCATTCCTGGGATCGCAAGACCTACGACGGCCAATACTTCTCCGGCAGCAGTGCGGTGCAGGACTCACGCAAGCTCACCGACGACTACGGCACCGGCCGCGTCGCCCTGAGCTACGCCCTCACGCCGCAAACCAACGTCTACGTACAACTGGCGCGGGGCTATAAATCCGGTGGTTTCAATGACTATGCCTCGCAGGTCACCGACAGCGAGCCCTACAAGGCCGCCGTCAGCAAAGCCGCGGAACTGGGCTTCAAGAGTGAAACCGAAGACCGTCGCGGCAGCCTCAACGGCGCGCTGTTCTTTACCCGTGTGCACGACGATCACCTGCTCGGCTATGACGCGGCGACCTTCGCCACCAATGCCTTCAACGCCGACACCCGCACCAGAGGTGCCGAATTGGAAGGCAGCTGGCGCTTCGATTACGGCCTGACCCTGGCCGCCAGCGCCACCTACCTCGATGCCAAGATCACCAGCGGCGTGCAAGGCATCCAGGCCGGTGACGTCGCTGCCGGCAACCGCACCCCGGATGTTCCGCGCTGGAGCGGTAACTTCAACGCCAGCTGGAAACACCCACTGGGCACCTTCGCCAGCCTCGGCGAAACCACCCTCAACACCAGCCTGAACTATCACTGGGTGGGCGAGCGCGCAGCCGACCCGCAAAACCATTTCAACCTGGACAACTACGAGAAACTCGACCTGCGCGCGGGCCTGGAAAGCAAGTTCGGCGAAGTCTATGCCTTCGCCGACAACCTGCTGAACCAGACCTACGACACCTACGGTTTCTACAGTGACCCGGTGGCCTACGGTGCACCGGCACGCCGCCGTACCTTGGGCGTGGGCTACACCTATCAGTTCTGACCCCACCCCTCACTGTAGGAGCGAGCTTGCTCGCGAAGAACGCTCAGGCACCGCATTTGTTCTGGATGCGTGCGTCATCGTTGACGCTCTTCGCGAGCAAGCTCGCTCCTACAGGGTTGGGACATATCTGGTACTAGTGTTTAAAGGCAATAGACGCTGATGGCTCCTACCGTTTCTCTTCCATCCACAGAAGAGGACGAAGGAATGTCCACCCAGCAAAACGCACATCGCCTGCGCTTAGGCCGCTACTCCGAAACTGGCCGTATTTACTTGCTTACCGCTGTTACCCATCAACGACAACGAATCTTTCAGGATTGGCGCCTCGGTCGACTACTGGTCAGCGAATTCAGGCGATCCCAAGTAGACGGCGAGGCAACTTCACTGGCCTGGGTCATCATGCCGGATCATTTTCACTGGCTGGTCGAGTTGCACAACGGTGATTTGCCGAGGTTGATGCGCATAACCAAATCGCGAAGTGCACGAACGATCAATGCAGTGAGGGGCTTTCATGGAGCGCTTTGGCAGAAGGGCTACTTTGATCGGGCATTGCGTCGCGAAGACGACATGAAAGCCATGGCCCGCTATATCGTCGCCAACCCTTTGCGCGCTGGCCTGGTCGAGCACATCGGTCAGTACCCATTGTGGGATGCGATCTGGCTGTAGGCGCGAGCTTGCTAGCCGGACAACCTGATATATCTCGGTGCCTGGGCGCTCTTCGCGAGCAAGCTCGCTCCTACAGTGTGAACGGGCAGCTCTCCTCTTGTAGGAGCGAGCTTGCTCGCGAAAAACGTCAACGTTAACGCGGGCAGCCTGATTACTAGCGGAGCCTGGGCAATCTTCGCGAGCAAGTTCGCTCCTACAGGTCGGTCAGAACTGGTAGCTATACCCCACGCCTGCCGACCGCCCGCGCCCCGGCATGCCAGTCAGTACCTGGTCGGTGGAGTACGAGCCGTACAGGTCGTAGCGTGCATCCAGCAGGTTGTCGCCCCACAGGTAGATCTCCGAACCGCCACTCTCCAGGCCCAGGTGCAGATCCAGTTTGGCGTAGCCCTTGAGGTCGTAGTGGTTCTGCGGGTCGGCCGGGCGATTTTTCTGTACGCGGTAATTGAGCAAGGTGTTCAGGCGTGGCGCTGGCAACCCGAGCAAGGCCCCCAGGTTCTTTTGCCAGGCGACGCTGAAGTTGCCGCTCCACAGCGGCACATCCGGCACGCGGCTGCCCGCTGCCACGTCACCGCCGGACACTCCCGGCGCATCCGACGTCACCACCGCATTGGTGTAGCTCACGGCACTGCCCAAGGTCAGTTCATCGGTGACGTGCCAGGTGGTCGACAGCTCGGCGCCCTTGCTGCGGGTGTCGGCGTTCACCGCGCTGACCGCCAGGGTGTTGAAGTCGTAGCCCAGCAGGTGGTCGTCCTGTACACGTGTGATGAACAACGCGCCTTCCAGGCTCAGGTCGCCACCGGCGCTTTCATGCTTGAAACCCAACTCGGCGGAATTCACCTTGGCGGCCTTGTAGGGCTCGCTGTCCTTGATCGACGTGGCGTAGTCGTTGAACCCCGCCGATTTGTAGCCCCGTGACAGCACCGCATACACATTGGTCTGCGGCGTCAGCGCGTAGCTCAGCGCCACGCGTCCGGTGCTGTAGTTGTCCTGCAAACGCCGGCTGTCGCTGACCTGCGCGCCGCCACTGGAATAATCGGCACCATAGGTCTTGCGGTCCCAGGTGTGGCGCAGGCCGGTGGTGAGCTTCCAGTCTTCGGCAATCGGGTACGTCACCTCGCCATAGGCCGCGTAGCTGTTGGTGCTGAAGTCGCGCATCTGCTGCGCGCCATTGGTGAAGTTGTTGGAATCGAAACTGCGCTCGGAGCGCGACAAGTTGAGCCCCGTCACCCAAAACACATCGGCATCCGCCAGTGATCCCAGGCGCAGGTCCTGACTCCACACGCGCTCATGGGCCGAGTCTTCGATCAGGTATTCAAACGGAGCACCGTACAACGCCCGCGTGATGTTGCGATCGTAGCCTTTGACGGCATTGAAGTCGGTGCTGGTGTAGGCGCTGATCGAGGTGATGCGCGACTGCGCCAGGTCGTGGTTGAGTTCGAAGGAGTAACGCTCGTTGGTCTTCTGGTTGCCATCGAAGGTGCCAGGCGTGTAGTCCAGGCTCGGGCGATTGCCAAACGGACGCAACAGCTCCAGGCCCGCATAGTGCTCGGCGCGCTGGCGCTCGGCGGTCAAAAGGCCGGTGGTGCCCTGGTCGTTGTCCCACAGCAGGCTGCCGCGCAGGGCCAGGTCCCGGGGTTTGGTCAGCGGGTCGCCGTCCTGTTGGTCATCGACCCAGTTATCAAAGCCGCTGCGCCGCACCGCGATACGCCCCGCCAGCGAGTCGGTCAACGGCCCGCCCACGGCGCCTTCCGTCATGAACTGGCCTTGGTTGCCGACTTCGCCACGCACATACCCCTCCAGCTCGCGCGTCGGCTTGCGGGTCGTGACGTTGATCGCGCCCGCCTCGCTGTTGCGCCCCAGCAATGTGCCCTGCGGGCCCTTGAGCACCTCCACCTGTTGCACGTCGAGCGTCGCCAGCGCGGCATTGCGCACTGACATCGGCACGCCGTCCACATTCAGCACCACCGAGCCGTCATCCATGCTCATCTGGTTCAGTGAGCCGACACCTCGGATACGCACATTGGCGTCATTGGCACCGCCCCAGGAGTTCACATCCACCCCCGGCGTGGTGCGCAGCGCGTCCTCAAGGGTGCGCAGGCGCCGGGTCTCGAGGGTTTTCCCATCGATCACCGAGAGGCCAAAGGGGATGTCCTTGGCACTCTCCTGGCTCAAGCGTGCGCTGACCGTCAGCGGTGCCAGTTCGATGGCCTCCGCGGGGGCCTGCGGCTGATAGTCAGCGGCATAGGCCGTACACATCTGGCTGGACAAGCCCAGCGCCATGGCCTGGGTCAGGACGTTGGCCCGCCAGCCGAGGGGACGGCGCAGCGGTTGGATAAACAGTGCAGATGACATGACAAAGCTCCAAAAGGCAGGGATGGTTCGAATTCATTGCGCAGGGCCCCAGCGCTCAAGCGCAGCGGCAATCGCGTGAGGATCAGGCGCGCCCAACAAGGGCTGGATCGCAGCCGGCCATCCCTGGCCGTTTCGGATGGCGGCGGTCATTGCCGTCAGTTGTTCGGGGCTTTGTTCGGCGGTCCATGCCAGGCTCGCCAGCGCTGCATAGTTGGCGGCCCAGCCATGCTCGCGGGCATCAGCCAGGGTGCCGACGGGTTCGCCGTCATTGCCCAGCGCGCGGGTCAGGTCATCGGCCATGAGTTTCACCAGTGCCGCGCGCGCTTCAGGACCGTCTACGTCCGCCACACACAGCAAGCCGATCGCGCCCGCCACGCCCTGGCTCAACCACAGGTAACCCGGCACTTGGCGCAGGTCGCTGGCGTCAATCAACACCCGGCGGGCAAGCAGCTCGGCAATATGCGCACGGCGCGCCGAACGCCCGACGCCGGTCGCGGCCACGTCCCAATCCGGCGATTGGGCGAGCAACAGCTGACCTTGGCTCAAGCGGCTGTCGCCCATGCCGGTCGGCCACTGGTTCACGCCCTCCACCACCGGGCGACTGCCCAGGCGTCGCGCCACACAGGCGCTCATCAGGTCCAGGTCTTCGCGCACTTCAACAGCCGTTTGCTGGCGACTGGTATCCGCCTTTGCCTGCAAGCTGTAGGCAAAATCCAAGGGCGCCGCGCTGTGGCCGTTGAAGTCCTGTCCATCAATCTCAACGTGCCATTGCCAGTTGCCCGCCGGCGCGATGGCCTCCACGGCGACGGCGGAACCTGCCGCCAAGGTGGGCACGTCGGCTGCCAAACCAGCCTCGCTGCGTTGCACCGGCGCACGCAGCAGCCGCTCGCTGTCCAGCCCCAGGCGCGGCATAACGCGGCGCGCTTGCAGCCACACACCGTGCGGCCCCAACCAGAACGCTTCGCCTTCCGACGGCCAGCCGTTGGCGCTGACCGTCCAGTTCAACTCCACAGTGCAGGCGTTCGTCGCACACGGTGCCAGAGGCACCCGCAGGTGCTCGGTCGCCTGTTCGAACGTGACCGGTTGCCCCATCACGCTCACCGCCGTCACCTGCAAGCCTGGCGGCAGCTCAGCGTCCAATTGGCTGGCCACCACGGCGTCAAGCGTCCACTGGCCCTCAACCTGACGCGCAGCAGAATCCACGCGCAGTTGCACGCGCCCGCCCGCCACCTGCCAGGCCGTTGCTCCGGGCAGCCAGCGCTGTTCCCAGGCGGCGCGTTCAGTACGTTCCTCGGCCACCGATTGGTAGTCGCCCTGCTCCACCAGGTGATGGTGCAAAGACACGCCACTGCCCAGCAGACCCAAGGCGCCCAGGGCCAATGCGACAAGCGGTAAAGGCTGGCGCACGTCAGCGAAACGGCGGCGTTCGGGACCGCGAGGCAACACCAGTGCCGCCACGCCGACCATCACCGCACAACCCGCGAGTTTCCAGCCTGCCAGGGTGCCGAGATAGGGTAACCACGGCGCCCAGCCGGCGAGTTGCGACAACGCCACATGCGCCGGTATCCCCATCGCATAGGCGGGGTAGCTGACCAGCCCCAATTCGTGGTTGAGCACCAGGAAAAACGTCAGCAGCATCGACGTGGCGTACGCGAGCCCCGAGCGGCGAATCAACGCGTGCACCAGCACCGTCAGCGCGGCCAGTTCCAGCAGCGGCGGCGCGAACACCAGCGCCTGGTAGACCAGTACAAAGCCCGGCGCCAGGCTATCGGGCGCAGCGATGGCACTGATCAGCAGGCTGGCAATGCCTGGCACCAGCGCCAAGGTCAGGGTCGCCAACAACACACAGGCCGTGCGGCCGAACAATCGCAACCAGGTCGGCGCGGGGGTCGCCTGCAACATCGCCCCGAGGCCTTCGACGTCATCACGCCGACACACCAAGCCCACCAGCGCCGCGATAATAAAGGCGATCACCAGGAACAACGCGCTCGACAACAGCGGCAGGGTCAGATCCGCCCGTGGCACCATCGGCCCGCGCGCATGCCACACGCCGTGGACAAAACCACTGAGCACGCCCATCACCAGCAGCAAGCCGAGCGCCACCCACCAGATCCGCCGTGCAAACAACTGGCGTACCTGCCAGCGCGCTTCATGCCACAAGGCGTGCGTCCAACGACTGGCCGTCAACGGACCCGGCAATTGCACGGCACGGCTGCGCAGCATCGGCGGTTCCGCCAGCACCGCACCGCTGCGCCGGCCCATCAGGCCCTGGCGCGTGGTGCGCGCCAACACCACGGCCAGGACCAGCAGCGGCAACACACACCACAACGCGCGGTTGAGCCAGAACCCCGGCGTCAGCGCCAGCAGCGACTGCGACTTCTGCGCGGCGCTCCAGGTTTCGACCTGGGCCTGGGCAAAGGTAAATAGCGACGGGTCCAGGCTGGCCGCCAATAGCGGGTTGATATGCCCGCCCTTGAGTACGACCACCGCAAACATCCACAGCAGCATCAATACCGTCGCCAGGGCAAAGGGCGCAGCCAGGCCACGGCTGCGCAACGCCAGCAGGTAATACAACGCACCGATCCCCGTACTCACCGGCAACAGCAAGGCGACCCAGGCAAAGGCCAACGCCGACCACACCGGCGCACCGATACTGGCCGCGGGTACCCAGCCGAGCCAGCCCAATACCGGGCTGACCAGGAAGCCGACAATCAACGAACTGGCGAGCAACCCACCCACCAGCGCCGCGCCGATAAAACGCCCCCACAGCAGCGCCGGCAGCGACAGCGGCAAGGCCAGCAGCACCTCTTCCAACTGCGCCTTGCGGTCGCGCAGGGCCGGCTGCGCAAATACCCAGGCCCAGGCAAAAAACAGGAAGAACATGCAACCGCACGACATCAGGTAAATCAGGCTCGGCGCATTGCGTGCGATGTCGCTGGCGCCCATTTTCTGCACGTAGTCGGCATTCGTCAGGGACATCAGCAGGTAGCCGGTGAGGCCAAGAAACACCAACAAGGGAATGCCACTGCGCAGCCCGGCGCGGACTTCCACCCAGGCTTCACGCAACAGCAAGGCGAAGGTATTCATGCGTCCACCGCCTCGCCGGCCTGGGCCAGCGCCAGGTAATAGATGTCTTCCAGGCGCGGTACATGGGCGATGAAGCGCGGGTCTGCTGGCCGCTCACCGTGCACGATCACGCGACTGCCTTGCGGGCTGGCGGCCACATGCAACGCTTCGGGCAGCGTTTCACCACGGGTGAACGGCGCTTCCCACAAGCGGCCCTGCTCGGCAGCGAGCAAGTCGGCCGGGCGACCTTCGACAATAATCTGCCCGCCGGCCAACACCGCCAGACGGCTGCACAGGTTCTCGACGTCTTCGACAATATGGGTCGAGAGCAGCACGATGGATTCGGCGGCGACATCCGCCAGCACCCGATGAAAACGGTTGCGTTCGGCCGGGTCGAGGCCCGCCGTGGGCTCATCGACGATCAGTAAGCGCGGCGAGCCCACCAGCGCCATGGCGATACCGAACCGGCGCAACATGCCGCCCGAATAGGTCGCCAACGCACGGTGGGCCGCCTGCTGCAAGTTGACCTTTTCCAGCAGGGCCTCGATTTCCTCGCGGCGCTGGCGGTTGTCGGTACGGCCCTTGAGCCAGGCAAACCGATCGAGCAAATCCCGCGCACTCACGCCGGGGTATGCGCCCAGTTGCTGCGGCAGGTAACCCAGGCGGCGACGCAGATGGTCGGGGCCGCGCAGAACGTCCACGCCGTCCAGGTGAATGCTGCCGGCGTCCGGCTGCTGCAAGGTCGCCAGGGTGCGCATCAGGCTGCTCTTGCCGGCGCCGTTGGGGCCGAGCAAGCCATACATGCCGGGGCCAACACTCAGGTCAACGCCGCGCAGCGCTTCAACGCCGTTGTTGTAGCGCTTGCGCAGGCCGCGCACTTGTAAACCCGAATCGACTGACATCCGCAACTCCATGAAGAAGCCCTGCAAAAAGGGCGGCGAGCGACGGTAGTCAAGGCCGTGGGCCGGGCTCTACCCGATTCAAGTCATTTTCCAACCGCATCGCGCGGCGTATCGGCGTCATCCCCCGCAGCTGCGCCCGTGCAATCCGCACCGACCAAACGGATACGGGGCAAAAACGATTCGATCCGGGTAGTTAGCAAAATGAGAATGACTAGCATCTTGCCCCATGCATTTGCCTGCCCCCAGCGCCTGGGCCAACCCCGGCCCGGGCCCTAGCGATGAGAAGACGTTGAGCCATGGCCACTCCCAGCACCTCAACCGCAACACTGCTGCGCCAATCCCTGTCCGACGCCCTTGGACTGCCCGCCGACCAGGTGCCCCTGGAGGCCAACCTGATCGAATGGGGGCTGGATTCCGTCACCCTGATCCGTCTCGCCGGCCAATGGCGGCGCCAAGGTCTCGCCGCGCGTTTCGCCGACCTGGTGGCGGACCCGCGCCTGTGTGCCTGGTTGGCCCTGCTTGATACGGCACCCACGGCCGACGCGCCGGTCAGCACCTTTACCGATGACGGCTTGCCGTTCGAACTGGCGCCGATGCAGCACGCTTACTGGATCGGTCGCGCCCCTGGCCAAGCGCTGGGTGGCGTGGCCGCGCACTTCTATAACGAGTTCGATGGCCACGACGTTGACCCGCTACGACTGGAAGCTGCCGTGCGTGCCCTGCTCGCGCGGCACCCGATGTTGCGGGCGCAGTTTCTCGATGACGGCCGCCAGCAAGTCCTCGCGCACAGCCCGTGGCCGGGGCTCACGGTGCATGACCTGCGCCAGGACAGCACCGAACAGGTGCAACAACGGCTGGCAGCCTTGCGCGCCGAGCTGTCCCATCGAAAGTTGGCAGTGGAACAAGGCCAGGTGCTGGATATCCAGCTGTCGTTGTTGCCCGACGGCACCCGCCTGCACCTGAACCTGGACATGCTCGCCGCCGATGCCTTGAGCCTGCGCACCCTGCTCGGCGACCTGGTGCTGTTGTACCGCCAACATCGCCTGCCCGCGCTGGACTACACCTTTGCCCGCTACCTGGCTGACCTGCGCCAGGAACAGGCCAGCATCGAGCAGCGGGATCGCCATCAACAGGCGCGTGACTACTGGTTACAGCGCCTCGACCAATTGCCCGGTGCTCCGAGCCTGCCGATCAAGCCCCAGGGCGATGACCGCCAGGTCTGCCGCCGTCACCATTGGCTGCCGCCGTCGGAACGCCAGGCATTCGAACGCCAGGCGCGGGAGCACGGCCTCACGCCGGCCATGGCGTTGGCGGCGGTGTTCAGTGAAGCCCTCGGCGCGTGGTGCGATACCCCTGAATTGCTGCTCAACCTGCCGCTGTTCAATCGCGCACCGCTGCACGCCGATGTCGATCGCCTGGTGGGGGATTTCACCTCATCGATCCTGCTGGCCTGGGACGGCCGGGTCGCCGGCACCTTTGCCGCACGCGCCACCGCCCTGCAACGCCGCTTCCACAACGATGTCGCGCACAGTGCGTTTTCCGGCCTGGAGGTGTTGCGCGAACTGTCCCGCCAACGCGGTGAACACGTGTTGGCTCCCGTTGTATACACCAGCGCACTGGGCCTGGGTGAACTGTTCGCCAAGGGCGTACAGGCCAGCTTCGGCCAACCGGCGTGGATCATTTCCCAAGGCCCACAGGTGTGGCTCGATGCGCAAGTCACCGAGCTGGACGGCGGCATCCTGGTCAACCTCGATGCACGTGAAGGGCTGTTCGCCGACGGTGTGCTGGATGGCATGTTCAAGGCCTATACCGACCTGTTGCAACGCCTGTGTTTTGATCCCGTCGCGTGGCATCAGACGCCGCCTGCGCTGATCCCCGTCGAGCAACTGGCCCTGCGCCAAACCGTGCAAGGCCAGCCTGCTGCCCTGCCCGTCAAGCGCCTGCATGAGGCATTTTTTGCCCAGGCACGCCTGACGCCCGCCTTGCCCGCGCTGTTGCAGGGCCACCCTCCCGTCATCAGCTATGGCGAGCTGGCCGAGCGGGCCCTGCAAGTTGCAGCGTACCTGGAAGACCAAGGTATCCAGCGTGGCGATGTCGTGGCGCTGCAACTGCCCAAGGGCCCCGAGCAAGTCATCGCGGTGCTGGGCATCCTCGCCTGCAGCGCCACATACCTGCCCATCGGCATCGACCAGCCCGACGCCCGCTGCCAGAAAATCTGCAAAAGCTCAGGTGCGCGGTTGCTGCTCAAGGCCCTGCCACCTCCGGGCCCCGCGCTGGACGCGCCCCGGCCCGGCGCGGTCAGCGACCTCGCCTACATCCTCTACACCTCCGGTTCCACTGGCGAACCCAAGGGCGTGGAAATCAGCCACCTGGCCGCCGCCAACACCGTGGACGACCTGCAACGACGCCTCCAACTGACCGCCGATGACCGCATCCTCGCGCTCTCTGCGCTGGAGTTCGACCTGTCGGTGTTCGACCTGTTTGCTGCGCTCTCCACTGGTGCGGCGGTGATTGGCATTGAGCCCGAAGCGCAGCGCGATGCCGAGCGCTGGCGTGAATTGGCCCTGCAGCACCGCACCAGTGTGCTCAACTGCGTGCCGGCGTTGCTGGACATGTTGCTCGGTTGCGCCCCGGCCGACGCCCGCCTACCGCTGCGTGCGGTGTTGCTCGGCGGTGACAAAGTCGCCCCGGACCTGGCGCCACGGTTGTGGGCCCAGGCGCCGGGCTGTCGCTTCATGGCCTTGGGCGGCGCCACCGAAGCGGCGATCCACTCGACGCTGTTCGAAGCCCTCCCCGGCCAGCCATTGGCTTGGCACTGCCTGCCCTACGGCAAACCGCTGGACAACGTCAGCCTGCGCATCGTCGACCACCAGGGCCATGACTGCCCGAACTGGGTGGCCGGTGAGCTGTGGATCGGCGGCGCCGGGGTGGCCGAAGGTTATCGAGGCGACCGTGTGCGC
Source organism: Pseudomonas reactans (assembly GCF_013387025.1). NCBI lineage: Bacteria > Pseudomonadati > Pseudomonadota > Gammaproteobacteria > Pseudomonadales > Pseudomonadaceae > Pseudomonas > Pseudomonas reactans. Next base: position 96,076 of record NZ_JACAQP010000007.1, on the reverse strand, counting down.
AGCGCCGAGCGTTTCGTCGACTATCAAGGCCTGCGCTGGTACCGCACCGGCGACCGGGCGCGCTACCACCCCGACGGCACTGTGGAATTCCTCGGGCGTAGCGACTTTCAGCTCAAGCTGCATGGCTACCGCATCGAGGCCGGCGAAGTCGAACAGGCACTGCTGGCCTGCCCTGGCGTGGAGCACGCGGTCGTGTTGCTGGCCGGCCAGCAATTGGCGGCGGTGGTCCGTCTGGCGCACGGCGCCGTGCAACCTGTGCAGATCGACCTGCCGGGCCTGGCCGAGCGCCTGCCGGCGTATATGATTCCCTCGCTGATCCTTGGCTGCGCGCAGTTGCCCTTGACCGGCAACGGCAAGGTCGACCGCAAGGCCTTGCACGCGTGGCTCGCCCAGCATAGCCCGGCGCAGCAGGCCAACCTGTCAGCGCCCTGCGGCGTCATCGAACAGCAGGTGGCCCGCGCCTGGCAGCAGTTGCTCAGTTGTGGCGAGGTGTGCCGCGAACACAGCTTCTTTGCCCTGGGCGGCGACTCCCTGAGCGCCACCCGCCTGGTGCGCCTGCTCGCCGAACAAGGGCTGGGCGGTGCACGCATCGCCCAGGTGTTTGCCAAGCCGGTGTTGGCGCAGTTTTGTGTCGACCTGCATCAACAGGCCCAGGCCGAACCCGCACACACCGTTGTTGCAGACCTGGCGCAACGCCACGCGCCCTTCCCGATGACTGAGGTGCAGCAGGCCTATTGGCTGGGCCGCGACCCCAGCCTGGTGCTGGGGGGCGTGAGTTGCCACTTCTACCGTGAATACGACGTCGAGGACCTTGACCTGCCGCGCCTGCAACACGCCTTGCAGCGCTTGATCGAACGCCACGAAATGCTGCGCGCTGTGTTCGACCAGAATGGCCAGGCGCGCATTCTGCAACAAGTGCCGGCCTTCTTGATCGGCCAGGGCCACGCCAGCCTGGAAGACCTGCGTGAACACTGTGCCCATCGCGTGTTCGCCCCTCACCAATGGCCGTTGTTCGATGTGCAAACGGTGACCCATGGCCGGCACACGCGCCTGGCGATCAGCCTGGACAATTTGATCCTCGATGCGCTGAGCATCCTGCGTTTCTACGCCGAACTCGATGCGTTGTACCGCGAGCCCGACATAGCGCTGGCCCCGTTGGACCTGTCGTTTCGCGATTACCAATTGCAGTGCGCCCCGGCACCAGAAGAGCTGCACGCCGCGCAGCGCTTCTGGCAGGAACGCCTGCCCGAATTGCCGCCCCATCCGCAGCTGCCGCTGGCCGCCGACCCCGCCAGCCTGGGCCGACCACGCTTTGAACGCCTGCAAGGGCAGATTGATGCCAGCGCCTGGCAAGCGATCCTGGCCAAGGCCCAGCAACAGGGGCTGACCGCCTCGGCGGTGCTGCTCTGCGCCTTTGCCGAAACCCTCGGCCGCTGGAGCGCACGCCCGGACCTGAGCCTCAACCTCACGCTGTTCGATCGCCGCCCCGTGCACCCTCAGATCGACCAGGTCATGGGCGACTTCACATCGCTGACCCTGCTCGGATATGTGCCCGTGGCGGGTGAGCGTTGGGTTGACCGTGCACGGCGTACGCAACAATCCCTGGGCGAGGCGTTGGAGCATCGCTGCGTGGGTTCGGTCAGCCTGCTGCGCCAGCTGGCCCGGGGCAATGGCGAGCAACAGGTGAGCATGCCGGTGGTGTTCACCAGCGCCCTGGGCGTGCCGGATGGCACGGCGGCGCCGGTGGACGGCCCGTTTGCCCACCAGGTGTTCGGCCTGACACAAACCCCGCAAGTGTGGCTCGACCACCAGGTCGTCGAAGCCAACGGTGGCATTGCCCTTAACTGGGACCGTGTGGTCGGCCTGTTTCCCGAGGGCCTGGTTGAAGCGATGTTCGACGCTTACCTGCAGAGCCTCAACTGGTTGGCGGAGCACGCCTGGGACAGCGCGCCACCCGACCTGCTGCCCCAGGCCCAGGCGCAGCGACGCGCCCAGCTCAACGCCCCGGTCGACTGCGTGCCGAGCGACCCGACGCTGCACCAGGGCTTCTTTGAACAGGCGCGCCAGACGCCGCAGCACCCGGCCCTGTTATGGGGCGAACACGGCACGCTGAAGTACGGAGAACTGGCCGACCGCGCGCTGCGTATCGCCCACAGCCTGATGGACGCAGGTGTCGCACCCGGCGACCTGGTGGCCGTGTCCCTGGCCAAGGGGCCGCAGCAGGTCGCCTGTGTGCTGGGCATTCTGGCGGCCGGTGCCGCCTACCTGCCGGTGGGTGTCGATCAGCCGTTGCAGCGCTGCCAGCGCATCCTGCAACAGGCCGGTGTGACCCTGATGCTCGCGGAGCACGACCCGCGATTGCCCGGCGTCAAACACCTCAAGCCCTCCACCGCGTTGAAGGCCGAACCGCTGGCGGCGCCACGCCCGCTCGCGGCGGGTGAACTGGCCTATGTGATCTACACCTCCGGCTCCACCGGCCAGCCCAAGGGCGTGGAAATCACCCACCGCGCGGCGATGAATACCGTGGCCGAGATCAACCGCTGTTATGGCGTCCAAGCCAGCGACCGGGGCCTGGCCCTGTCGGCGCTGGACTTCGACTTGTCGGTGTACGACCTGTTCGGCCTGCTGTCGGTGGGCGGCGCCCTGGTGCTGATCGACGAAGACCAGCGCCGCGACGCCCGTGCCTGGCTCAAGGCATTGCAACAGCACCACGTGACCCTGTGGAACAGCGTGCCGGCGCTGCTCGACATGCTGCTGGAAGCCAACTTACAAGACCGCCAGCCTCTGGACCTGAGGGTCGCACTGCTGTCCGGCGACTGGATCGGCCTTGATCTGCCGCAACGCCTGCAAGAGCAGGCCCCTGGTTGCCGTTTTATCGCCCTCGGCGGCGCGACCGAAGCGGCGATCTGGTCGAATCACTTTGAAGTACGCCAGGCAATCCCGGGCTGGCGTTCGATCCCCTACGGCGTGCCGCTGGCCAACCAGGCCTACCGGGTGGTCGATGCGCTAGGTCGTGACTGCCCGGACTGGGTCACGGGGGAACTGTGGATCGGCGGTGCCGGCGTCGCGCGCGGTTATCGCCACGCGCCGCAGCTGAATGCCGAGCGCTTTGTCAATGGCTGGTACCGCACCGGTGACCTCGGCCGCTACCACCCCGATGGCCTGTTGGAGTTTCTCGGGCGCGCCGACAGCCAGGTGAAGATCCGTGGCCATCGCATCGAACTGGGTGAAATCGAAGCCGCCCTGGCGCGCCACCCCTGTGTGAACAGCGCCGTGGCGCTGGTCGCCGACCACCGACTGATGGCCGCCGTTACGGCCAGCACCTGCGCCGAGGTGCTCGCACTGCATCTGGAACAGTGCCTGCCTGCGTACATGCGCCCGGAACAGATCCTGGTGCTGGAGCGCCTGCCATTGAGCAGCAACGGCAAGGTCGACCGCCGTGCGTTGCTCGCCCCCTTGACCGCCGCTGCCCAGCCACGGGAGGCGGTGGATGAGCAACCGCTGAGCGCCGGCGAACAAGTGATCGCCGAGCTCTGGCAGCACTTGCTCAAGGTGCCGAGCGTCTCGCGCCACGACAACTTTTTCCGCCTGGGCGGCGACAGCCTGCTGGCCACGCGTTTTCTCGAAATGCTGCGCAGCCGTCTGGGTGTGGAACTGCCCATGGGCCAGTTGTTCGGCGCCGCCAGCCTGTTGGAAGTGGCGCAAACCCTCGAACGCCTGCCCACCCCGCACACCGTTGAAGAAGGCGTTATCTGATGCCTGCGCACCCCCCCTTTTTTCCAGGAGCTGTCCCCATGCCCGCCGCCAAACTGCTAAGCGAACTCAAGTCCCTGGGCGTCGAACTCTGGCCCCAGGATGGCCAACTGAAATTCCGCGCGCCCCAGGGCCTGCTCGACACGGAACGCCTGGCGCAACTGCGCGAACACAAGCAACAGATCCTGCACCTGCTGGAGACACAGGAACGCCCGCTCGTGCAGGCCGATCCGGCGCAGCACCACACGCCCTTCCCCCTCACCGATGTGCAGAATGCCTACCTGCTGGGCCGCCAATCGTCCTTCGGCTACGGCAATGTCGCCTGCCATGGCTACCTGGAACTGAGCTGGCCGACCCTCGACCCGCAGCAGGTGGAACAGGCCTGGAACCGTCTGATCGCCCGCCACGACATGCTGCGCGCGGTGATCGCCAGCGAAGGTTCGCAGCGTGTGCTGCCCGACGTCGCCCACTACCCGCTGGCCATCGCCGATCTGCGTGGCGCCACCCGCGAGCAGCACCAGCACGCGGTGCAACAGATTCGCCAGGCCATGGAGCAGAAGCTCTACCCCACCGAGGTCTGGCCGCTGTTCGAACTGCGTATGAGCCGCAGCGACAACGGCGACACGCTGCACTTTTCCATGGATTCCTTGATCGCGGACTGGGCCAGCGCGCAGCTGCTGTTCAATGAGCTGGAACTGTTGCTGCAGGATCCTCAGGCAGCCTTACCTGCCCTGGACATCACCTTCCGCGACTACCTGCTGGCCGAGCGCAGTTTGCTCGAAGGCAGCCGCCACCAACGTGACCGTGACTACTGGCTGGCCCGCATCGACGCATTGCCCGCCGCCCCACAACTGCCGGCGCCCCTGAGCGGCGAAGACACCCGTGAGCCCCGTTTCCAACGGCACTCGGCGCAGCTTGAGCCGCAGCCATGGGCCGCCCTGAAAAACGCTGCCAGCGAACGCGGCCTTACCCCCTCCATCGTGGTACTGGCGGCCTACGTCGCCACGTTGCAACGCTGGAGCCAGCAGCCCGCCTTCAGTCTCAACCTGACATTGCTCAACCGTCTGCCACTGCACCCGCAGGTGGATCGTCTGGTGGGCGACTTCACCTCGGTCAGCCTGTTGCAGGTCAACGATCCCGAAGGGCTGGACTTCACCGCCCAGGCACGCCAGTTGGGCAGCCAATTGTTTGCCGACTTGGAGCACCGGCTATTTTCCGGCATCCAAGTCATGCGCGAAATCGGGCGCCGTCGTGGGCGTGAAGCGGCAGCCATGCCGGTGGTCTTCACCAGCGCCATCGGACTGGGGATCGCGGCACCGCCGGCCAGTCAACGCCGGGTTGGCCACGGCATCACCCAGACGCCGCAAGTCACCCTCGATTGCCAGGTAATGGATGACGCCAACGGGCTGCATATCCATTGGGACGTGCGCCAGGGCGTATTCCCCGACGGCCTGGTGGACGATATGCAACAGGCCTTCGTCGCTGAATTGCAGTTGCTCGCCCTCGATCCGGCCGCCTGGGAACATCCGGTGCAAGTGCCTCTTCCGGCCTGGCAACAGCGCGAACGCCTGGCGGCGAATGCCACCGCTGCCCCGTTGCCTACCGGTCGCCTGCACGACGGCCTGCTGGCCATGGCTTGGGAACATCCGCACGCCCTGGCGGTGATTGATGCCAGTGGCAGCCTGACCTACGCCGCCCTTGCCGAACGCGCACTGGCCGTGGCCGCCACCCTGCGTGAGGCCGGCTGCGAGGCGCAGGAACCCGTGGCGATCCTGATGCCCAAGGGCCTCGACCAAGTGGTGGCGGCCTACGGCGTGTTGCTCGCCGGCGCGGCCTACCTGCCCCTGGACAGCAACGCCCCGGCCGCCCGCCGCGACCGCGTGCTGCTAAGCGCCAAGGTGCGCCATGTGCTGGGCCACTCTCTGGCGCAGCCTCACACGCCATTGCCCGAGACCTTGCAATGGCACGCGGTAGACCGGTTGCCCTCGGCGGGCGCGGATTTCGAGCTGGTCGAAGGCAGCCCTGATGACCTCGCCTACGTGATCTACACCTCCGGTTCCACCGGTGAACCCAAGGGTGTGATGATCAGCCATCGCGCCGCGCTCAATACCGTGCAAGACATCAACCGACGCTTCGACGTCAACGCCGATGACCGCGTACTGGGCCTGGCGCAGTTGAGTTTCGACCTGTCGGTGTATGACCTGTTCGGGCCCCTCGCGGTGGGCGCAACCCTGGTGCTGCCCGACCCGGCACGTGGCGCCGACCCGTCGCACTGGGCCGAACTGGTACAGCGTCATCAGGTCACGCTGTGGAACTCAGTGCCGGCACAACTGCACATGCTCGCCGACTACCTGCACGCCGAACCCCGGCCACTGGACAGCCTGCGCCTGGCCTTGCTCTCCGGTGACTGGATCCCGCTGAACCTGCCACCGCAACTCCAGGCGTTGTTGCCCGACCTGAAACTGGTGGGCCTGGGCGGCGCCACCGAAGCCTCGATCTGGTCGAACCTGCACCCCATCTGCGCCATCGACCCAGCGTGGCGCAGCATTCCCTACGGCTTGCCGCTGGCCAACCAAGGCTTTCGGGTACTCGACAGCCACTGGCGTGATGCGCCGACCTGGGTGCCGGGCGACCTGTATATCACCGGTGTCGGCCTGGCCCAGGGCTACCTGGGCGATCCAGCATTGAGCGACTCACGCTTCTTTGCTCACCCGGTCGACGGCCAGCGCCTGTACCGCACCGGTGACCGTGGCCGCTATTTGCCGGGGGGTGAGCTGGAATTCCTGGGCCGTGAAGACGGCCAGGTGAAAATTCGCGGGCATCGGGTGGAACTCGGTGAGGTCGAGGCCGCACTGCTCGCCACCCCTGGCGTGGGCAGTGCGGTCAGCCTGGTCAGTGGCGACCTGTTGGCGTTTGTCACGGCCGCACGCGCCGAACCCGAGCCGCTGCCAGGCGCGCCGTTGCTTACGGCGGTCAAACGTTATGCCGACAGCCAGGTGGGCAGTTTCGATGCGCAACAGGTGCGCGAGTACCAGGCTGACCTGAGTGCCGCCGCATTGAGTTCGATGCTGGAGGTGTTGCTCAAGGCCGGACTGTTCAGCGGCGAACGGGCCGAACCGGACGCCGCCGCAATCCTGCACGCCTTGCAGGCCAAGCCGCGTAACCATTGGCTGGTTCGCCGCTGGTTGGGGGCGCTGTGCGAGGCGGGTCTGCTGCACTCCACCCACTCGCACTACCGCCTCGCGCAACCTGCGCCCAACCCGGCGCTGGCGTGGGGCCGGGTGGAACAAGCGGTCGCCTCGGGGCTGTGCAGCCAGGCGCTGCTCGACTACCAGCTCAACCATGTGTGGCAATTGCCGCAACTGCTCAAGGGGGAGGTCAACCCGTTCGACTTGCTGTTCCCCCAAGGCCAACTGGACGTGGCCTTGCAGTTGTACGGCGGGGATGCCGTGTCGCGCTACAACAACCACAGCATCGCGGCGCTGATCAACCGCCTGGCCACCCACCATCAAGGCGACGGCCCACTTCGCATCCTCGAAATCGGCGCCGGTACCGGCGCCACCAGCGCGCCGGTCATCGGCTTGCTCGATGGGCTGGAAGTCGACTACCTGTTTACCGACATGACCGCGTTTTTCCTGCCGGCGGCCAAGCAACGCTTTGCCGAGCACGCCTGGGTACGCTATGGCGTATTGGACATCGACCAGGACATCCGCCCTCAGGGTTTGGCGAGCAACAGCGTGGATATCGTGCTGTGCGCGGGCATGCTCAACAGCGTCAAGGACATCGACAATGCCCTCGGCCAGATCACCGAGTTGCTTAGCCCTGGTGGCTGGCTGGTGTTCAGCGAACCGACCGGTGAATGGCCGCCGATCCTGCTGACCCAGGGCTTCATGATGACACCGGCCAACGGCGATCACGACCAGGGCCGCAGCGGCCTGCGCGACGCCGAAATCTGGCAGGCGCGGGTCAAGGCCTTCGGTGGCGAATGCCTGCCTGCCCTGCCCCAGGCCGATCATCCGCTGGCCGCCCTCGGTATGCAGGTATTCGCCGCGCGCTTCAAGGCTGGCGTGCAGCGCCTGAGTGTCGACAGCCTGCGCCGCGCCCTGGCCGAGCGCCTGCCGGACTACATGCTGCCAGCGCACCTGCAGGTACTCGACCGCTTGCCGCTGACCGCCAATGGCAAGGTCGATCGCAAGACCCTGGCCGGCTGGCGCCCTGCCGCCGACGCCCAGGCCTCCAGCAGCCAGGAAGCGCCGAGCGATCCGCTCAGCGCCGAGTTATGCCGCGTATGGGCCGACGCCCTGGGGCTGGCGCAGATCGGCGTCGAGGACAGCTTCTATGAAAAAGGCGCCGACTCGCTGATCCTCGCGCGGGTCGCTGGCCAACTGCGTGAGCAACTGCCCCAGGCCCAACGCCTGAGCTACGACACCTTGCTGCGCCAGATGCTCAACGAGCCGAATGTCGCCGCCCTCGCGCGCCTGCTCAATCAGGGCGAAGCCACGCCGGCCACGGATGCCGTCAGCGGTGAAGCGCAACGCTCGTCCAGCAGCAACGCGCTGGTGGTGCCGTTTGGCGGGGGTGACGTCGGCCCGGTCCGGGTGATGTTCCATGCCGCCCTCGGCACCCTCGATTATTTCCAGCACCTGGGCCGCGCCCTTGCCGACCAGCAGGCCGGTCCGGTGATTGGCTTTGCCGTGGCTGACACCGAACAGTACCTGGCGCTGGAGCCCAAACGCCTGATCGAGCGCGTGGCCGAGGACTACGCCGAGCGCTTGATTGCCGACGGTCATCAACGTTTTCAGCTGATCGGCTACTGCCTCGGCGGGCTGCTGGCCACCGAGGTTGCGCGGCGCTTGCTCGAACGCGGCATGGAGGTGGTCGACCTGAGCCTGATCGACAGCATCCCGATGTTCATCGACACCGACGAAGAGCTGGCGTACGAGGCGATCTTCGTGCCCAACCTGAACCTGGACCCAGTGAAAACCGTGTTCGGCGCGCACATCGAAGACTACGACGTGTACCGCGCCATCGACCTGTTGATGGCCCGCGACAACCGCCGCGTACCCGCCGGGGCCATGGCGGCGCTGAGCGGCGATCCGGGGCTGGACGCGCTGGCGCTGGCGGTCCAACAGCAATCGGCGCGCAGCCAGGAGGAACGCCTGGCCGAATACGCACGCCTGGCCTCGGGCCAGGCCGGGGTGCCGATCGGTCCCGAACTGGTACCGACGCTGTTCCGTGTGTGCCGCCACAGCATGCGAGCGGCGCGGTTCGACCCGCTGCCGTTCCTCGGCAACATGACCTACCTGCGCTGCCTGGAGCAGCAATCGTTCGGCATCACCGGCGGCGTCGGGCATTTAGCCGCGCCGTTCTGGGAAGACGCGTGCCTGGGCCACTTCGAGCTGATCGACGTGCCTGGCAACCACTTCAGCGTGATCGAACCGCCTCACGTCCACACCGTCACTGCGCACCTGCTTGAGGCCCTTCGGAAAAACTCATGACCACCGCCTTGGATACCCTGAAACGCCCGGTCAATCGCCTCATCCGTCTTGGTGTGGCGTTCGCCGCCCTCGGCGCATTGGTCAACCTGGTGCCCTTTATCGGCCTCACCGAACTGGGCCGCTTGCTGTTGGCCGGCAGCGCCGACAGCAAGACCCTGTGGCTGTGGGCCGCGCTGGTGGTGATCGCCCTGAGTGTGGGGTGGATGGCCAGTGGCGTGGCGCTGTGGTTGACCCATGTGGCTGACCACCGGCTGCAATCGAGCTTGCGCGAAGCCATGGTGCGCAAGCTTGGGCGCGTGCCGTTGGGCTGGTACACCGACACCACCTCCGGCGCCGTGCGCAAGGTGGTGCAGGACGACCTCGAAGACCTGCACCACCTGGTCGCCCACCACGCGGTGGAACTCACCGCGGCCATCGTCACACCGTTGGCGGGCCTGCTGTGGCTGGCGACGCTGAACTGGCGGCTGGCGCTGCTCGCGGTGCTGACACTGCCCATCTACGCGGTGGCCTACACCCTGATGATGCGCGGTTTTGGCACCAAGATGCAGTTGCTGGACAAGAGCATGACCCGGGTCAGCGCGGCGATTGTCGAGTTCGTGCACGGCATTGCCGTGGTCAAGGCGTTCGGCCAGGTCGGGCAGGCGCATCGCAGCTATCAGCAGGCGGTCAACCAGTTCAGCGAGCAGTACGCCGGCTGGGTCAAGCCGCTGCTGCGCCTGGAAGCCTTTTCCTCGATGGCCTTGAGTGTACCGGTGATCCTGCTGGTGAGCCTGGGGGTGGGTAGCCTGTTGCTGGCGCACGGTTGGATCACGCCGCTGGAGCTGTTCGCCGAAACCCTGGTGGCGGTGGTCATCCCGCAGTCGCTGCTGGTGATCAACCAGAGCCTCACGGCCCAGCGTACGGCCCTGGCGGCAGCGGATCGCATCGAAGCGCTGCTGGACGTTGAGGAATTGCCTACACCCAAGGCCTGCGTCCAACCCCAGGGCAGCGATATCCGCTTTGAACAGGTGCAGTTCGGCTACGACGCCGAGCACCTGATCCTCAAGGGCGTCGACCTGCACTGCCCGGCCGGCAGCGTGACCGCATTGGTCGGCGCGTCCGGCGCCGGCAAGTCGACCCTGGCCAAGCTGGTGCCGCGCTTTCATGACGTCAACGCCGGCCGTATCTGCGTGGGCGGCGCCGATGTGCGCGAGATCGACCCGCGCCAGTTGTATCAACACGTGGGCTTCGTGTTGCAGGACGCGCAACTGGTGCACGGCACGGTCGCCGACAACCTGCGCCTGGGCCGCCCGGCTGCCAGCGATGCAGAGGTCGAGGCGGCAGCGCGCTCGGCGCAGATCCATGCGCGTATCCAGGCCTTGCCCCGGGGTTATCAATCGGTGATCGGCGAAGATGCGATCTTCTCCGGTGGCGAGGCGCAGCGCGTGTCCATCGCCCGTACGCTGCTGGCCGACACGCCGGTGCTGATCCTCGATGAAGCCACCTCCCACGCCGATCCCGAGTCCGAAGCACTGATCCAGGATGCGCTGTCTGCCTTGGCACGTGGCCGCACGGTGCTGGTGATTGCCCATCGTCTGTCGAGCATCAGCGGGGTCGACCAGATCGTCGTCCTCGACCAGGGCCGTGTGCTGGAAAGCGGCCGCCATGAACACCTGCTGAACGCCAATGGCGCCTATGCCCGACTGTGGCGAGCCGGCGCCGAAACCCCTGCCGTGGAGATGTCCCTGTGATTCGCAGCCTTGTGACCTTACTGGGCCCGGCCCATGCCCCGCGCCTCTACCGTTACTTGGCGTGGCTGGTGACCAGCGCCGTGCTGCAAGGCCTGGCCGTGGCGCTGCTGGTGCCGATCCTGCACGCGTTGTTCGCCGGCGACCTGCCCACGGCCACCGCCTGGCTGGCGGGCCTGGCGGGGATGGTGGTGCTGACCTGCATCGCCCACTACCAGCAGGCCATGAAGGGCTTTGCCCTGGCCTTGCTGGTGCTGACGACCTTGCATGATCGCCTCGGCCAGCACCTGGTCAGCCTGCCATTGGGCTGGTTCAACTCGGAAAAGGTCGGACGTCTGTCACGCAGCGCTACCAGCGGCACGTTGATGGTCACCGGCTTGTTTGCCCATTACCTGGGGCCGGTGGTGTCCGGGGTAGTGGTGCCTGCCACCGTGGCGCTGACGCTGTTCGTGTTCGACTGGCGCCTGGGCCTGACGGCTGTGTTGTGTGCGCCGCTGATCTACTTCACCCATCATTGGTCGGCCGCCGCCATCGGCAGCAACGATGCGCGGGTGGAAGCCGCCGCGACACTGGCCGGCAATCGGGTGGTGGAGTTCGCTCGCTACCAACAGGTGCTGCGCGCGTTTGGCCGCACCCAGGACGGCTACGCGCCGTTACAGGCGGCCAATCAGGCGCAAAAGCTGGCGGGTGGTTCGATGCTGTCGCAGACCTTTCCCAAGCTACTCGCCGGCGGTTTGACCGTGCAACTGGCCTTCGCGCTGCTGGTCGGCGTGGGCATTGCCCTGGCGGCCCACGGTGAAATCGATGCGATCCAGCTGGTGGCCCTGCTCGCCCTGGCAGCACGGTTCGTCGGGCCATTGGCCGAAGCGGCGGCACGTAGCGGCCTGTTGCGCATGGCCGGCAACGACCTGGATCAGTTGGTGGGCATCCTGCGGGAGCCGCCGTTGCCCGAACCCGCCGTCAGCCTGCCATTATCAGCGCCGGGCAGCCTAGCTTTCGAACACGTGAGCTTCGCCTACCCCAGTGGCCCGACGGTGTTGCGCGACCTGACCTTCAGCGCCTCGGCGCATTCGATGACCGCGATTGTCGGCGCGTCTGGCTCGGGCAAGACCACCGTCACCCGCCTGTTGATGCGCTTTTTCGACACCACGGCGGGCAGCGTCAAGGTCGGCGGCGTGGACGTGCGCGAGCTGTCCAACGCGGCGCTGATGGCGCAACTGTCGCTGGTGATGCAGGACGTGTACCTGTTCGACGACAGCCTCGAAGCGAATATCCGCGTCGGCAGCCCGGACGCCAGTGCCCGCGACGTCGCCGAAGCAGCACGGCTGGCTGGTGTCGATGAAATCGTCGCCCGCCTGCCGCAAGGCTGGAATACACCGGTGGGCGAAGGCGGCGCATCGTTGTCCGGCGGTGAGCGCCAACGCGTGTCCCTGGCGCGCGCCTTGCTCAAGCGTGCGCCCATCGTGCTGCTGGACGAAGCCACCGCCGCGCTCGACCCACACAACGAAGCCTTCGTGCAGGCCGCGATTCAACGCCTGATGCAACACTCGACCGTGCTGGTGATCGCCCATCGTTTGCCGACCATCATGGCCGCCGACCAGATCCTGGTCCTGGACGAAGGTCGCCTGGTGGAATCAGGCACTCACGCGCACCTGCTCAGCCTCAACGGTCGTTACGCCGGGTTCTGGCATGACCGTCAGCGCGCCGGCGGCTGGCGCCTGAAGGCGCAGGCCCAGCCATGCTGATCGGGGTGCTGGGCGCCAGTGGCGACGTCGGCCTGGCCAGCGCACAGGCCTTGTTGAGCCTGGGCCTGCAGGACCTGCGCCTGGGCGGGCGTGACGCGCACAACGGCGCGCGCTGCCTGGCGCTGCTCCAGCAGCAATGGCCCGAAGCACGCCTGCAATGGGTCGCCGTGGATTTCAACGACACACCAGCCCTGGCCAGGTTCGCCCGTGGCTGCGACGTGCTGCTCAACTGCGCCGGCCCCTCTTGGCGTGTGGCGGACCGTGCCGCGCAGGCCGCCTTGAACGCCGATGCGCATTACGTCGACGCCGCGGGCGATATCCAGCTCGACCCGGTTTTATGGCGCGGGCGCAGCGCGGTGCTTGGTGCGGGCCTGCAGCCGGGCCTTACCGGCCTGCTGCCACGCTGGCTCGCGATGCAGGGGTTCACACACGTGCAGGGGCTGAGTAGCTATTTTGGCCTGCGTGACCGCTTCACGGCGGTCGCCGCCGATGACTTCCTGCAAGGGGCGGTAGACGGCTCCAGCGAGCCCTTGGCGGCCTGGCACAACGGCCGTTGCAGCCGCGCACTGCGACGCAGGCGCGACGTGCTGCTGCCGTGTTTCCCCGGGCCGGTGCATGTGCTGCCCTACTTGAACCGGGAAGGCGAACGCTTGGCCAGGGACCTGCGCCTGGAAACAGGCCAGTGGTTCAACGTGATGACCGACGGCCATGTACTCAAGGGCCTCGACCAGGCGCACAGCCTGCCGCGTGCCGAAGCGGTGCAGCGCTTATGCACCGCCAGCCAGTTGGACCTCAGTGGCCAGCCACCCTTTGTCACGTTGTTGCTGCAACTCGATGGCCTCTGCGACGGCCAAGCCTGCACCCGAAGCCTGATCGTCAGCGGCACAGGCAACGCGCTTCTGACCGGCGCCATGGCGGCAGTCACGGTGGTGAGTGTGCTCGAAGGCGAAATCCGCCCCGGCTGCCATGACGCCGCTTACGCGTTGCCGCCCGCCGCCAGCCTTGAGCGCCTGCAACGCACTCAGGCGATCCGCGCACTGACCCTGCTGGACCACCCGCTCGAACACCTGCAACACGCCGAAGAAGGTTGCCTATGAACACCGCCCTTAACGCACTGGAACAACTGAGCCTGGGCGTCATGGCCGACGTGCTCCTGCGCACCCAGGCCTTGCCGATGCAGGTCTGGCGAACCGCCGAACAGCTTAACCAGGCGCTGGGCACCGCACCGCGCCACGCCTGGATCGTGCGGCGCTGGCTCGCGGCGTTGTCGCGTACCGAAGCCGTGCAGGTAGACGGCGAGCGGTTGGCCTGGAATGGCACGCCGCCTCAAGCCCCCCTCGGCGATTTGCCAGGGTTGTATGCCGAGCTGGGTTTCCCGCCGAGCATGGCGCAACTCCATGCCCAGGTCATCGAGTGCCTGCCCGAGTTGCTGCGCGACCGCATCGCCCTGGCGCCGTTGCTGGTGCTCGCCGGGGACCCGGTGGCGGTACTCGGTGCGTATCAGCACAACCACTTCACTGCCGCGATCAACCAGACGCTCGCGGCCCGTGCGCGGGAAACCCGCGCCGCCGACGACGTGTTGCAGGTGCTGGAGCTCGGCGGCGGTGCCGGCTGTACCACGCGTGCCGTGTTGGCAGCCCTGGAGGACCGTGAAAAAGCTTATCGCTTCACTGATATCAGCTCACTGTTCACCGGCGTGGCTCGGCGCGAATTGCGCCTGGAGCCCGGTATGCAATTCGACGTGCTCGACCTGGACCGCGACTTCAGCGAGCAAGGCATCGCGCCCCGCAGCCAGGACTTGGTGATCGCCGGCAACGTGCTGCACAACGCCTGCGACCTGCCGCGCAGCCTGGCGCGAATCCGCGCCTGCCTGCGCGACGGCGGCACCTTGCTGTTCAGCGAATCCATCGCCGACAACCCGGCGATGCTGACCTTCATGCACCTGCTGCTCTCACCCCCAGCCGGCGCGCCGCTGCGGGTCATCGATGAGGTGTTCATGCCACCCGACGCCTGGCGCCAGGCCTTGTACGTCGCAGGCTTTGAGTTGCACGACGTATGGCCCGCCGCGACCGACCCGCTGGCCGCCGCCGGGCAACGCCTGTTCCATGCCACCGGAGTTTCCCGATGAACGTCGACACCCTGTTGATCGACCTGCCCACTGCACCCTGGCAACTGCCTGCGTTTACCGACCTGGGCGTTCATCAGTTGGCGCCCGCGCGGCTGCTGGCCTTGCTTGAGCGCCAACGCCCCGCGGTGGTGATGATGAGCGCCGAGCAGTTGGAGCGCCTGCTGGATTTTCCCGCACTGGCCTTGAGTGATCTGAGCCACCTGCAACAGGTGCTGTTCGTCAGCCACCGCCCGGGTGACTGGCAGCTCGCGGAGCGTGCGGCGGCGCAACTCGATTGCCGCGTGCAAGGTTTCACGGAGCAATGGCTCGACTTGGCCAGCGTCAAGCTGGCGCATCAACGCTGGCGTGAGCGCGCTTTGGGCCATCCTCAAGTCAGTGCCGTTGCCCTGCACGGCCAGACGCTGTTCGTGGTGCCGTATCCTTGCCCGAGCAGGCCGGTGGACGATCAGCTGGCCGCAACCGAGGCCGCCCTCGACCAAGCCTTCGAACCCGCGCAACTGGTGGAGGCGGTGCGACTCAATGATCGACTGGGTCACGCCGCGCTCCTCTCCATGCTCAATGGGCTTGAGCAGTGTGGGTTGCTGCCGGCACCGCTCAATGACGTGGCCCACAGCCTGGCACGGGCGGGTATTGCCCCTGGCCACCGGCCGTTGATCGCGCGCTGGCTGGATGTGCTGCAAGCCCAAGGCCTGTTGCGACGCGTCGCCGATCGATTGCTACCCACCCTCGACGCGAATGCCTGGAGCGATATCGCCCTGGAAGGTATTTGGGCGCAGTTGAGCGTGGACTGGGCGCGCAATACTGGCGGCAACGGCACCCTCGACTACGCGCGGGAGAATGCGCGGCAGTTGCCGTCGTTGATGCGTGGCGAGTCTGCGGCGGTGCACCTGTTGTTTCCCGAAGGCCGCACCGAACGCGCGGCGGCGCTGTACCGCGAGAGCCTGGCGGCGCAATACCAGCACCGCGCCGTCGCGCACTGGATCGGCGCCTGGGCCGCACGCCAACCGGCCGGTGTGCCGCTGCGCGTGCTGGAAGTCGGCGCGGGCACCGGGTCCACCACCCAAGCGGTGTTGCCCACCTTGGCGAATGCCAGCGTGGACTATCTGTGCACCGACGTGTCGCGCTACTTCAGCGAGCAGACTGCCGAGCGGCTCAAGGACTGGCCATGGGTGCGTCACGGCGTATTCGATATCGATCGCCCGGCGCTGGCACAGGGTTATCCCAGCCAGAGCTGGGACTTGATCGTTGCCGGGGGCGTGCTGAATGCCGCCCGCGACACCGAGCGCTCCCTGGCCACCCTGCTCGCTTTGCTCAAGCCGGGCGGCTGGCTGGTGTTCAGCGAACCGACCCAGGAGGAATTCTGGGTGATGGCCTCCCAGGCTTTCATGCTCAATCAGGCCAGCGACGAACGCCAGCTCAGCAGCGCCACCTTCCTCGACCTGTCGCAGTGGCAAAGCGCATTGGCGCGAGCCGGATTCCACGGCAACCGCAGCCTGCCCGCCGCCACACACCCGCTGGCGCGCCTGGGCCATCGCGTATTCGTTGCCCAGGTCCCGGCCCAACGCCTGAGCCGCGCCGCACTGGTGGCCCACCTGGAAGACCCCGAATTGCAGCTTGAGCTGCTCGACCATTTGCCCGACCTCAGCACCGCCAAGGACTTGCCATGACCCCGCTGGCCTACCCGTTCAACCGCTTCACCGACCTCAAGCTGGCGGAACCCTATCGCCATGCCCAGCAGGCACCGGGGCTGTTGCGCATCCAGATGCCCATCGGCGCCCCCGCCTGGCTCGCCACCCGCTATGACGATGTGCGCCTGGTGCTCGGTGACCGGCGCTTCAGCCGCAGCGAGGCGTTTCGCCGCGACGATAGCCCGCGTGCCTTCCCACGCATCGCCGGCGGCATCGTGATGATGGACCCGCCGCAACTCACGCGGATTCGCTCGCGCGCCGCCCAGGCTTTCACCCGTCGCCGCGTGGAAGCCCTGCGCCCCCACGCCCGTGACTACGCCCATCAGTTGATCGACCGCATGCTCGCCGCCGGCCCGCCGGCCGATCTGGTCAACGACTACGCCTTGCCGTTGCCCCTGGCGCTGATCTGCGAACTGCTGGGTGTGCCGGTGCAGGACCGTGACCGTTTCAAGGTGTGGAACGACTCCCTGCTGTCGACCCGCCCTGAAGACGCGGATCAGACCCAGCGTCATCTGGGCGAATTGGCCGCATACATCAAAAACCTGGTGGCCGAACGTCGACGCGAACCACGTGATGACTTCATGACTGCCCTGAGCCAGGCCGACGACAAAGGCGAATCCCTCAACGAGGAACAACTGCTGCTGTTGTGCATTGCGATCCTGGTCGCCGGTTACGAAGGCAGTGCCTCGCAGATCCCCAACTTCATCCAGGTGCTGCTGGACAACCCCGCGCAGTGGCAACAGCTCAAGGCCGATCCCGAGCAGATACCGCAGGCGGTCGAAGAGCTGCTGCGCTACATCCCGCTGGCCTCGGCGGCGATGTTTGTGCACTACGCGCTGGAAGACATTCAGGTCGGTGAAACCCTGGTGCGACAGGGCGACGCGGTGTTCGCCTCGATCGGCGCCGCCAACCATGACCCGGCTCGCTTTGAAAACCCACAGGCGCTGGACCTGCAACGGGATGCCAGCGGCCATTTCGGCTTCGGCCACGGCTTGCATCACTGCATCGGCTCAGCCCTGGCGCGGGTCGAATTGCAGGAGGCGCTGCACGCCCTGGTGGTGCGCCTGCCCAGCCTGCAGCGCTGTGGTGATGTGCAATGGAAAACCGCGACATTCTTTCGCGGCGCCCACTGCCTGCCGGTGACCTGGTCATGAGCCGCCCGACTGCACGTAAACGCGTGATCGTCGCCGGCACTGCATTTGGCCGTATCTACCTGCAAGCGGTGGCACGCGCCCAGGCCGACTATGAACTGGTGGGTATCCTGTCACGCGGCAATGCCTACTCGCGCGCCTGCGCCGCGCACTATGGCGTGCCGTTGTACGAGGCTGTCGAGCAAGTGCCGGATGACGTCGACATCGCCTGCGTGGTGGTGCGCTCCGGCGCCACCGGCGGCGCCGGCAGTGAGCTGGCCCAGCACCTGCTGCGACGCGGCATCCACGTGCTGCAGGAACACCCGGTGCACCACCGCGAAATCGCGGCGTGCATGCAGGCCGCGCGTCAAGGCCAGGCAGCCTACGCGGTGAACACGCTGTACCCGAACATTCTCGCGATCCGGCGTTTTCTCGCCGTGGCCGGGTACCTGCGCGAGCAGCAAGGGCTGGCGTACATCGACGCGGCCTGCAACAGCCAGGTGGCGTACCCGCTGCTGGACATTCTCGGGCGCCTGGCCGGTGGCCTGCGACCCTGGGTGTTCGCGGCGCCCGCCACCGGGGTCGGGACGCAGCCTTTCACGCGGCTCAACGCGAGCTTCAACGGGGTGCCAATCAGCCTGCGCATCCAGAACCAGGTGCACCCCCAGGACCCGGACAACCATTCCTTCCTGTTGCATCGCCTCGAAGTGGGCTGCGAAGCCGGCGTGCTGAGCCTGGGCGACACCCATGGCCCGGTGCTGTGGAACCCGCGCCTGCATGCCCCACGGGATAACACCGACCGCCTGATCATGGCCGGCGCCGGCAGCGAACGCCTTGCCGGGCCGACGATGGTGGTGCTCGACCCGCAGCTCCCCGCGAGCTACCACCAGGTGTTCAACCAGCTCTGGCCCGACGCGGTCAGCCTTGCGTTGGGTGAACTGTGCCGCGACATCGACGACCCCACACGCCGCCTGCGCAGCGGCGTGTGGGCGACCGAGGTGTCCATGGCCTGGCGCGAAATGAACGGCCTGATCGGCATGCCTGAACTGATCGAGCCACCGGTGCCGCGTTCGCTGCCACTGGCCGAACTCCACGCGCGTGCCGACGCCGTGCAACCCCCTTGCGGTGACGACACCGCCCAACTGCTGGGAGCCCTGCCGTTTTGAACACTGCTCAACCCTCTTCCGCCTGCAGCCATGTGCTGCTGTGGGTGCGTGACTTGCACCAGGCCGTGGCGAATTTTCGTGCCGCCGGCTTCGAGGTCACTTACGCCACCGCCGAAGCCAGCGCGCAACACGCGCACATCTGGTTCAGCCAGGGGCCGATCATCGAACTGTTGACCACGCCGCGTCATGCCTGGCTGTTCAAGTGGCCCATCGACTGCCTGGCCGGCCGGGGGGCCGGGCGACGCATGTTGCGTTGGGCCGCGCAGGGCGAAGGTTTCTGCGACCTGGCCCTGCTGTGCGAAGACCCGGCCCTGGCGCCTCGCCTCAAGGGCCTGGCGGCTTGCGGCGTGAGCATGGGACGTACGGTGAACTGGCGGCGCACCTGCGCCGATGGCAGCCAGACGCGCTTTCGTTTCGTGTACCCGCGCCATGATCGCTTGCCCTTCCTGGTCACGCCCTACTCACCGTCCCAGCACCCGGCGCACAGGGTCCACCCGAATGGCGCTACCGGGTTGGCCGCGATTCATTTGGGCGTACACCCCGACGACAGAACCGCCCTCGACCTGCTGGCCGGCGATGACCCGCTGTTGCGCCTGCAACCGGCCACGCACACCGGCGTACAGGCGGTGCAAATCACCGGCCTTGCGCACCCGCTGAATCTGCACGGCGCCCAGTTGCTGGGTTGCCCGACTGCCCAAGGAGATTGCCATGCTTGATGGATGCACTGACTGGCCCGACGACTTTATCCGCCGCTACCGCGAGCAAGGCTACTGGCGCGGCGCGCCCTTGGGCGAACTGCTGCGCGAGCAGGCCCGGCGCACGCCAGACAAGGAGGCGCTGGTAGACGGCTCGCGGCGCTGGAGCTACGCCGAGCTCGACCATGAGGCCGACCGCCTGGCCGCCGGCCTGGCCGAGCGCGGGCTGGTGGCGGGCCAGCGGGTGCTGGTGCAGTTGCCGAATATCGCCGAGTTCTTCAGCCTGACCTTCGCGCTGCTGCGCCTGGGCGTGATCCCGGTGTTTGCGCTGCCGGCCCACCGCGAACATGAACTGGCGCACCTGGCGCACCTCAGCCAGGCAGTGGCCTACGTGATGGTTGATCAGCACCTGGGGTTTGACTATCGCCCGTTGGCGCGCACGCTGCGCGAGCAAGTGCCGAGCCTGCAACAGGTGTGGGTGGTCGGTGCCGCCGAGGAATTCGTGCCGCTGGCGCAGTGCGTGGCCAGCCCGCGCGACCTGCCTGCGCCGGATTCGCGGGAGGTGGCGGTGCTGCTGTTGTCCGGCGGCACCACTGGCCTGCCCAAACTGATCCCGCGCACCCATGACGACTACGCGTGCAATGCGCGCCTGGCGGCCCAGGCGTGTGGGTTCGATGCCGATACCCGATACCTCGCCGCACTGCCGGTGGCGCACAACTTCCCCCTCGCCTCTCCCGGTGCTTTGGGCGTGTTCAGTGTCGGCGCTACCCTGGTACTGGCGCCGGAACCGAGCCCGGACACCGCCTTTGAGCTGATCCAACGCGAACGCATCACCCACACCGCCCTGATCCCACCGCTGGTGTTGCTGTGGCTGGAAGTCGCGCAATGGTCCGATAACGACCTGGGCAGCCTGCAATGGCTGCAGGTCGGCGGCGCCCGGCTCAAGGCCGAGATCGCCGCACGCATCCGTCCGGTCTTGGGCTGCGGCCTGCAACAGGTGTATGGCATGGCCGAGGGTTTGCTGTGCTTCACGCCACTGGATGATCCGCAGGCGCGGGTGTTCGACACCCAGGGGCTGCCGCTGACCGCCGACGACGAGATCCGCATCGTCGACGCCGATGACCAGCCGGTCGCCCCCGGCACCGTCGGTGAATTGCTGGTGCGTGGGCCCTACACCATTCGCGGCTATTACAACGCCGCCGAGCAGAACCAGCGCGCGTTTACCGCCGACGGTTTTTACCGCAGCGGCGACCTGGTGCGGCGCCTGCCCGAAGGGCATTTGATTGTCGAGGGTCGCAGCAAGGATGTGATCAATCGCGGGGGCGAGAAAATTCCCGTGGAAGAGATCGAGAACCTGCTGCTCGGCCATCCGTTGATTCGCGATGTGGCGCTGGTGGCGCTGGCCGACGAGTTGCTCGGGGAGCGCAGTTGCGCCTGTGTGCTGGCCCACGGCGAGCGGGTTGACCTCGCCTCGATCAACGCCTGGCTGCGCGAACGTGGGCTGGCCGCCTACAAGTTGCCGGATCGTTTGCAGGTGCTGCGCGAATTCCCATTGACGCGCCTGGGCAAGGTCAACCGCAAGGCCTTGGCGGAACAGGTGTTGGCGCTATGAGCGGCGCGGCATCACCGTGGCTGCGTGTGCTACGAGAAAGCCAACAGGCACGGGCACGCCTGGTGTGCCTGGCCCATGCCGGGGGCAGCGCGAGTTTTTTCCGTCCGTGGCTGGCGCACCTGCCGGGGGATATCGACCTGCTGGCCGTGCAATCTCCGGGACATGAAGAGCGTTTCAACGAAACGCATATCCCCTGCCTGGACAGCCTCGCCGGGCACATTGCCGCAGCTCTGCACGCGTTGCCCGCCCGGCCTTTGCTGCTGTTCGGCCACAGCATGGGCGCCGCCCTCGCCTACGCCGTGGGAGTGCGCCTGCAAGCGGCGGGCTCTGGCGCCGCCCATGTGTTCGTCTCGGGTCACGCGCCTCCACACCGGCAACCCGCCAGTGACCTGCACCGCCAGGACGACGCCGCGCTGATCGCCGATATCCTGCGCCAGGACGCCGACGCCGCCGGCCTGTGGGCCAATCCCCAACTGCGTGCGTTGTTCCTGCCAACCCTGCGCAGCGACTACCAGGCCATCGAAACCTGGCGCCCCCAGCAGCTTACCCGCTTGTCGGCGCCACTCGACGTGCTGCTGGCCCGCGATGACGCCGAAGTCAGCCTTGAGCAGGCCCGTGCCTGGGCTGACCTCAGCGACCACACCCCGGATATCCGCCTGTTCGACGGCGACCACTTTTACCTCAAGCATCAGCCGCGACCGGTGATCCATCACCTGTTGCAACGCACTGCCTACCTACAGGGAGACTCGGTATGAAAACCCCGGAACACTGCACTGGCCTTTCGGACATTCGTGAAGCCATCGACAGCCTCGACCAGCAGATCATCGAGGCCCTCGGCCTGCGCATGCAATACGTCAAGGCCGCCTCCGCGTTCAAGCCCGACCAGGCCAGCATCGCCGCCCCGGAACGTGTCGCGGCGATGTTGCCGCAGCGCCGGCAATGGGCGCAGACGGCCGGGCTGGACGCAGAGTTTATCGAGGGGCTGTTCAACCAGATCATCCACTGGTACATCGCCGAGCAGACCTCCTTCTGGTTGCAGAAAAAGAGCAAGGTGGTATGAACCTGTACGTGTTGCTCAAGGTATTCCAGACCGCACACCAGCGTGCGGTGGCGTATCAACGGCCCGTCATCGCCGTTTCTTCACACGCCGCGCCGACGCTGGAGGCCCTGGCCCTTTACGAAGCCCACCGGCAGGGTTTCTTCTGGCGCGCGCACTCGCCGGACCTGACGTTGTTCGGCCTGGGCTGCGCCTGGCAGATCGAGGCCAACGGCCCCCAGCGCATGCTCGACGTCAACCGGCAATGGTTCGCCCTGTGCGCCGACGCGGTGATCGACGGGCCCAAGGCACCCTTGCTGCTGGGCGGCATGCGCTTCGATGAGCAACGGCCGTGCGCACCGCATTGGGCCGCCTTCGCTGACGCCAGTTTTCATCTGGCCCATTGGCTGCTCAGCGAAGACACCGACGGCCGCTGGATACGCTGCCAGCAAGTGGTCGAACCCGACAGCGACCCGCAGGCATTGGCCCGCGACAGCATCGCGGCCTATGCGCAACTGCTCAACCCGCCCGCCGCGACGGCCACTGCGCCCGATGTTATCGAACGCAACGCGCTGCCGTCCCCACAATGGCAGGGTAAGGTCGATATGGCGTTGCAGGCCATTTCACGCGGTGACTTGTACAAAGTGGTGTTGGCGCGGCATATCGAGTACCAGTTGGACGCGCCCCTCGACAGTGGTGCAGTGATGCAGCGTCTGCACGCACGGGGTAACGCATCCCACCTGTTCGCGCTGCACCGTGGCGAGCATTGCTTCATGGGCGCTACCCCCGAACGACTGCTCAGTTGTCAGGCGGGTCGCCTGACCACCCACGCCCTGGCTGGCAGCGCGCGGCGAGGCATTACGGCCGACGAGGATCACGTTATCGGTGAACGGCTACTGGCCGATCCCAAGGAGCAACATGAACACCAACTGGTGGTGCAGACCATCACCCAGGCCCTGGATGGCAAGGTCCGCGACCTCCAGGCTGCGTCATCCCCCCACCTGCTGAAGCTCGCCAACGTGCAGCACCTGAGCACGCCGATCATGGCGCAACTCAACCCGGACAAGCGGTTGCTGGACGGCGTTCACGCGCTGCATCCAACGCCAGCAGTGGGTGGATTGCCAAGTGCGACCGCCATGGATTTTATCCGCCACCACGAAGGTTTCGACCGGGGTTGGTACGCGGCGCCGGTGGGTTGGTTGGATTCACAGGGCAATGGGGATTTCCTGGTCGCTCTGCGCTCGGCGCTGATGACCCCGCGACACTGTCATTTGTTCGCGGGGTGCGGGATTGTCGAGGGCTCTCAGCCTGCCGGGGAGTATGAGGAAACCCAGATCAAGCTTGCCAGCATGGAGCAGGCATTGTTGCTCTCTCCACAGGAGTCAGCGCTTCGATAATCGTCCCGCGCGCTCAATACGTCGGCGCGGGTGCGGCATCAATCTTCACACGCAGCAGGCTGTAGGGCTTCTGCCGCAAGTCCTTGCCTGCATGAAAAATCGCCTGGCGATGCAACTGGTTGGCCATGAAGTACAGGTAGCCGTCCGGGCCGATCGAGAATGTGTCGGGCCAGAGCACCCGTGGGTCATGCACGAGGGTTTGCCACTCTCCATCCGCAAGGCGCTTGCGCACGCTGTTGTTTTCGTAATCGCCAGCATAAAGCGCCCCTGATGCATCGGCCTCCAGCCCATCGGAGGCGCCTTTTTCTTCGCCAAGGTCCTTGACCGCTTCGGCGAGTTGCGCCTCAGTGATCGACGCATCACGCAGCAGTGCGGTGGGCACCGAATACAGGTGCCGGCTCGACAGTGGGCAGAAATACAAGATCTGGCCATCCGCCGACAGGGCGATGCCATCGGACGCCACGGCAAAGGGTTGTGAGCTGCCGTCGGCTTTACGGACTTTGAGGATTTCGCCCTCGACCTTGGGCACGAAAGCCGTATCGACTGAGGTCGATATCGCCCCGCTGAGCCGACGCCGTGCCGTGCCGCTGGCAATGTCCATGACGATGATCGCCCCAGGGCCGCTGAGGGACGAGTCCGTGAGGTAGATCACGCCTTCGTCGCCCACACGAAAATCGAAGCGCATGTCGTTGACGTAGGTACTGGGCAGCATGACGTTTTCTGGGAAGACCAGCGTCTTCACCACCTTATTAGTGGCCAGGTCAACCACGACCAGCTTCGCGCCACCGGGCTGCGGCGCCGAGAACCCAGGGGCTGCGGTATCGAGAATCCAGAGCCGTCCGCGTCCGTCCGCCACGACGCTTTGAACGCTGATAAAACCTTTGGCTGGATCCTTGGGGTTGGCCTGGTTTATCGACAGGTCAGGGTAAGGCACCACTTTGCCATTACGCAGTTCTGCAACGGTAAAAGGGACATTGTCGCCCCAGCGCGGAAAGTTGACAAAGAGGCGGCCTTTCTCAGTGACCGTCACGCCGGTGGGCATGGCGTCATGGAAGGCGAATACCGGCTCGATGACGCCCTGATGCTGTTCACTGGGCAGGGCGGCATGGGCGATCTGGCTGCTAAGGGCAACCGTTGTCGCGAGGAAAAAACAGGCGAGTGGACTTTTTACGTGCATGGCGGTGCTCCAAGCCCTGTTGATCAGGCCAGCGGGCTTCGATTGGACAGGATGGACGGAATTACCCAGCGACTGTCGAAAACAGTTTCATCGAAATGAAGAGAATTGGTTCAGGATCGCTTGAGATGTTCTGGGCCTTGACCACTGAACTGGGAGGACAAATCGACGGGCCTCAAGTGGAGGCTCCACAGCTTGAAAAGTACGGCGTCGGCGCGCTTGGCAAACATGATAAGCGTAGTGAGTGACATGATAGATATCCGCTGCTGGGGTTGGAGGTGTGACCAGCGTAGCGAAGTGCTTACCGCGATAGCAGTCTGTGAAAACGGATACACTTTCAATACTAAATTGAAAATAAACTGAGACACCCCGCTCTGTCTAATTTGTCAGAAGTGGCAGCGCGAGCCTTACACTAAATAAAAATATGTGATGTTACGCACCATAATAATGCCTATTTATAATAATTAGCTTATTCCAAAAAAGACTTTCACTCAGGTTTTTTATAGGATTATCTTCGCTTCACAGACCGACCCCATACCTGGCGGAGGACGTATTCCCTAGCCCCCAGGTTGCCTAAATGCCAGACATCGCACTCCCCACCGCCTTTAACAAATTACACCTGTCACTCTTGGCCAGCTCCATGCTGATGGCGGCGGCGCCCGCCTTCGCCGAAGACGCCAAGCTCGACACCGTGACGGTGATCTCCACCGGCCTGCGCGGCCAGGAGCGCACGGTGGCCGATAGCCCAGCGCCCATCGATGTGATCAACAGCGACCAGTTGCTCAAGACCGGTCGCGCGGAGCTGTCGGAGGCGATTGCCAAGCTGCTGCCATCGTTCAACTTCGGCACCAACATCGCCGGCTACAACTCAGTGACACGTCCCCTGAGCAACCGCAGCCTCGGCCCGGCCTACACGCTGGTGCTGGTCAACGGCAAGCGGCGCCACAACGGCGCGACAGGACAGCGCGGCTCGATCGACAACAGTGGCGCGAATGCGGTGGACATCGACCTGATCCCGGTCAGCGCGGTGGACCATATCGAAGTGCTCAAAGACAGCGCTGCCGCACAATACGGCTCCGACGCGGTGGCGGGCGTGATCAACATCATCCTCAAGAACACCAAGAGTGGCGGCCACCTGGAAACCAGCTACGGCCAGCTGTATTCCGGCCAGGGCGAGACCATCAAGGTCGCAGGCGACCAGGGTTTCGAACTGGGCCAGGGCGGCTTCTTCCACTTCTCGGCCGACGCGCGCAAACGCGGCAGCGCGTCCTGGAACGACAAAGCCGACCGCAGCGTGCGGGCGTTCAGCGATCCCGCCAAGGAAGCGGCTTGGGATCGTGTCGCGATCAAGAACGGCGACCCGGACCTCAAGGCCTTCAACCTGGCCTACAACGCCGAACTGCCGCTGGAAGACCTGACGCTGTATTCGTTCTCCACCTACGGCGAACGCGATGCCGAGGCCGCCAACTACTTCCGCCTGCCCACCGGCACCGCCGCAGTGCCCGAGGTTTTTCCGGACGGTTACTTCCCGCTCAATAACATCAAGGATCGCGACTACCAGCTCCTGTTCGGCGGCAAGGGGTTGGTGGCCGACTGGAACTGGGACCTCAGCACCACCTACGGACGCAACAACGTGCACCACTCCAGCGACCTCAACATCAACCCGTCGCTGGGCACAGCGTCACCGACCAAGTTCGATAACCTGGCGACCTTCCGCTTCGAGCAATGGGTCAACAACCTGGACTTCACCCGCCGCTACGACAGCCTGTTCAACCTGACGCCGCCGGTGCAGGTGTCGGCGGGCCTGGAGCATCGTTGGGAGCATTTCAGTACCTTTGCAGGCGACCGCGAGGCCTATATCACCGGCACCTACCCCGCCGCTTCCGGCGCGCAGGCCGCCGTGACGATTCGCCCGGAAGACGAAGTGAGCCTGATCCGCAATAACTACGCAGGTTACCTGGACCTGGGTTTCGACCTGACCGACCGTTGGTTCCTCGACGTCGCCGGCCGCGTGGAACATTACGACGATGACTCGGGCAACACCTTCGGCCTGAAACTGAACTCACGCTATGAATTGACCGACACCGTGGCCGTGCGCGGCACCGTGGGCACCGGTTTCCGTGCACCGTCCCTGACCCAGATCGGCTACACCGTGGCCGATAACCGTGTGGCCATCGATGCAAACGGCAACGTGGTGCCAGCGGTAACCCGCCTGACCCCGTCCGGCAGCAACCTGGCCAAAGCCCTTGGTGGCGATGACCTCAAGCCGGAGAAGTCACGCAACCTCGGGCTTGGCATGACCTGGCAACCGGCGCCACGCACCAGCATCACCGCCGATGCCTACCTGATCGACATCGACGACCGCATCGCCCTGACCAGCAATATCTACGACCGTGGCAATGGCGCGATCAACGCCATCCTCGCCGCCCAGGGCGTGCCCACCGGCACCTGGGTCAACTACTACACCAATGCGTTCGACACCCGCACCAAGGGCCTGGACGTGGTCGCCGACCACACCACGCCACTGGACGCCTGGGGCGATGTGCGCTGGAGCCTGGGATTCAACTGGAACAAGACCACCATCGAAGGCACCCGTGACACACCCAATGCGCTGGCCGGTTCAGGCGTGACCCTGGTGGGCCGCGACCGTGAAGGCGACCTGACCGACGCGTCACCCAAGACCAAATGGATCCTGGGCGCCAACTGGAAGGTCGAGGATTTGGCAGTCAACCTGCAAACCGCCCGTTATGGCGCGGTCAAGACACTGGCGGTCAACCCGAGCGGCGACCGCAGCTTCGGCGCCAAATGGATCACCGATCTGGACATCAGCTACACCTTCGTCGACAGCCTCACCGTCAGCATCGGCGGCACCAACATCTTCGACGTACGCCCCGACAAGCACGCGGTGTACAGCAACCTCGGCCTGGCCGCCTATGGCAACCCGCCGTTCTACCCCGGCGGCGGCTACTGGTACACCAAGCTCGCCTACGACTTCTGATCCAAACGCCACCTGAGGGCACCCCATTGAACACCTCCAACTTGATGAGCCGTCTGCTGGCACCCTGCGCCTTGGCGCTGAGCCTCGCCGCCTGCTCGCCCGGGAATGACACCCAGGCGGGCAAGACCCTGAACATCGCGTTTTTTGGCGACAACACCACCCTGGTCAGCGTCGACCCGTTCCAGGTGTATTGGCTGGAGCACCGCGTGCTGTTGCGCAATGTCGCCGAGTCTTTGACCGACCAGGACCCGGAGACCGGCAAGATCATCCCCTGGCTGGCCAAACGCTGGGAAGTCAGTGACGACGCGCTGACCTATACCTTCCACCTGCGTGAGGACGTCACCTTCAGCAATGGCGAGCGCTTCGATGCCAAGGCGATAAAAACCGCGTTCGACAGCGACAAAGCGCTGGCCACCGAGCTACCCGCCACCTTCGGCGCCACCTACCTGGCAGGTTACGACCATGCCGAAGTGGTCGATGACTTCACCGTCAAGCTGGTGCTGTCCAAGCCCAACGCGGGCTTCCTGCAAGCCACTTCCACCACCAACCTGGCGATCCTCGCGCCCGCCTCCTACGCACTGACGGTGAAAGAGCGTTCCCTGGGCAAGATCATCGGCACCGGGCCGTTCGTATTGGCCAGCTACACGCCGGAAGTCGGCGCACATTTGACCAAGCGCAAGGGCTACGCCTGGGCTTCGGCCAATATGAAAAACCAGGGCGAAGCGCACCTGGACGCGGTAGACATCAGCTACATCCCCGAGGAAAGCGTGCGCAACGGCCTGTTCCTGCAAGGCAAGGCCGACATCCTGTGGCCGCGCAACCCGTTCTCCGAAGTTGACCTGAAGCTGTTTCAGTCCAAGGGCGCGACGATCCAGAGCCGTTCGTTGCCGGGGCCGGCGCTGAATCTGTATCCCAACACCCGTGGTGAACGCATCCTGGCTGACCAGCAAGTACGCCTGGCAGTGCAGAAGTCCCTCGACCGCAAGAGCTACGCGAGCACCGTCTATAACGCCGAATTCCCGGTGGTCGACGGCATCTTCGATGTAACCACGCCGTACTTCAAAAGCCAGGGCAACAAACTGGCCTATGACCCAGCCGGTGCCGAACGCCTGCTGGATCAAGCCGGCTGGGCCAAGGGCGTGGATGGCTACCGGCAGAAAAACGGCAAGCGCCTGACGCTGAGCTACAACATCACGCCGGCCGAAACCGCCGGGGATGTGCTGATCCAGGATCAACTGCGCAAGGTCGGTGTCGAGTTGAAACTCAGCGTGGTGACCCGTGCCGAATGGGTCGCCAACAACTCCGCCGGCAACTACGACCTGACCATCAACTACATGACCCGCGCTGACCCGATCATCCTGCAAACCATCCTCGATCCGCGCAGCGCCAACAGCTCCACCGTGGCCACCAATACCTATGAACCCGCCGCACTGGAAAAGGCCAAGGGCTTGTTCGATGCCGGTATCACGGCGACCCAAGGCCAGCAGCGCGCCGCAGCCTATGGTGCCCTGCAGGATCTGCTGATCGATGAAAGCTCGGCGTTCCCGGTGTATGAGCGCGTGTGGCAGGCGGCGACCTCGCCCAAGGTGAAAAACTTCCGCTGGACCGCCGAGGGCTTCGCGCTGCTGGGTGATATCGAGATCGGCACACCATGAGCCGTTACCTGATCGGTCGGGTCGGACAAGCCTTACTGGTGCTATGGGGCGCCTACAGCATCACGTATTTCATCCTTTATCTGCTGCCGGGTGACACCTTGTCGATCATGCTCAGTGCGTCGGGTATGGAAGCCGACTCGCTGTCGGTGGAAGACCTGGCCAAGGCGCGGGCCTATTACGGCCTGGACAAGGGTGTGTTCGAGCAGTATTTCGACTTGCTGCTGGGGGCACTGCGGGGGGATTTCGGGCAGTCACTTTCATTGAACCGTCCGGTCGCGGAGCTGCTGGCCGAACGCTTGCCACAAACCCTATCCCTGGCAGGCCTGGCCATTGTGTTGTCACTGCTCGGCGGAATCGGACTGGCCTACCTGACTGCCTACCTTCGTTGGCAACCGTTGAAAAAAGCACTGGCACGCCTGCCGTCGCTGGGCTTTTCAGTGCCAGTGTTCTGGATGGGGCTGTTGCTGATCCAGGTATTTGCGTTCGGCCTGGGCTGGTTCCCCGCAACCGGCAGCAAGGGTGTTGAAAGCCTGGTGTTGCCGGCAGTCACCCTGGCGATTCCCAGTGCGGCGGTTTACGCCCAGGTATTGCAACGCAGTTTCCAGGGCGTCTGGAAAGAGTCCTACATCACCACCGCCTACGCCAAAGGCCTCAGCCGGGGTCAGGTGCAGGCGCGCCATGGGTTCAAGAACGCCGCGCTGCCGATCCTGACCTTGATCGGCTTGCAGGTCGGCAATACGGTGTCCGGCGCAGTGCTGGTGGAGACCATCTTTGCGCGCTCAGGCATTGGTCGTCTGGCCCAGGAAGCCGTGCTGCGCCAGGACATTCCAGTGGTGCTGGCGATCGTTTCGGTGTCGGCGGCGGCCTTTGTACTGGTGAACCTGCTGGTCGATCTGCTTTACCCCTGGTTCGACCCGCGCATCTCCCACACGCCAAAGGTGTCCTAGACCATGACCATGCTCGAGCGGAACCTGGGCCGCAAAGCCATCCCCGCCAGCCCTGGACTGTGGCGCCGCCGCAACCGCCTGCAACGCGTGACGGCGACGCTGTTGCCCCTGTTGCGGCGACCGGGGTTCAGCCTGGCGCTGCTGGTCGTGGTGTTTTCATTGGTGGCGGCCATGGCACCGCACCTGTTGAGCAGTTTCGACCCCTACGCCACGTCGCCCGTCGACAAGCTGCGTGCACCGAACTTGATCCACTGGTTTGGCACCGATGAGCTGGGACGCGACCTCTATACCCGCGTGGTGTATGGCTCAAGCCTCTCGGTGCTGGCGGCGTTTCTCGCCGTGGGCATCGCCCTGTTGGGCGGCCTGGGCCTGGGCATTCTGTCGGGCTTTGCCGGTGGCCGCGTTGACGCAGTGATCATGCGCTTTGTCGATGTGCTGCTGGCCCTGCCCGGCCTGTTGCTGGCCCTGGCGATTGTCACGGCCATCGGCTTCGGCACGGTACCCGTGGCGATTGCCGTGGGCATCGGCATTATTCCGGGGTTTGCCCGTACTACCCGCGCCGAAGTGCTGCGGGTCAAGACGTTGCCCTATGTGGAGGCCGCGCGTCTGGGCGGCGCGAGTTGGGGGCGAACCCTGCTGCGGCACATCCTGCCCAATGCCTGGGGGCCGGTGGCGGTGCTGGCGACCCTGGACTTTGGCGCCGCCATCCTCGCCACCGCGGGCCTGAGTTTTCTCGGTTTTGGCGCCGCGCCGCCCGCAGCAGAATGGGGCACGTTGATCGCCAACGGCCGGCACTTTTTGATCACCGCGCCTTGGGTGTCGCTATTGCCCGGCCTGTTCCTGGTGGCCGTGGTGTTTAGCCTCAACCATATTGCCCGCACCTTCGAGGAAACCCAGCGATGAATGCTTTAGTGGATATTCGCCAACTCAGTGTCCGTTATCGGCACGGCAACACGGCGGTCAATCGCTTGTCCCTGAGCATCGCCCAGGGCGAGACCGTAGCGATTGTCGGCGAGTCCGGCTCCGGCAAATCGACCCTGGCCAACGCCATCCTGGGGCTATTGCCGGACAGTGCGCAGATCACCGCCGGCCAACTGTGGGTAGACGGCCACGACCTGACCCACGCCAGTGAACGCCAAAAGCGTGCCTTGCGCGGCCGCACCCTCGGCCTGGTGCCCCAGGACCCGATGGTCAGCCTCAACCCCACGCTGCGCGTGGGCCAGCAAATCGCCGAGGCACTGATCCTGGCCAAGGGCAAACGCTACCCCGCTGTCGATGCAGACATTGTCGAGCTGCTGCAACAGGTCGGCATCGACAAGCCCGTGCTACGCGCCCGCCAGTATCCCCATGAACTGTCCGGAGGCATGCGCCAGCGCGTACTGATCGCCATTGCCTTGGCCGGCAACCCGCGCCTGATCATCGCCGACGAGCCCACCAGCGCCCTCGACGTCACCGTGCAGCGCAAGATCCTCGACCATCTGCAACGCCTGGTCAGCGAGCGCGGGATTTCGCTGTTGATCATCACCCACGACCTGGGCGTGGCCACCGACCGTGCCGACCGCATCCTGGTGATGCAACAAGGCGAGTTGGTCGAGCAAGGGCCGCCGGGGCAGATCCTCAATGCACCGCAACATGACTACACCCGTGCGTTGATTGCCGCCGCTCCAGCGTTCGCCAAGCGGCGCGAACCGTTGATTCGAATCGATCCGATGGAAGAACCGATCCTGAGCCTGAAAAACGTCGGCAAGACCTTTGCCCTGCCCAGGGTCAAGGGTGAAGACAACACGTTCGTGGCGTTGCAAAACCTGAATGTCGAGGTGTACCCCGGCCAGACACTGGCGATTGTCGGTGAGTCCGGCTCAGGCAAGAGCACCGCGCTGCGCATCGCCCTGGGCCTGGAAAAACCGAGCACGGGCCAAGTCTGGTTCGCACAACAGGACGTCACAAACCTGAGCTGGCGCGACTTCCGCCCGCTGCGCCAGCGCCTGCAACTGGTGCAACAAAACCCATTTGCCGCGCTGGACCCGCGTTTCACGGTGTTCGATAGCATCGTCGAGCCGTTGGTGTCGTTCGGGCTGCTCAAGGGGCCCGCGCTGGAACAGGCTGCGCGCGAGTTGATTTCCCGCGTACACCTGCCAGTCAGCTACCTGGACCGCCTGCCACGCGAATTGTCCGGCGGCCAATGCCAACGCGTCGCCATTGCCCGGGCCCTGGCGTTGAAGCCGGACCTGTTGTTGCTGGACGAGCCGGTCAGCGCGCTCGATGTATCGGTGCAAGCGCACATTCTTGACCTGCTGGAAGAGTTGCAACGGGAGATGGGCATTGCCTATGTGCTGGTGTCCCATGACCTGTCGGTGGTGGCCAACTTTGCCCATGAGGTGCTGGTGTTGCGCAATGGCAAGGTAGTCGAACAAGGCAGCGTGGAGCGGATCTTCAACCACCCCGCCAGCGAATACACCCGTGAACTGATTGCTGCAATCCCTGGCCGACACGTCGCCACAAGGGCGGCATAATCAAGACGTGCTCGCGAGAACACCGGCGAGCGCGCGAGTTCCTTGCGGCCCTTGCAACAGTCCTTTGTCATCAAGCCTATTGATAGCCCCCTAACGAAACCCCCATGCTAGAGGGCTAATCTCGCGCTTATATCATTCCGAATGATAGTTACCTTTGCTTCATTCGATTCGTGACATAGCACATCGCCGCGCATGATCCGCCCATCTCAAATACATTGGCGGATGCACCTCATGGAACAGTCACTCAAACATTTGCGCTTCCCCCTGGCGATTTTGGCCGTGGTGGTGATGAGCGCGTGCGGCAAGACCCCGGACCAAGCGGCCGCCATGCCCGCTGCCAAAGTCAGCGTGGCCAAGGTGCTGGAGCAACCGGTCAACGAGTGGGATGAGTTCACCGGTCGTCTGGAAGCCCCGGAAACCGTGCAGATCCGTCCGCGCGTGTCCGGCCAGATTGACCAGGTCGCGTTCATCGAAGGCGCTTTGGTCAAGAAAGGCGACCTGCTGTTCCAGATAGACCCGCGTCCGTTCCAGGCTGAAGTGCGTCGCCTTGAGGCCCAGTTGCAACAAACCCGCGCCGCGGCCACCCGCAGTGATAACGAAGCTCAACGCGGCGAACGCCTGCGCCAGAGCAATGCGATTTCCGCCGAACTGGCTGACTCGCGCACCACCGCCGCCCAGGAAGCCCGCGCCGCTGTCGCAGGGATCCAGGCGCAGTTGGACCTGGCCAAGCTGAACCTGAGCTTCACCCGCGTCACGTCGCCGATCAGTGGGCGTGTCAGCCGTGCCGAAATCACCGCCGGCAACCTGGTGACCGCTGATATCACCGCGCTGACCAGCGTGGTCTCCACCGACAAGGTCTACGCCTACTTCGACGCCGATGAGCGTGTGTTCCTCAAGTACACCGAACTGGCTCGCCAAGGCCGTCGCGGTGCGACCACTCCGGTGTACCTGGGCCTGTCCAACGAAACCGGCAACCCGCACCTGGGCCAGATGAACTTCGTCGACAACCAGGTCAACCCGGCCACCGGCACCATCCGGGGTCGTGCCGTGTTCGACAACAGCAAGGGCGAATACACCCCTGGCTTGTACGCCCGCCTGAAGCTGGTCGGCAGCGGCACCTACTCCGCCGTGTTGATCAACGACGAAGCCGTCGGCACCGACCTCGGCAAGAAGTTCGTACTGGTGATGGAAGGCGACAAGCCGGCGTATCGCTCGGTGGAACTGGGGCCGAAAATCGAAGGTTTGCGCATCGTGCGCAGCGGCCTCAATAAAGAAGACACCATCATCGTCAAGGGCCTGCAACGCGTGCGCCCAGGATCGCCGGTCGCTCCGGAAACCATTCCGATGGCCAGCAAGGAAACCCTCGCCGCCTTGGCCCAACAACGACAAGCGCTTGAAGCCAGCAACCTGGAACAAGTAACGCCGGATAAAGCCGCGCCGAAACTTGCCAGCGCTGCGACTCCACGCGGTTAAGGGATACGACTCAAGAT
This sequence comes from Pseudomonas reactans, assembly GCF_013387025.1. NCBI lineage: Bacteria > Pseudomonadati > Pseudomonadota > Gammaproteobacteria > Pseudomonadales > Pseudomonadaceae > Pseudomonas > Pseudomonas reactans. The sequence goes on along the minus strand of NZ_JACAQP010000007.1, from coordinate 61,724 downwards.
GAATTTTTCCAAGTTCTTCATTTCGCGGCCGATCTTCGCAGCAGTGCTTTCGCTGCTGATCCTGATCGCTGGTGCGATCTCGCTGTTCCAACTGCCGATCAGCGAATACCCGGAAGTGGTGCCGCCGACCGTCGTGGTCCGTGCCAACTTCCCGGGCGCCAACCCCAAAGTCATCGGTGAAACCGTGGCCGCGCCTCTGGAGCAGGCCATCACCGGCGTCGAGAACATGCTGTACATGTCCTCGCAGTCGACCGCCGACGGCAAGCTGACCCTGACCATCACCTTCGCCCTGGGCACCGACCTGGACAACGCGCAGGTGCAAGTGCAAAACCGCGTGACCCGGACTCAGCCGAAACTGCCTGAGGAAGTGACGCGCATCGGTATCACCGTGGACAAGGCCTCCCCCGACCTGACCATGGTGGTGCACTTGACCTCCCCGGATCAGCGCTACGACATGCTCTACCTGTCCAACTACGCCTTGCTCAACGTGAAGGATGAGCTGGCGCGTCTGGGCGGTGTGGGCGACGTGCAACTGTTCGGCATGGGCGACTACTCCCTGCGTGTGTGGCTGGACCCGAACAAGACCGCTTCGCGCAACCTGACGGCCACTGACGTGGTGACGGCAATCCGTGAGCAGAACCGTCAAGTCGCTGCCGGTGCGCTGGGTGCGCAACCTGCACCGAGCGCCACCGCGTTCCAGTTGTCGGTGAACACCCAAGGTCGCCTGGTAACCGAGGAAGAGTTCGAGAACATCATCATCCGCTCCGGCGAAAACGGTGAAATCACCCGCCTGAGAGACATTGCACGCGTAGAACTGGGCTCCAACCAGTACGCCCTGCGTTCGCTGCTCAACAATCAGCCAGCCGTGGCGATCCCGATCTTCCAGCGTCCAGGTTCCAACGCGATTCAGATCTCCAACGAAGTACGCGACAAGATGGAAGAGCTGAAAAAGGACTTCCCGCAAGGGATGGACTACAGCATCGTCTATGACCCGACCATCTTCGTGCGCGGCTCCATCGAAGCGGTGGTGCATACCCTGTTCGAAGCGCTGATCCTGGTTGTGTTGGTGGTGATCCTGTTCCTGCAAACCTGGCGCGCCTCGATCATTCCGTTGGTGGCGGTGCCGGTATCCTTGATCGGTACGTTTGCGGTAATGCACCTGTTTGGCTTCTCGCTCAATGCGCTGTCCTTGTTCGGCCTGGTACTGGCGATCGGTATCGTGGTGGACGACGCCATCGTGGTGGTGGAGAACGTCGAGCGGAACATCGAGCTGGGATTGGAACCGTTCCCGGCCACTGAAAAAGCCATGAGCGAAGTGACCGGCCCGATCATCGCCACCGCCTTGGTGCTGTGTGCGGTATTCGTTCCAGCGGCGTTCATCAGCGGCTTGACCGGGCAGTTCTATAAGCAGTTCGCCTTGACCATTGCGATCTCGACGGTGATCTCGGCCTTCAACTCGCTGACCCTGTCCCCGGCCCTGGCGGCCGTCTTGCTCAAGAGCCACAACGCGCCGAAGGATGGTTTCTCCAAGTTCCTCGACAAGTTGCTGGGCGGCTGGTTGTTCAAACCGTTCAACCGCTTCTTTGACAAGGCCAGCCATGGCTATGTCGGCACCGTACGCCGCGTGATCCGTGGCAGTGGTATCGCGCTGTTCCTGTACGCCGGCCTGATGGTCCTGACCTGGCTGGGCTTTGCCCACACGCCGACCGGTTTCGTACCGGCCCAGGACAAGCAATACCTGGTGGCCTTCGCCCAATTGCCGGACGCCGCAAGCCTGGACCGCACCGAAGACGTGATCAAGCGCATGTCCGACATCGCGCTGAAACAGCCGGGCGTGGAAAGCGCTGTTGCCTTCCCAGGCCTGTCGATCAACGGTTTCACCAACAGCCCGAACAGCGGCATCGTGTTCGTGACCCTGAAACCGTTCGACGAGCGTAAAGACCCGAGCATGTCTGCCGGTGCGATTGCCGGTGCACTGAACGGCAAGTACAGCAGCATCCAGGAAGCCTACATGGCGATCTTCCCGCCGCCGCCGGTACAGGGCCTGGGAACGATTGGTGGTTTCCGCCTGCAGATCGAAGACCGTGGCAACCTGGGTTACGACGAGCTGTACAAAGAAGTGCAGAACGTCATCACCAAGAGCCACAACGTGCCGGAACTGTTCGGCCTGTTCACCAGCTACACGGTCAACGTGCCCCAGGTCGATGCCGCCATCGACCGTGAAAAGGCCAAGACCCACGGCGTGGCGATCAGCGACATCTTCGACACCCTGCAGATCTACCTGGGCTCGTTGTATGCCAACGACTTCAACCGCTTTGGCCGGACCTACCAAGTCAACGTGCAGGCTGAGCAGCAGTTCCGCCTGGATGAAGACCAGATCGGCCAGCTGAAAGTGCGCAACAACAAAGGCGAGATGATCCCGCTGGCGACCTTCATCAAGGTCAGCGACACCTCCGGCCCAGACCGCGTGATGCACTACAACGGCTTCATCACCGCAGAAATCAACGGCAACGCTGCACCGGGCTACAGCTCGGGCCAGGCAGAAGCTGCGATCGAGAAACTGCTGAAAGAAGAACTGCCCAACGGCATGACCTACGAGTGGACCGACCTGACCTATCAGCAAATCCTCTCGGGCAACACCGCACTGTTCGTGTTCCCGCTCTGCGTACTGCTGGCGTTCCTGGTACTGGCGGCCCAATACGAAAGCTGGAGCCTGCCATTGGCGGTGATCCTGATCGTACCGATGACCCTGCTGTCGGCGATTACCGGGGTGATTATCTCGGGCGGCGACAACAACATCTTCACCCAGATCGGCTTGATCGTACTGGTGGGCCTGGCGTGTAAGAACGCGATCCTTATCGTCGAGTTCGCCAAGGACAAACAGGCAGAAGGTCTCGACCCGCTCGCCGCGGTACTGGAAGCCTGCCGCCTGCGTCTGCGGCCGATCCTGATGACCTCGTTCGCCTTCATCATGGGTGTGGTGCCACTGGTGTTGTCCAGCGGTGCCGGTGCCGAGATGCGTCATGCCATGGGTGTGGCGGTGTTCTCCGGGATGATCGGTGTGACCTTCTTCGGTCTGTTGCTGACGCCAGTGTTCTACGTACTGATCCGTCGCTATGTGGAGCGCCAAGAGGCACGCAAAGCGGCCAAGGCCTTGAAGCTGGAGACACAGCAATGAGTGTGAAAGTATTCCTGCCGAGCTTGCTGGTACTGGCGCTGAGCGCCTGTGCCGTGGGCCCGGACTACAAAGCCCAGACCCCGGAGGCGGCCAACATCACGGCCGCTGCCGATGCCAAGCAGTATGACCACGCCAAGTTCGAAGGCATCTGGTGGCAGCAGTTCGAAGACCCGACCCTCAACCAATTGGTGACCCAGTCGCTGCAAGGTAACCGGGATCTACGCGTCGCCTTTGCCCGCCTGCGAGCGGCCCGTGCGATCCGCGATGACGCCAGCAATGACGCCATGCCGACCATCACCAGCCGCGTCAGCAGTGACCAGGGCAAAGGCCAGATCCCGGGCCAGACCACCCGCCGCGTCAAGACCGAGCGTTACGACCTCGGCCTGGACATGGCTTGGGAACTGGACCTGTTCGGTCGCATCCAGCGCAATCTGGAAGCCACCGACGCCGACCAGCAGGCCGCCGAGGCTGACTTGTACCAACTGCAAGTCACCATGATCGCCGAACTGGTGGACGCCTACGGCCAACTGCGTGGTGCGCAACTGCGTGAACGCATTGCCCTGGACAACCTGAAGAACCAGCAGGAATCGCGCACCATCACGGTCAGCCTGCGGGATGCCGGTGTGGGCGACCAACTCGACGTGGAGCGTGCCGACGCACGCCTCGCGGCAGTCGAAGCCAGCGTGCCGCAACTGCAGGCCGAACAAGTGCGCGAGCGTAACCGCATCGCCACCCTCCTCGGCCAGCGTCCGGACAAGCTGACCGTCGACCTGGGCCCGAAAGACCTGCCGGCGATTGCCAAGGCGTTGCCGATCGGTGATCCAGGGCAACTGCTGCAACGTCGCCCGGACATCCTCAGCGCTGAACGCAAACTGGCCGCTGCCACCGCGCGTATCGGCGTGGCCAAGGCCGACTTGTTCCCACGGGTCAGCCTCAGCGGCTTCCTTGGCTTTACCGCCGGGCGTGGTTCGCAGATCGGCTCGTCGGCCGCGAATGCCTGGGCCCTGGGCCCAAGCATCACCTGGGCAGCCTTCGACCTGGGCAGCGTGCGCGCCCGTTTGCGCGGCGCCGATGCCGAGGCAGATGGCGCCCTGGCGACCTACGAGCAACAAGTGTTGTTGGCCCTGGAAGAGTCCGAGAACGCCTTCAGCGACTACGGCAAGCGCCAGCAACGTTTGGTTTCGCTGATCCGCCAAAGCGAATCCAGCCGTGCCGCCGCCGACCTGGCCGCGATCCGCTACCGCGAAGGTACCGTGGACTTCCTGGTATTGCTCGACGCGCAACGTGAGCGTCTGGCCGCCGAAGACTCCCAGGCCCAGGCCGAAGTGGACTTGTATCGCGGCATCGTCGCGATCTACAAGGCGTTGGGTGGTGGCTGGCAGCCGGATACGGTGGTCGCCAGCGCCAAGTGATGTAAAGAGCTCCTTTGGTTGGTCGCATCCAGCCAATTTTTTGCCCCGTGGTCCATTCGGTCACGGGGCTTTTTTTGGCTCGTGATTAACCCGCCTCACCCAGGATAAGACTGCGGTAATGCCCTGGATTCGACCCACTCCACTTACGAAACGCCTTATAAAACGAACTCGTATCAGCGAACCCCAACCGCGCCGCAATCTCGGCAAAGCTGATCTGTGGTTCCGCCAGCCACACAATCGCCAATTCCTTACGCACACTGTCCTTGAGCCCCTGATAGGTCTGCCCTTCTTCCGCCAGACGACGCCGCAAGGTTGAGGCCGAAATGCACAGGCTGACCGCCAGGCCTTCGGTTTCCGGCCAAGTATCGGGGGGGAGCAGGCGCAGGTCGTGCTTGATGCGGGTGGCGAGGCTGTCGGGGTCGCGGTATTTGACCAGGATATTGGCCGGTGCATGGGCCAGGAAACGCTTGAGTTCTTCCGGGGTGCGCTTGATCGGCAGGTCCAGGCAGTCGGCGGAGAAGATCATGCGCGTGCGGGGACGGTCGAAACGCAGGTTGTCGGAGAACATCACCTGGTAGTCGTCGCAGAAGTCCGGCTTTGCACAGCGCAGTTCAATCGCCAGGATTGGAATCCGTCGCCCAGCCAGCCAACAGGCCACGCCGTGCACAATCATCCAATAGGTAAAGTAGGTGAAGGCCCGATTGGGTTCGGTGTCGGGCTCAATCAGCACGATCTCCGCCAGGCTTTGTTGACGCACCAATTCAGCGGGCAGTCGCTCCAGCATCAGTGACAGGAACCCCAGCCCGGCCTCCAGGGCGGTGGCAAGCGTTGGCTGCGCCATTGCAGCGCGGCAGAGAAACGCCAGGCTGCCGGACCTGAGTTTGCGCGGGTCCATGCCGAAGAACTCATCGTCGGTGCACCGTGCCAGGAGGCGCCACAGCCGTGCATAGGTGGTGGCCGAAACCCGCGCGGCAGATTCGGCCAGCCACTGCGGGTCAATCCCGGCTTTGTGCAGCACTTCGGCGCTCGCCGCCCCCGGCGCGCAGCTTTGCAGCAAGGCTTCACGCACAAGATGAATGGAGATGGTGTCTTTTTCCGACATGGGTGACCGGGTATCCAACTGCCCAAAGAATGGCACGCATCATAAGGGTGGACGCGCATTGCCACCACCGTTCAGCCACTGTTCAGCAAACGTCAAGAATTGTTGTTTAGCAATGAGTATCATTATGTTACAACTTAGCACCCTATCTAGTTGTCATGCGGTGTCGAATGCTCGTTCCTTTCCTCATCATGCTGCGCGAAGGCATTGAAGCCGCACTGATCGTTGGCATCATCGCCAGCTACCTGCAACAGACCGGTCGTGGCCAGTGGATGCCCGCCGTATGGATCGGCGTCTTTCTCGCTGCTGCGCTGGCGCTGCTGGTCGGTGGTGGCCTGGAACTGGTCAGCGTAGAATTCCCGCAGAAGCAGCAGGAACTGTTTGAAGGCATCGTCGGCCTGGTCGCCGTGGGCATCCTCAGCTCCATGGTGTTCTGGATGCGCAAGGTGGCGCGTTCCATCAAGCATTCCCTGCACGAATCCCTCGATCACGCGTTGGCCGGCTCCAAGCACCAAGTCACCGCGCTGATCCTCATGGTGTTTTTCGCCGTGGCCCGCGAAGGCCTGGAAACCGTGTTCTTCCTGCTGGCCGTGTTCCAACAGAGTGAAGGCCCAGGCGCGCCGATTGGCGCCCTGCTCGGCTTGATCCTGGCGATCATCGTCGGTTTCCTGATCTACACCGGCAGCATGCGCCTGAACCTGGGCGCGTTTTTCCGCTGGACCGGCTTGTTTATCCTCGTCGTGGCCGCCGGCATCCTCGCCAATTCGGTGCAAGCCCTGCACGAAGCGGGGGTATGGAATCACCTGCAAACCGTGCTGTTCGACTTCAGCGCCGCGCTACCCATGGACAGCCCGTTGGGCTCGGTGCTGGCCGGGATGTTCGGCTATCAGGAAGCGCCCACCATCAGCACCCTCGGCGCCTATCTGATTTACCTGGTGGTAGCCCTGGTGATGTTCTTCCTGCCCGCCGCACCGTCCAAGCCTGCCGCCTCGCCCTCTTCCGTTTCCAGCCAGTAAGGACCGCCTCTTGTCCAAGCCTACTCCTCAGTCGTCCTCGCCACCTCGCGCCCTGCGCTGGGCCGTGGCGGGCTCGGTGGTCGTGATGATCGCCGCCGGAGGCCTGTTCTATTACGCCTCGCAACTGGCGGCCAGCAAGCGCCAGGCCAATCACAATGAAATCGCCGTGACCATCCATGGCCATGCCTGCGAACCGAACGAGCTGACGGTGCCCGCCGGCCGCGCCAGCTTCCGCATCATCAACCGCTCCGACCGTGCGGTGGAATGGGAAATCCTCGACGGCGTGCTAGTGGTCGAGGAACGCGAAAACATCGCCCCCGGCCTGAGTCAGGTGATCAACGCCAACCTGCTGCCCGGCGACTACGCGATCACCTGCGGCCTGCTGAGCAACCCGCGCGGCACCTTGCACGTAACGGCGACCGCCGAGTCCGACGCGCAAGCCAAGGCCAAGCCGTCGATGGTGGCTTTTATCGGGCCGCTGTCGGAATTCCGCGTGTACCTGAGCAGCCAAGGCAGCGCCTTGGTCAAGGCCGTCACCGCCTTGCAACAGGCCGTCGACGCCGGCGACCTGGCCCAGGCTCAAGCGCTCTACGTTCCGGCGCGCGAGGCTTACCAACGCCTGGCCCCCCCGTCGCAACGCCTGGCCGAGCTGGACAACGCGATCAACGCCCGCGCCGACTACTTTGAAAAACGCGAGCAAGACCCAGCCTTCAGCGGCTTCCACCGCCTGGAATACAGCCTGTTCCAACAACGCAGTCTCGATGGCTTGGCGCCGGTTGCCCAGCGCCTGCTGACCGACGTCACCAGCCTCAAGCAACAATTGCTCGCGCAATCGCTGCCGCCGGAGCAACTGGTGAGCATTGTGGTGCGCAACCTCAACAGCCTGGCCGATGTACGTGCCATCAGCGGTGAAGAGGAGCGCTACAGCCACGTCGACCTGAATGGTTTCGCCGCCAACCTGCAAGCTGCCCACAAGGTTGTCGACCTGATGCGCCCACTGCTGACCAAGTCTGCCGCCGACCTGTTACCCAAGGTCGACAGCGCCCTCGCCGCCTTTGATGCCGAACTCCAGGTCTTCAAGGTCGACAAGGGTTACGCCACCTATGACAGCATAACCGCCGATCAGCGCAAGCAGATCGCCGACAAGGCCAAGGCTCTGGCCGCTGCACTCGATGGAATCGACCCCGCCCTTGGCCTCTCCGGCCTGCAGTGAAGACGACCGCACACATGAGTGATTCGAAACAATTTGACCTCCAGCGTCGCCGTGTCCTGCTGGGCATGGCCGCCACCGGCGCCGCGATTGCCGGCAGCACCCTGACTTGCCCGGCCATGGCCGCCGAGCAAGTCACCACCGCACCGCGCAGCGACAAGACCCAGGACCACCACGGTTTTTTTGGCAAGCACCAGAGCGGTATCGTCACGCCGCGCCCGGCCTGCGGCATGCTCGTGGCGTTCGATGTGCTGGCGAGCGACCGCGATGACCTGGAGCGCCTGTTCCGCACCCTGAACGAACGCATCGCTTTCCTGATGACCGGCGGCACCGTGCCGCAAGTCGACCCGAAACTGCCGCCGACTGACTCGGGCATCCTCGGCCCGGTGGTCACGCCGGATAACCTGACCATTACCGTATCGGTCGGCGAATCCCTGTTCGATGAGCGCTTCGGCCTCAGCGCCGTCAAGCCCAAACGCCTGAGCCGCATGGTCGGTTTCCCCAACGACGCGCTGGATCCGGCGCAGTGCCACGGCGACCTGAGCCTGCAATTCAGCTCCAACACGCCAGACACCAATATCCACGCCCTGCGCGACATCGTGAAGAATCTTCCGGACTTGCTGCTGGTGCGCTGGAAGCAGGAAGGCAGCGTGCCGCCCCAGGCGCCGAGCAAACCCGGCGAGCCTGCGCAGAGCGCGCGCAACTTCCTGGGTTTTCGTGACGGTTCGGCCAACCCGAACTCCAACGATGCCAAGGCCATGGACCAGATTGTGTGGGTACAACCCGGCAGCGACGAACCGGCGTGGGCGGCCAACGGCAGCTACCAGGCCGTGCGCATCATCCGCAACTTCGTCGAGCGCTGGGACCGTACCCCGCTGCAAGAACAGGAAAGCATCATCGGCCGCGTCAAGCCGACCGGTGCACCCATGGACGGTGACAAAGAAACCCAGGTGCCCGACTACAGCAAGGACCCGGAAGGCAAAGTGACCAAGCTCGATGCCCACATCCGCCTGGCCAACCCACGCACCCCGCAGACTCAGGCCAACCTGATCCTGCGCCGGCCGTTCAACTACTCCAACGGCGTCAACAAAAACGGTCAGCTCGACATGGGGCTGTTGTTCATCTGCTACCAGGCTGACCTGGAGAAAGGCTTTATCAGCGTGCAAACCCGGCTCAACGGCGAGCCCCTGGAGGAATACCTGAAGCCAGTCGGTGGCGGGTACTTCTTCACCTTGCCGGGCGTCACGGGGCCGAAGGATTTCATCGGGCGCACGCTGCTGGCTGAAACGCACCCTCACACCACTGCCCAGACCTAAAACAAACCCAGAGCGGAAATCGTCCCATGAAAAAGTCGTCTATCGCGTTGTCGTTGTTGCTGACCCTTTCGCCGCTGGCAGCCTTCGCCGCTACCGCGCCGCTGGACCTGGTAGGGCCGGTGTCGGACTACAAAATCTACGTCACCGAAGAAATCGGCGAGCTGGTCACCCAGACCCAAGCCTTCACCGACGCCATCAATAAAGGCGACCTGGCCACCGCCAAAAAGCTCTACGCGCCGACCCGCGTACACTATGAGTCCATCGAGCCGATCGCCGAGCTGTTCAGCGACCTCGATGCGTCCATCGATTCGCGCGTCGACGACCACGAAAAAGGCGTGACCGCCGAAGACTTCACCGGCTTCCACCGTATCGAATACGCGCTGTTCTCGCAGAACACCACCCAGGGCCTGGAAGCGCTGACGGCCAAGCTCAACACCGACGTCAACGACCTCAAGACCCGCGTCGACGGCCTGACCTTCCCGCCGGAAAAAGTCGTGGGCGGCGCTGCAGCCCTGCTCGAAGAAGTCGCCGCCACCAAGATCTCCGGCGAAGAAGACCGCTACAGCCACACCGACCTGTATGACTTCCAGGGCAACATCGACGGGGCGAAGAAAATCGTCGACCTGTTCCGTGGCCAGATCGAGAAGCAAGACAAGGCCTTCCTGGCCAAGGTCGACAAGAACTTCGCCACCGTGGATAAGATCCTGGCCAAGTACAAGACCAAGGACGGTGGTTTCGAGACCTATGACAAGGTGAAGGAAAACGACCGTAAAGCCTTGGTCGGGCCGGTCAATACCCTGGCGGAAGACCTGTCGACATTGCGTGGTAAGTTGGGCCTGAACTGATCAAGACCTCCCTGAGCTGCGCCTCTGCGCTGTTACGCAGCGCAGGGTTCAGGGAGGGCCAGGCATCTAGTCCACAGAGGCTTCAGCCTTGAAGTCTCTCAGCGGTGTTCCGGTTGGAGTACGAGTCACCGGGTCAATCGCAAACCACTCTCCCCCTTCTTGCACGGCGTACAGCATACGATTTTGGCTGACGCCCAAACGGCTACCAGGGTAGGGTTCGGTATCGAGGTTGGCACCCATCTGACCATAGGCCCCCAGCCCCCACCGGACTCTTTCAAGTGCAGTGGCCGTCATATACAAACCTGGGCCGATGGAGCAAAACTGACCGGCCAAACCCCTCTGGGCTGCTCTCAACACATCAAGCGCACCGTCGAGTGGGTTGAACAGGCTTCGAATAAATGGCACTGCGCCCTGGAGTTCCCTCATCGTAAATGCACGATTACTGAAGGGGACAATAGCTTTGAGGCCCTTGAAAAAGCTTCTTGCACTCGCTATGCCACCCGTCACCACAAATGAAGCAAAGTCAATCAACAAGCCTTGGACCCCTGCTCCAACTTTTCCCTCGCTGATATCGGCAATGGCCCCCACAAACGGAAGCATGCTCAATACTGTCCTCAGGGATATTCTGGAAAACACCTTGTGCGAGCCAAAGGGAAAGCTGCGTATTGCCTGAAAGGGCGTGGGCTCCTTCGCGTGTTCAATCAACTGCTCACGTTTTGCATCAAAAGTGACATTGAGTATGGCGTTGGCGATTGCTTCGGTCTTGGCTGAGGCCCAACTGTCAGGCACGTAGTCCGATGCAGGCGCAGGCCAGCTCACGAGGCCCAGACCAGGCAGTGCCGGGCCGGCTTTTTCGATGATTACATCCGACTTGATAGTGGTGCGCGGCTCATCTCCCGTTTTATAGGCCTGGAAGTCAAACGACTCCGGGAGTGCTGTGCGATATGAATCCAGGCGTGAAATGACCCTTTTTTCTGTAACGGCCCCTCCAATGGTCAGGTTCTCCCTCAGGTCATCGCGTTTGACTATTTTCATCGTTGCGGGAAAAAACTCGAAATACCCGCCTGTCGGGCTCGTCACCCGGGTGTCGTAGCGAATCAAGACGCCCCCCCTGCCGACCTTCTCCGCCACGCTCGTTGGATCGTAGCTATCATCCAACAACGTCTGTCCGGTGGCCTCGCGCAGGCTCAGCACCTGAATATCGGCAACCTCCAATATTCGCCGCACATCCAGCGGAGCATTGACAATCATTAACTTGATCACTGCTTCCTGGGCTTTCCGCGCCTCGGCAAGGTAGTTATCCACGGCCGGCGCTACCAACGAGGAAATGGTTGGCAGTCTCTTGATGCGTTCGTTGAAGGTTTCCTGGGAAACGTTGCCGTGACTAAAGGTGTAGCTCACCAGATTGTTCAGCCAACTGACAACGGGGAACAACAGGGTGTTCAAAACGGGCTCTGGTGTTTGTTGATGAAGGATCACGTCGGTCAACAGGGGTCCAGGCCCATCTGACACGCTCCCAACTTGATGTTGTTGGAGCCTGAAGGTACGAATCTCTTCCTTGGTCATTTCCGGAAAAAGCACCGCCAGTTGCTCAATCAGCAGACTTGTCTGATTGGGAGGCTCGACTATAAGGCTGTTGAACGCATTGCCGATGCTGGCTTCTCGCTCGGCAAACGCCTGCGTCGCCGTGCTGTAGTTCTGCGCCGAGTAAGCGCCATCGTCACGCTTGGGAATAACGCCAGACAACACCGCCCAATCCAACACAGGCTGTGCACCGAGGGTCTTGAACAATTGCTCTTGCTCAGCCATCACAGGGTTGAGCCGCGTAAGGGCCAGAGCCTGGGAGAGATTCAAGGATCGCGAACTGCCTGCTCCTCCCAGTTTCTCAGCCATGGCGCAAGCAAGGCGCAGATTCATCCAGGGCGTTGAGCCGATCCTCACTTTTCCTGGCAACAGCTTCAGTGCTTCAGGGGCCTCTGCCGACACGTTGGGATCGGGCTTGACCAGAAACTCGGGGGCCGCTTGTGCCAACACCATATGAGCAATCAGCGGTGCCGTCTTCGCGTCGGCACCTTTGATTCTCAAATCGACTTCAATTTCACTGCGCACCTCATCCAATGTGCGTCCGAAATTGCTGGGTTTATAAATGTGATAGCCCGCGATCCACCCTGGCTTACCAGGCATTTCATCCTTGAGACTTGCCTTGATGGCTGCGGCCAATAGTTGATGACGAATGTCCCTTGAAAGCGGCTTGCCATCAGCAACTTCCGCCATGTTCAGTAATCGCGCCAACGCCTCAGCCTTGGCGATGGCGTTGGGCGAATCAAAAAACGTTTGAAGCCTGAATGAGTGATCGTCTGGAAAACCTTCCACGAACGTGTAGCTGCGTAACAATTGGGCGACAGAACCTGCCCCAGTGGATACGCTCTTCAACACTGCCAGATCTTCTGTCGACAACGCTCCAGGTGACCAGGCATAGGGCGATAATCGCGCATAATCGCCGCCTATGGGCATTGGCGGCAGCTTGCACGTCAGCCAGCCGATGGCTGAATTTACCTGAGCAATTGTGTTGGGCGCCCCCAGCCCGGAAAACACCAGGAACTGGCGCATGTCATACACGGGGGTTGAGTACAGAACGCTCCCAGTGCCTTTACTCATCTCCACAAGTTGATGGTAATCACCCCGCAGTTTTGATTGTTCATCGGGATTTACGTCCGTCCAAATTTCGCTTTGTTCGTCATCCAGAAAGACTTGCAGGTTGATCCAACAATTACCCGGTTGCTGCAACTCAAGCGTCCCATTGATTATTCGGTAAACGTTGTCGTTGGCTGCAAGCTCGACCTTCTCCATGAACGTCTTGAATGCCGGTCTGGCCAGCCATTCGGCAAAGCGTTCACGAGGTACTTGGCTTTTTTGCACCAGCGTCGACTCAGGGTGAACATTTGCACGCACGTCACTTAAATCCAGCGCGCCTTCCGGGTCCTTATCCTTGGCCAGTGCCAGCAACTGGGATGCCATCTGTGAGCGAAACTCAATGTCGTCGTTTTTCTGTAAGGACCTCCTGAACTGCTGACCCCACTGGAGGCGCTTTTCATCGGTTATCGTGGGCCAACCATTGTTTTTGAGCCGCTCGCCGAACAGTTTTCTGTCCCTAGGATCGTTGGGCACTTTCACCCCGTAAAAGCCGAGGATCACATCAGCATGGAAAAACGCCCCCGTTTGCGGGTCTGGCAGTAAAACCCCGAAATCGTCAGGGCTCAGGGTTTTCACAGCCTCGGTCACTTTAGCGCCTACCTCCCACCAGCCGGATCCGTCAGTGGTGGTGAACCTTCGTGCAATCTTCACTCCATCAACCATCACCGTGCCAACAACCCCGTCGCTGAACACACGCACTGTCGACACATCCAGACCTTTTGACTTGAACCAGGCCTGCACCGATGGCTCATGCACAGCGTCGCGGAAGGCATCAGTGAAGGGTTTGATTGAGCTATGGGCAGGAACAGGGTTGGCTTTGAGCTGGCCGGTAATCAGCCAATGAGTGAGAGTTTTCTGAAGGCTGGCATCGGCTTTTTTTGCGTCCGCGGGAGCTGGGAAGTCCGCACGTCTGCGCTCGGCATCGGCCGTGAGGGTCTCACGCTTCTGCCGTGGCGAGGAATGCGACAGCTTGACTTGCATCAAATGGCCGCTGCGCTGACGCGGTGCATCTGAGCGTTCGTATTCGCCCAACCTATCCTCAGGCACAGGTACGGCGAGGGCATTAAGGGTTGCCGAGTTGCTACTGCTTTGTGTTGAGCCGTATTGAGGCGCAACCCTACGGCCTTCGGTGACTGTCAGCATGTTAAGTACTCTTCGCGGTTAGCGTCGCAAGAGTTCTTATCCTTAAGAACGACCACCCGGAAGCATACGTGCGCCCCACCCCACACAAATGTAAGGGCATTCTGAATATGCGGAGTCAGCAGATCAGGGGATCGCCAAGCTTATGGAGGCGGCCGCAAGGCCTTGATGCAAGTCTACGGCTGCGGACGTTTACAGAATTCGATACAACAACCGCTCAATCCGTACCCGGCTGACCCGGCGCAGGAATTTGCCAACCGCCTCGGGGTAATCCGGCAGTGTTTGCAAGTCCTGGTACCGCTCGATCCGCGTGGTGTGCTGGAAAATCTGCGCCAGTTCGGTGCGTCGCGGCCCCAGCCACTCGCTCTTGGGATCATCGATCAACAAGGCGTTTTCCAGGTCGAGGCGGAACGCGCGCGGGTTGAGGTTGTTGCCGGTAAGCAAGGTGTAGCGCTGGTCGACCCACATGCCCTTGAGGTGGTAGGTGTTATCGCCGTCACGCCACAGGTGCAGGTTCAACTGGCCGCTGTCGATCATCGGCTGATGGCGCTTGGCAAAGCGGCGCAGGCTGATTTCGTAGAGGTAAGGCAGCGCCGCAATGACCTTGAACGGCTCGCTGGGCGGGATGTAGAAGTCGTTGGCGGTTTTGTCGCCGACGACGATGTCGATCTTCACCCCACGCGCCAAGGCGCGGTTGATTTCGCGGGTCACAGGCAGCGGCAGGTTGAAGTACGGGGTGCAGATAGTCAGCTGATGTTGGGCGCTGGCGATCAGTTCAAGGATCACCCGGTTCAGGGGGTTGTTCTTGCCGACCCCGAGCAAAGGGCTGACGGAGAGATGACCATTGGGCAGTTGCCCGGTCGTGGTGTCGTAAGCCGCGTGTTTCAGGCGGCTGCGCAGATCGCCGATGTCGTTGCGCAGGCTGCGGGTGGTGGGCGGGTTGGGCAGGTCCAGGCGATTGACCGCCTTGGACGCCACCAGGCCGTGCTCCACCAGGTGCTGCATGGAGTCGGCCAGCGCTTTGCTGTGGATCAAGTGGTAGCGGTCGAAGCGGTACTTGTCGAATTTGTGCAGGTACACGTTGTTCAGGCTGGCGCCGCTGTACAGCACCGTGTCGTCAATCACGAAGCCCTTGAGGTGCAACACACCGAACAACTCGCGGGTTTGCACCGGCACGCCATACACCGGCACTTCGCTGCTATGGCTTTGGGTCATGGCCTGATACCAGGCGCTGTTACCTGGCTGCTTGCCGGAACCGATCAAGCCGCGCTGGGCACGCAACCAGTCGACCACCACCACGATGTCCAGCTCAGGCCGCGCAGCCTTGGCGGCATGCAGAGCGTCGTAGATCTCCTGCCCCGCTTCGTCCTGCTGCAAGTACAGCGCGACGATATAGATGCGCCGGGTGGCCTGGGCAATCTTCTCCAGCAGGCAGCGACGATAAGCGTCGGCGCCGGACAGCACCTCAAGGGCATCGGGAGTGAGGGGAAAACCGCGCAGTTTGGGCAACAGGGAGCGTTTGAAGAACGACGGCATAAGGCTCGCAATGGGTCGAATCCGAAGAGGCCCCGAGCTTACACCATGGGGGTGCTCAGGTCTCGCTGTGGCGCGTGGAAATATTTTAATTGACCAAGAAGAACGATCGTTCTACTGTTCGCAACATGAACGAAATGACAAATACTGAAACCCGCGACATCATCCTCGACGTCACTGAAAAGTTGATCTATCGCCATGGCATCGCCGCCACCGGCATGGACTTCCTGGTGAAAACCGCCGGTGTGTCGAGAAAAAGTATTTACCGCTACTTCGCCAATAAAGACGAGCTGGTGATTGCCGCCCTGCAACGTCGCGACGAGCGCTGGATGCAGTGGCTGCGCACTGAAGTGGAACGCCGCGAAGACACCGGAGAACGCCTGCTGGCGCTGTTCAGCGCGCTCAAGGACTGGTTCGGCACGGCGGACTTCCGGGGCTGCGCGTTCATCAACACCAGTGGCGAAACCGGTGATCCGCAAGACCCGGTGCGCCTGCTGGCCAAGGCGCACAAACAGAAACTGTTCGAGTACGCACTCGAACTGTGTCAAGCACATGGCACCCCCGACCCCGAACGGCAGGCCGCGCAACTGCTGATCCTGATCGATGGCGCCATTACCGTTGCCCTGGTGATGGGCGATTCAACAGCTGCCGATAATGCGCAATGCATGGCGCGAACGTTATTGGGACTTTGAACCCGCCGGTAGGCGCAACTTCCGATACATCCTTATTCATTGAGGAACTGCCCAATGTCATCGACTGTAGAAACACGTCCGCCCCTGCCGCCGTTCACGCGCGCGTCGGCCATCGAGAAAGTCCGTCTGGCCGAAGACGGCTGGAACTCCCGTGACCCGCAGCGGGTGTCCCTGGCCTACACGCTGGACACACAGTGGCGTAATCGCACCGAATTCGCGCATAGCCGCGAAGAAGCCAAAGGTTTCCTCACCCGCAAGTGGGCCAAGGAGCTGGACTACCGCCTGATCAAGGAGTTGTGGGCATTCACCGATAACCGCATCGCGGTGCGTTACGCCTATGAATGGCACGACGATTCGGGCAACTGGTTCCGCTCCTACGGCAACGAAAACTGGGAGTTCGATGAGAACGGCTTGATGGCCAACCGTTTTGCCTGCATCAACGATCTGCCGATCAAGGAAAGCGAGCGCAAGTTCCATTGGCCGCTGGGCCGACGCCCGGATGATCATCCGGGGTTGTCCGAGCTAGGTCTGTAAAACAGTTGGGGCCGGTTTGCCGGCCCCACTGCTTAATCCTGATTCAGCCCCACCCGATACAACACGCCATCGTCCTCATCCGTCAGTACATACAAGAACCCGTCCGGGCCCTGCCGCACATCTCGGATCCGCGCCTTCAGACCGCCGAGCAGGCGCTCCTCGTGGATCACCTTGTCGCCATCAAACTGCAACCGGATCAGCTCCTGGCTAACCAGTGCACCGATAAACACGTTGTGCTGCCAGGGCTTGAAGCGATCCGCATCGTAAAACGCCATGCCGCTGATACCCGGCGACTTTTCCCACACATGATGGGGCGGTACTGTGCCTTCCACTGTCTTGCCCTTGGCTTCGGGAATCGGTGTCAGGGAGTAGTTGATGCCGTGGGTGGCCAATGGCCAACCGTAGTTCTTGCCACGCTCGATGATGTTGATCTCATCACCTCCGCGCGGCCCGTGTTCGTTTTCCCAGATCGTGCCACTCCAAGGATTCAGCGCCAGCCCCTGAGGGTTACGCTGGCCGTAGGACCAGATCTCCGGGCGCACGCCTTGCTGGCCGACGAAGGGGTTGTCATCCGGCACGCGGCCGTCCGGGTAGATGCGTACGACCTTGCCTTGCAACTTGTCCAGGTCCTGGGCCGTCGGGCGATCGTTGTTTTCACCCAGGGTCACGAACAGGTAGCCATCACGGTCGAAGGCCAGGCGCGAGCCGAAGTGGTTACCGGTCGACAGCTTGGGCTCCTGGCGCAGGATCACCTGGAAGTCGGTCAAGCCACTGAGGTCTGCCGCGAGGCGCCCACGGCCCACGGCTGTGCCAGCAGTACCACCTTTGCCCCCGCCTTCCGCGTAGGACAGGTAGACCATGCGGTCCTCTTTGAAGTCCGGCGACAACACCACATCCAGCAGACCGCCCTGCCCTTTGGCCCAGACTTCCGGCACGCCCTTGAGTGGCGCGGACAGCTTGCCGTCGGGGCTGACGAAGCGCAGGTGGCCAGGGCGCTCGGTCACCAGGAAGCCTTGCTTGTCCGGCAAAAAGGCCACCGCCCATGGGTGGTCCAGGCCTTTGGCGATTGGCGTCGCAGTGATGCTGCCCTGTTCGCTGGGGAACTGCTGGGCGTCGGCGGCGTAAGTGGCCGTCAACGGCAGCAGCGTGGTGGCGCACAGGGCGGCTAGCAGGCTTTTGCGTAGAAACATAAGGCGAGATCCTTACCGGCGATTGCCGTTGGCATCATAAGTGGGGGCTTTGGTTTCGGTGGCCGGGCGGCTGGGGGCAGCGTCGCGTTTGGGATAGCTGTTGCCGATGCCGCCGTTTTCCAGGGTCGGCGTGCGTGTGGTCGGCCCGGTCTGGATACCGCGAACGGCCGGCGCATTCGGCTGGGTGCCCTGCATGCTATTGGGATTGGCCCGGTGGATCGGACCGTTGTTGCCGTTGTTGTTGCCGGGCAGGTTTTGCGCCTGGGCCGCAGGAATTAGGGCCAGACCCAACAACAGCGCTGCTACGTGACGCATACAACTGTTCATGACAAAGCCTCTCTGGGGCGAGGAGTACGTGCTTTCGATAACACGCTACGCCTTGGGTTCGGCTTTCGACACTAAATTGTTTCTCATCAGGTGTAACACGATCTGTCCGCGCATCTGCTCGGGGAAACTTTTCCCACCGCCTTCGAGTCACCAGAACACAGCCTCATCAACAGGAATCGCACCTATGCCACGGGCAATCTGGAAAGGCGCCATCAGCTTTGGACTGGTGCATATCCCGGTCTCACTGGTTTCGGCCACCTCCTCTCAAGGCGTTGACTTTGACTGGCTGGACAAGCGCAGCATGGATCCGGTGGGTTACAAGCGCATCAACAAGGCCACTGGCAAGGAAGTGACAAAGGACAACATCGTCAAAGGCGTGGCGTTCGAGAAAGGCCGCTACGTGGTGCTGAGCGAAGAAGAAATCCGCTCGGCCCACCCCAAATCGACCCAGACCATCGAGATCATCGCGTTTGTCGCCAGCGACCAGATTCCGCTGCAGAACATCGACACCCCTTACTTCCTCGCACCGGACAAGCGTGGCGGCAAGGTTTACGCCTTGCTAAGGGAAACCCTTAGGAAAACCCGCAAGGTCGCCCTGGCCAATGTGGTGCTGCACACCAAGCAGCACCTGGCGGCCTTGATGCCCCTGGACTCGGCGCTGGTGCTGGTGATGCTGCGTTGGCCCGCCGAAGTACGCAGCCTGGACGAACTGGAGCTGGGCAGCGACGTCACCAAACCGAGCCTGGCTAAGGGCGAGCTGGACATGGCCAAGCGCCTGGTAGAAGACATGAGCGCCGACTGGCAGCCCGATGACTACCGCGACAGCTTTCAGGAAAAAATCATGGCGCTGGTGGCCAAGAAGGCCAAGGCCGGCAAGATCGAGGCTGTGGAGACCAGGGACAGCGAAGAGCGCAAGTCCGCCGATGTGATCGACCTGACGGAACTGCTCAAGCGCAGCCTGGCCGGCAAACCCGCAAAGAAGCCGGCGACGAAGAAATCCACCAAGGCCTCCTGAGTCATGTCCAAGCCCCTTAGCGAATACAACCGCAAACGCGATTTCGGGATAACCGCCGAACCGGCAGGCAGTGCGCCTGGCACTAAACGCAAAACGTCAGCGCTGTCGTTCGTGATCCAGAAGCATGACGCACGCAACCTGCACTATGACTTGCGCCTGGAACTCGACGGCGTGCTGCTCAGTTGGGCCGTGCCCAAAGGCCCGAGCCTGGATCCCAGTCAGAAGCGCCTGGCCGTTCACGTCGAAGATCATCCCCTGAGCTACGGCGGCTTTGAAGGCAGCATTCCCGCCGGCCAATACGGCGCCGGTGACGTCATCGTGTGGGACCGTGGCATCTGGCAGCCCCATGACGAGCCACGCAAGGCCTACGCGGCCGGCAAGCTCAAGTTCACCCTGATAGGCGAGAAGCTCTCCGGCGATTGGGCGCTGGTGCGCACGCGCTTGAAAGGCAGCGGCGACAAGGAACAATGGCTGCTGATCAAGGAAAAGGACCCGCAGGCGCGGGCGGCCGACGACTACGATATCGTCCAGGCTCAACCCAACAGCGTGCTCAGTAATGCCTCAGTGGGAAAACCCAAGGCTCGGGCCAAAACCAGGAAAACCGCCCTCCCCGAGCAGTTCTCCCCGCAATTGGCCACGCTGGTGGATCGCGCCCCGGAAGGCGACTGGCAATACGAAATCAAATTTGACGGCTACCGCATGCTCGCACGCATTCAAGGGGGTGAAGTGCGTTTGCTCACCCGCAACGGCCATGACTGGACTGATCGCCTGCCGCGCCAGGTCAAGGCGTTGCAGGCTCTGAAGCTCAAGGACAGCTGGCTGGATGGCGAGGTGGTCAGCCTCAATGGCGACGGCCTACCAGACTTCCAGGCGCTGCAAAATGCGTTTGATATCGGCCGCAGTCTGGACATCGTTTACTACCTGTTCGACGCGCCCTTTCTCAATGGCCAGGACCAGCGCCAAACGCCGGTCGAGGATCGCCGCGCCGCCCTCAAAGTCGCGCTGGCCGCTAGCCGCAGCACATTGCTACGCTTTTCCGAGGCATTTACCGCGCATCATCGCGACATCTTTGAAAGCGCCTGCGACTTGGCCCTCGAAGGCGTGATCGGCAAGCGCCTGGGCAGTCCGTACGTCTCCAGTCGCAATGCCGACTGGATCAAACTCAAATGCCGGTTGCGCCAGGAGTTTGTGATTGTCGGTTATACCCGGCCGCAAGGCTCGCGCACGGGGTTCGGCGCGTTGTTGCTGGCGGTAAATGATGAGACTGGCCTGGTGTACGCAGGCCGCGTAGGCACGGGTTTTGATCAAGCGTCGCTCAAGACTATTTATGCGCAACTCACATCGCTGGAGCGCAAGACTTCGCCGCTTGAGAAACCGCTGACCAGCCCCCAAGCACGTGGCGTGCATTGGGTAGCGCCCACGTTGGTCGGTGAGGTGCAGTTTGCCGAGTGGACACGCGAGGGCGTGATTCGCCAAGCCGCGTTCGTCGGGCTGCGCACCGACAAACCCGCAGCGCAGATCGTTCATGAACAACCGCGAACGACCAAATCCATGAAACCCGCGAAAAAGACCGGCAATGATGTACATATCACTCATCCAGACCGCGTGATCGATAAACAAAGCGGCACGCAAAAACAGCAGTTGGCGCAGTTCTACGACAGCATCAGCCAGTGGATTCTGCCCTTCCTGCGTCACCGTCCGGTGTCCCTGCTCAGAGCACCCGAGGGTATCGAGGGCGAGCAATTTTTCCAGAAACACTCGGAGCGCCTGGCCATTCCCAACATCAAGCAACTGGATCAGGCACTCGATCCCGGCCATGCGCGCCTGATGGAAATCGACAACGTCGGCGCGTTGATCGGCGCGGTGCAAATGGGCAGCGTAGAGTTTCACACCTGGGGCGCCACATCGGACAAGATCGAAACCCCGGACCTGTTTGTGCTCGACCTCGACCCGGACCCGGCGTTGCCCTGGAAAACCATGCTCGAAGCCGCACAACTGACCCTGTCAGTACTGGATGAGCTGGGGCTGCAAGCGTTTGTCAAAACCAGCGGTGGCAAGGGCCTGCACCTGATCGTGCCGTTGGCGCGTCGAGACAATTGGGACACCGTAAAAGCGTTCGCCAAGGCTATCGCCCAGTTCATGACCGAGCAGTTACCGGAACGGTTTACCGCGACATCGGGACCCAAGAACCGGGTCGGCAAGATCTTTATCGATTACCTGCGCAACGCACGGGGTGCCAGCACCGTAGCGGCGTATTCCGTGCGTGCACGGCCGGGCTTGCCGGTGTCGGTACCGGTCAGTCGTGAGGAGTTGAAGGGGTTACGCGGCGCGCAGCAATGGACAGTTGCCAATCTACAGCAACGCTTGGACGCTTTGAAAGCGGATCCCTGGGCGGGGTATGCCAATCGACAGAAGATCAGCAAGAAGATGTGGGACAAATTGGGCGCCCATCCACCGGAGTGAATGGCGCCCGCACAGCGAACCTCAGATCAGCAGGAAAATCGCCGCCAACCCAGCAAAGATCGCCCATTTTTCCAGGTAGTAGCGCGTACGATTGCGCTTTTTCAGCTCTTTACCGCGCAGACGAATCTTGTACAGGCGCGTGAACGCGCGGTTGAGCCCACCGGTTTTGTCACCGTCATCGTTGGGCGAACCTGCCGCCGCCATCACGTTACGGCTGAACCAACGGTTAAACGCAGCGGCCCAGCGGTATTTCATCGGACGCTCGATGTCGCAGAACAGGATGATGCGGTTCTGCTGCGTGGTGTTTTCGGCGTAGTGGATGTAGGTCTCGTCAAACATCACCGGCTCACCGTCACGCCAGTAGTAGTTTTCGCCATCCACATTGATGTAGCAGCCAGGATCGTTTGGAGTATCGAGGCCCAGGTGATAGCGGTACGAACCGGCATAGGGGTCACGGTGGCGTACCAGCTTGGAGCCCGGTGGCAGCTCGGCGAACATCGCGGCCTTGATCGAACCGATGCTTTGCACCAGCTCCGTGGTGCGCGGGCACAGCTTCATCGCTGAAGGATGACTGTCGCCATACCATTTCAGATAAAAGCGCTTCCAGCCCGACTTGAAGAACGAGTTGAAACCCACGTCGTTGTACTGGTCCGAGCGCTTGATCTCCCCGGCACGCATCAGGTTCTGGCCTTCCAGGCGGATTTCTTCCCAATGTTCCTGGAGCGGGCTCAGGTCAGGGAAATCGCTGGGCGACAGGTACGGTCGGCTGGGGAGCTTGGAAAAGAGGTAGAGAAAGCAGTTGATCGGTGCCAGGAAGGTCGAATGATCACTGAGCTGGCGGCCCAGCTTGTGTCGCACCCGGCCACGCAGGTGTACATACGCAATCGAGGCAACGTAGAGAACAACAATGATGAGTTTCAAGAGATTTCGTCACACGTCAGAAGAGAACAGGCTGCTCCTGCGCGCCCACAACGGCCGAGGTTGGATAGCAGCACCTGAAATCACAATTCACACAATCGGCACGACCGGCTGAGTGACAACCCGGCTCGTGGCCCTTTGCTAGTTATTTAGCCACAGGTTGTAACTAAAAGTTAACTAGGAATTGTGAAAAGCTGTCTTGTGAATGTGATGCGTAATCAGGCCCCAAGTGCTAAAAGGCAACGCCATCGACGATTAACCTTTCAGCAAAAAGGAATTTATATGTCATCCCTTACAGACCCGGATTTCCAAGCCCTCCAAGGCAGGTGGGAACAGACCTCACTCGAAGACAGCGGCGTGCTCAACCCCATCGATGCCCACAGCGCCCCTGGCGCGATCACCACGATCAGCGGCGACGGCTTCGAAGTGAAGACTGTCAGCGGCGAGGTGTTGCTGGCAGGACGTTTTTTCCTGGAAAGCAGCACCGTGCCCAAGAGCATTACCTGGATCGACTCCATGGGAGATGACGCAGGTAAACACTTGCCCGCCAGTTATCGCCTTGACGGTGATGAATTTGTATTCATTGCGGCCGATGAAGGTATGCCCAGGCCAACCACGTTCCGTACGGGCCCGGGACAAACCATGCGCACGTTCCTGCGACGCGACTGAAAAGTCCCTCAGTCGGGACGTTTGGTGGCAGTCAACGTAAAACACATCGGCAATTGCGCAGGCTGGTGCTCGTACTGGTCGTACAGCTCTTCGCGGTTGGAATGCGCAAATTCCTGCAGGTGCCTGATCTGCAAGTCGGCGCAGATCGCCGCAGTGACCACGTCGCCCAGGGTGTGCACGTACCAATAAGAAGTCGGCCCCGCAACCTCGCCCTGACCTTCATAGACAATTGACTCCTGCAGCACAAACGGCTCGCGCTGAAAGTAGGAACTGGCCGGCAGGAAAGGGTTCTGCGCGCGTGGATCAAACACCTCCAGGAACGGATGGGTTTCATACATCACCAAGGTGCCACCGGGCTTCAAGGTGCTGGCGACATGGCGCATGAACTGCCCCACATCCGGCATCCAGCCCAGCACGCCGATGGTCACCAGCGCGATATCGAAGCGCGCCTGCAACTGTTCCGGCAACTGGTGAATATCACTCTCTATAAACTCAGGGTTGTGCGGTGAGACCTCGGCCAGTTCACGGGCCTGCTGCAGAAACGCCCGGGATTGATCCACGCCCACCACCGAACGCGCACCCAGGCCATACAACGACAGGCTTTCGCGGCCATTGTTGCAGCACAGTTGCACCACATCCTTACCGACCACCCCCACGTTTTGCAGCAAGCCGGTCAGCGTGGGGTCCAGGCAAGAAAAGTCCGCCGTGCCGACACTGTTGAGCAACGCGCTCCAGGTGTCTGTGGTTTTGTGCAAGCTGGCGGATTGGTCCCAGGCGTCCTTGTTGCTGGCAATCGCCTGTTGAGCTGAGGGCATGTCCATTGCGTCTCCAGAAATTCACGACAGCGAGGTGCAGAAAGTAAGCCAAGTGCCCGCGGATGAAAACCCCGAGAAGCGCACGAAACTTAACACAGGGCCCACAGGTCATTAACGCAATGCGTGTTCAGCCCTTGAACGCCATCTCCGAAGACCGCGCCGTGGCCAAACACTCCGACCTGCGTAATGCCTTGTCCCTGGACAGCCTGAATTTCTTCCTGGCGGATGTGCGCGACGGCCTCGGCCCGTATCTGGCCATTTACTTGCTGGCCGTGCACAAATGGGACCCGGCCAGCATCGGCGTGGTCATGACCCTGGCAGGCATCGCGGCCCTGCTCACCCAAGGACCGGCGGGTGCACTGATCGATCGCACCCGCAGCAAGCGCGCGGTAGTCGCATTGGCCGCCATCGTGGTGACCGGCAGCTGCCTGCTGCTGCCCTTTGTCAGTTCCTTCAGCCTGGTGGCGTTGACCCAGGCCGCCAGTGCCGTCGCCGCGTCAGTGTTCGCACCGGCCATCAGCGCGATTTCCCTGGGCATCACCGGGCCACGCGCGTTCACCCGCCGTACCGGGCGCAACGAAACCTTCAACCACGCCGGCAATGCCGTCGCGGCGCTGTTGGCCGGTGGCTTGGCGTATCTGTTCGGGCCGGTGGTGGTGTTCTACCTGATGGCGTTTATGGCGGTGGCGAGCGTCATCGCGATCAGTTGTGTGTCGGCTGAGGCGATCGACCATGAAGTCGCCCGAGGGTTTGACCCGGAGCATCACACGGATCACGAACAACCTTCCGGCATCAGCGTATTACTGGCGAACCGCCCGTTATTGCTGTTCGCCATCTGCTGCGCCCTGTTCCACCTGGCCAATGCCGCGATGCTACCGCTGGTCAGCCAGAAGCTCTCGCAGATCAACCTGCAGATGGCCACGCCGCTGACGTCGGCGTGTATTGTCGCCGCACAATTGGTGATGGTGCCGATGGCCTGGCTGGTCGGGCTCAAGGCTGACATCTGGGGACGCAAACCCCTGCTGATGGCCGGGTTCATGATCTTGCCGCTGCGCGGGGTGCTTTATACCCTGTCCAGCGATCCGTACTGGCTGGTGGCCGTGCAGATGCTCGACGGCATCGGCGCGGGGATCTTCGGCGCGCTGTTCCCGGTGATCGTCAAGGACCTGACCCAGGGCACCGGACGCTTCAACGTCAGCCTGGGCGCCCTCTCCACCGTCTTCGGCCTGGGCGCGGCGTTGAGCAGCAGCCTGGCCGGATTTGTGGTGCAACAGGCCGGCTACAACGCGGCGTTCCTGACCCTGGCCGGCGTGGCGGCACTGGCGTTGGCGCTGCTGTGGCTGGCGATGCCGGAGACCTTGGCAAAACCATCCTTCGCCGGACATACAACTGTCGCCTGACATATGCGACAATGCGCGCCAAATTCCAACACACATCCAAAATTTTCTGCTCAGCGACCGGGTTTCGCGCCTTGATGTCGCTGTTGACGCATGCCTGAAGGCTCCTGCCGCCACGCTCGCAACCCATTGATAGGTAAAGTAATTGATCTCCACAGCTAACATCACCATGCGGTATGAAACGCATTCTGATGATTACTGCTGATCAGTGTTTACTGGGCAAAGTCGTCATGAGTAATCAACCATAACGCACCGAAATGCTCCCGTTGGTCCCAAAACTGGTCCCAACGGGAAAATTTCATCCCATGCCGAAACTGCATAATCTCCCTCCGGCGTCCTGCCGACCTACATCAAATCCCAAGCTTCCGCCGGCTGCTAAGCTGTTCACTCATAAGAGGAACAAGCATGCCAAATTCAGACCTTCTACCTTCACTGCTCTCCAAGCTTTATGAGAATCAGCTAGCCCTTGAAGCATCCATCATGGAGTTAACAAATTGGGTGGAGCAGCGCGGCTCCGCTGAAGTCGCCGAGAACATCCGGGGAGCTCTGCACACCATCGACCAGAACGAAGAGTTCATCAAGCTGACCCTAGCCGTCCTAATGGGGCCTGACTGATCATCGGGAAAATCTGCAGTTCGTCGCCTCAAGCCTTCCGCTTCGCCAAATCTCTATTACTGTGCGCACATACAGTATTTGAGTTTCCCGCAATGAACATCGACGAAGACACCTCAGAGTGGCTTGGCTGCCCTACGCCTCTCGAAATGTACCAGCACCAGTGCGCTCTGCTGGAGGATGAACTCATCCAGACTGAAGCGATGCTGCGAAAGGCTAGAGCCAATGTGGCCGGACTGGTGCAGATGAACGATCTGCTCGCGACCGGCAAGGCATCGGCGGAGAAGGCATTGAGAGAGGCGCTTGATCGAATATCAGCCATAAGCAATGAGCCATCTGACAGAGGAAGCTTTCGTCCCATCGACTTGATTACCCAGCAGCGCGACCACCTGTTCATAGAGAACCAGCGGCTTCTGAGCGAGATTCGGCAAGCCCAACTGCCCAGTGCCAGCTAGTCTGAGTTGATGCCTGGAGGAAAGGACTATGTGCGGAAGGCTTACACAGTATCGGGGAATCCATGACTTTGTTGCAGCACTGAGCATGCCCAATGCCCTGGCCAACTCCGTGGGCGAAGAGCCTATTGAGCGCTACAACGTCGCTCCATCCACCCAGGTCGCACTACTCCACATCCAGGGCGACCTGTTGCATGCCGACTCCGTGCGGTGGGGATGGCGCCCTCACTGGGCCAAAGACCGTGCCGCACCAATCAATGCACGCGTCGAAAAGGTGGCTCACGGACCATTCTTCCGAGCGATCTGGCCGCACCGTGCAATCACGCCTATCGATAACTGGTTTGAGTGGATGGATGAAGGCGGTCCAAAAAAGCAGCCCTATCTGATCCGTCGGCGCGACGGTGCTCCAGTGCTATGTGCTGCGATTGGCCAATTGCCTGATGCCGATGAAGGTCCGGGCGAGCATGACGGGTTCGTGATCATCACCGCAGACAGCGCCGGTGGCATGGTGGATATCCACGACCGGCGGCCAGTTGTGCTGACTCCGGAACTGGCTCGGGAATGGTTGGACCTGGCCACGCCCAAAGAGCGCGCAGAGCAGATGGTGCTGCACCAGGGCGAGCCAGCCGAGGCCTTCGAGTGGTTCAAGGTCGATATCGCCGTTGGCAATGTGAGGAACAAAGGGCCTGAACTGATTCGTCCACTAATCTAGAGCCACAAGAAATATCGCCTATCGAAGACGGCCGACGTAAATCAGTCACGCCCCTGGAAAACGAAAGGCCTCCGAACCGTTAATTTCTACAGCGTGGCCCCCGTACACCGTTTACTGGGCTAATGTCACTTTGCCGCTATTGCGGTATAGCGAGTCTCGATAAATTAAAAGGAGTTTTTATGACAGTTGAGATTACAGAAAAAAAGGTCTCTGAAATTGGGTCCTACCAGGTGATCTTTAAATCAGGTGCCACCGCGATCCTTGATCAAGCGGAGCTGTGGGCATCTTTTTGGGGTGACGAAGCAAGGGTTTGGTATTTCCAGCGAGATGGAGCGCGAATCAGCTTTACATCGCATGTTGCCGGAGGGGAAGCGAAATTCGACGACGTTATAGATGCAATTTTGCGCCTAAAATAATTCAACCACCCCCTAATAGAGATATTGCGTTGTGGTTCTGGGCCGTAAAAATACGGCCCCGTTTTCCTGCGGTTTACCTACTCGTTGATATCGGCACGGCATTTAGGTAACGGAAGAGGCCCCATCTACTTTCCGCGAATGGCGTTGTAGCTTCTCTCACAAGCTAAGCCAGCTATCAGGGCCCGATCATACGCAAACGCCAACTCTCCCGCTCTTTTGTCAGCCCGCTGGAGCAGGTCGGAGAGCACCATGGCGGCGCGGGTGGCTGACGCGCCTCGTTGGGCAGCTCCGGGATCGCCGCAGGCAGTGGCGGCAAACTGGTTGGCTTCGAAGTGCAACCGGTCACCAGCAGCATCAGCAACGCCAGCATCCACAGTTGCAGCCTTGTTCTGTTCTCGCGCATTGCTTGCCTCCTTATTCACGGTCGCCTGGCGGCGCTGTTCTTCTTTGCGGGCATCTTCGCCAGCCTTGGTGATGGCGAGCGCTTGGGCTTCTCCGAGTTCTGCCAGTTGGCTGCTGTAACGCAAGTCCTGCACCTGCCAGGCCGCTCCGAAGCTCACGGCCATGGCCAGCAGGAACAGCGCCAGCTTCTGCACCGGCGTCATGCCAGTGCCCGCCGCACGCCTTCAGCCAGCACCGCGTCGGGGTAGGCATACCCGGCGTTCTCATGATGAATGATCGCCTTGACGAAACCAGCCATCACCGCTGGCCGGGTCAGGTCAACCTCAGCACCTGGCCGGGTGCCGGTGTTCGCCTCGACGGCGCGCACGTAGGCTTCGGTGTCGTTCTCCACCGACGGGGCCCACCGGCTTATGATCGCCTTCACCGTCTTCAGGCCATGCTTTCGCTGGTAGGTCAGCAGCAGCTTACCCAGGGCGCGGATGCCGTTCTCGGGCGTATCGAACCGCGCAAAGCGCTTCTCGACGGCAGGATCTGGCTTGAGCTGGCCTTGCCATTGATTGGCCGGGTTGTAGTCGATGTTTCCGGGGTTCCGGTTGCGCACCCCGCGGGTTTCGGCATTCGGCATACTTTTCTCCAGGCGAAAAAAAACCGCTCAAGGCGGCTAGTGTGTTCTTTACCGGCTCAGGCTGGCTGAACTGGTCGCTTACTCATGGCGGGGAAGTTAGGATTGTCCGCCGTCCACTTGCGCAGGGCGCGCCAGTACAGCTTCCAGTCCTCTATGGACCCAAGGATGCCTTCCTCGCCAAAGTCGATTGCTGTAACCGTCTGCTGGGCGATCGGCATTTGTTCTTCACGCCAGGCATTTTCCACCACGCTCAGCTTAGCGATCAGCGTTTCCTGGGTAATTGCCCAGGTGCCATCGGCTTGCGCCGTATAGTCCATGCTGTTATCGCCTTGTGGCCGCTCCCCTTCCATCTCGATCCAGCCTTCATCGGGGCCTTTGTCCGTTTCGTCGCCCTCGAAGAAGTTCGAGCCCACCATTGCATAAAATCGGATCATCAGATGGTCCCCTTAAGTTTCCAGACCTTTACGCGCACTGGCGCGGTGGTCAGCACTGCGCCTGTATATCCATGGCCTCCACCAGTGGAAGCGCTGGGCAATGCAACGCCACTCGCACCAGCCTGGCAGATGATCTTGTCCGTCGGCAAAATCTGCTGTGCATAGGCGCCGTAGGATGCACCGCCAGTGCCCGCGTTACCGTCAAGCCGTGGCTCCGACCAAATACCGCCGATGAGAACTTCAAGTGCCGTGATTACATGGAATCCTGGAAAAGGGTTGTCAGACGTGAACCTCGATGCCGTAACAATGTTTCCGGGCGCTGCGGCAGTACCACCATTGGGATATATGATTGTGAAGTCGGCAGCCGATGTATCTAGTTTAGAAGATACCTGACTTGTAATCTGCCCGAGATGGTTAGCAAGTGATCCGCCAATCCACCCGGGTGCTACAATATCCCCACCAGAATTTAAGTATACATTAGCTGCTGTGTAAACACCTTGATGTGCTCGTAACTGTCCAGCCTTGGTTACATAAACTACTGGGCCAGAACCGGCTTGCCCATATCCCGCAGCAAAAATCAAATTCCCATTAGGCTCGCAATAAATAACTCCTCGAGTAGTAGTGCTTCCAGGCTCATTAAACCAGAGGTGCGCGTTAGTAGTGGCGCTGGCAGCACGAACATAGATGCTACCGGCACTAACAGTAAGGTTCCCGCCAATCTGAGCAGAGCCGGTAGTGTCTAACAGCAGCCGAACGATGCCTCGGGCATCGTCGATTATATTAAGAGCACCGTTGGTCGAGTGAACTATACGGACGGTATAACCTGTGGTGGGGCTCGATTCGTCTTCCTTGCGGATAATGAGACCATCTGAGCCACCCACTTGTACCGCGTTACGGAACTTAGGGACCCCGTTATTCACGTCTAACAACGTGCCCAGAAAGGCGTTCGCATTCCCCAGCTTGTCAGCCTCAGTCTTCGCCCTGTCGGCTTGTGTCAGTGCATTGGAGGCTGATGTCGCGGCATTGGTCGCAGATACTGCCGCAGCGTTCTTGGACGATGTCGCAGAGGTCGCTGCACTGCTCGCGGTGGTCGCCGAGGTGCCAGAATTGGTTTCCGATGTTTTGGAGTTTGTCTCGGAGGTCTTAGCGTTGGTTTCTGAAACCTTCGCGGCGGCTGCAGAGGCCTGAGCATCGGCAACCTCTTGATCCAGATCCTTAAACTGGTCCGTGATGGCGCGCAGTCGATCCGCTGACTCTTTGACGTAGCCCTGCATCGGAGCAATGGTGTACACACCTGCAGCAACTGTCGCCCCCTGGTAGTTCGGAGCGATGGAAAGCGCTGTATTGCTCGCGATGTTCGTGACCTCGTACCACAGGCCGTCCGGTCCGCGGAAAGCATCCCCAACGCGAGCGTTTGCGATAAAAGCCGTGCCGCTGCCGATTACTGCGTTACTGATGGCAGTAACGGAAACAGTTCCTGTTTTGTACCAGGCCATTTAAGCCTCCTAAGAAATTGGCTTTGCAAACATCAGCGGGAGAAAGAAACTTGAACCATTGAAGTCGCCTATATTTTGAAGCTGTGCGACTATTCGGTTATTTGCGTAATCCCAATAACAAGAAAGCAGCGAGAACGTGTCCCGCCCTGGGATATTCATTGCAATATTATTGATCAGCATATAGTTGCCAGTATTTAACGGAACGGATGCATAGAATGTGAATATCCAACGACCAACAGACGGATTTGATGCGCCACCATAAGCCCAACCAGCGATTACATCCGTAAACTGAGCACAGGGAGTTCCGCTATCAAATAGAAGTTTAGAGTTCTCATCCCAAATGCGCATTCCATAGGTGGCAGTGGGTGTGGATTCGTAGGCAGCAATGAAAAACGATCCCGAGCCGCCGGCTGCCCCATTGATGAACCCCGTCCAATT
Source organism: Pseudomonas reactans (assembly GCF_013387025.1). Classification (NCBI taxonomy): domain Bacteria; kingdom Pseudomonadati; phylum Pseudomonadota; class Gammaproteobacteria; order Pseudomonadales; family Pseudomonadaceae; genus Pseudomonas; species Pseudomonas reactans. The sequence continues at coordinate 30,674 of NZ_JACAQP010000007.1, read as the reverse complement.
TCCGGGGGAGCCTTTAAGGCTTATCCATTGGAATCCACCAGTTGAAGGCCTGACGAAAACCAATGGTGGTTCTTGAGACGTGATTACCCATGGGAAGTCAGCGCCGGCCGGCCCATAACTGCCTTTATAAACCACAACCAGACGTGCAAACTCTGAGTCAAGCGTTACAACATCCGAGTTATTAGCGAACGTTAGTCCATATGACATTATCTATACCTAAATACTAAAAGTCGCTGAACTGATATCCCTGTCCGGCCGGTCGGCATATTTCTATTTCTGAACCAAACTTGAACTCCGTCAGTAAGCATCTGCACATCAAACTGAGACAAACCTGCGTCTTGACCGGATGGATCCCCTGAGTACTGACCATTAGGCAAACATATACCGATGTGAGTAGAGGGATTCACGCCAGGTATGGAAACAAAAGTACTCGCGCCCGCCGTGCCGATGAGGGTTGAATAAACAACCCTCACAGTGAAAGAGTTTTCATCTAGCTCAAGGAGGCCCGTAGGCCCCCATATCCGGATGCCGTAAGTCATGCCGTCAGATCTCCCCACTGATAGCGTTTCTTATCGTTCTCGTCGTAAACCTTTCCTCCTCGGTTGTTTATGGTTTGACGACCTCCGACGCCGACGGTGCTGTTCAGCTCAAACTCGCCCGTTACAAAGTTGATCATCAGGCCTGTCTTCCCTGGAACATAGTTAGCCGACTGGATGCTTTGGGTAAGCTTCGCCACACCAATAGACGCATCCTGGATGAACGCCGACCGCATGAACACCTGGCCGTTTTGAACCGTGAATGGCGAAGAAAGCACCCCGTTGATGTTGTTCACCACGGCGAACCTGTCAGCGCTCACCAAGAACTGGCTCTGCAACTGACCATCCACGTTCTCGATGCCAAGCCCGATACCCGCCGCGACGTACTGTCCGTTTTGGTTGAGCTGCATCTTCACCGACCACATGGTGGAGAGCTTCCCATCGGTGCCGGCCTGGGCCTGGCTTACAGTCTGGATGCTGGCCGAGTTCTCGCCGATCTTCACGCCGATCTGCTGGATGGCCTGGGCGGTTGCCTGGCGGTCTGTAACCACAACGCTTTCGAGTTCGGTCACAGACCCGCTGACCTCGCCCACTTCGGCGCTCAGCTCGGTAGTTCGCTGCACCATGGCCGCGTTCTTCGTGGCCTGGGTCTTCACCTCCTGCGCAAAGCTCGCCTTGGCGTTAAAGCCCTGGAGCGCATCCGCAAGTTCACCCTCGCCATTGTCATCCCTGTACGCCGCCTGTAGGACCTGAAGGCTTGACGCCTGGGCCGTGACCACGCCGTCCAGCTCGGTGATATCGGCGGTGTTGGTAGAGACCTGCTGAGCCAGGCCGTTGGCCGTTTCGACGGACTGTCCCACATCGGTCCAATAGGTAGCGTTGGGCGGTGGGGTGTTGTTGGGAACAGCCTGGGCGGCCTGATAGATCCTCCCACCCTCCACGACCATCTGGCCTTTCAGGTAGGTCTCATCCTCGTCGTAACCCTTCAGCCCGTCCAGGGCGTTGATCTGATCTTGCAGTCCTGGGATCTTGTCGATCTCGTCCAGTAAATCCTTGCCCAGTTCGGTCTTGCCGATTTGCCCGGAGATCAGCTCTAGCACCGGCGCCGCGTCTGCGCTGGCCATCCCCATCACGCCGTTACCGACGGGATAGAACGGGCCGACGTTGCCGGTCCGGTCCAGCAGGCGCGCCCAGAAGAAGAACTGCGCGCCGGCCTTGAGGGCCTGCATGCTGTAGTTCGCCTGAGGGTGCGCAAGGTCGGCAAGCTTTGTGGCCACGGACAGGTCATTGGCCGGGCCATACCACAGCTCGGTGCGCTGGGTGTCTTCTGCACCTGGTGGGAAACCCCACTTGATGCCGATGCCGAACAGCTCGCTGGTGGTGGTAAGGGACGCCACCGCCGGCGGAAGGCCAACCTTGCCTTCCAGGTTGGTCAGGTTGGAGGTCTTCCAGATCGACGAGATCTCGAACGCGCTCACCGACCGAACACGGGCCAGGTATGCACCCGAGTAAATGCCAGTGACGTCGACGCTGGTAGAACCGGTGCGCTGCAGCTTGATCCAGTTGCCGCTGTCCTTGCGCCACTCCACGTCATAAGCGACCGCGCCGGCGACGGCAGGCCACGAGATGTTCATGGTGCTGATCGCGATGCCCTGGTTAACGGCGTAGCTCGATGTCAGGGTAACGCTCGCCGGTGCCGGCACCACGGTGATTGGCACGACGCTGATGGGCCTTTCTTCGAGGCGCGCACCGGAGTCGATGTGAGCAAACTTGCTCGGATCGTACTGAACGGCCGAGATTTCGAAAACGCCAGGCTCTGGTCGGGCCACGCTGACCACGCGGTACAGCGGGATTGCCAGATCATCAGCATCCAGCGCCCACACCAGTTCCCGCTCTGGTGCCACGGAGTAAGCCAGGGTCACGGTGACCTGGCGGCCACTTACCAGTTGCACGGTGCGGCCCTCGCACTTGCCGTCGGGCAGGTTGAGGATCAGCCGGTCGCCGGGCTTGGCCTGGGTGTCGCGATCCAGGGTGATGACCTTGCCGCTCACGGCCGAGATACGCCCGCCAACTGGCTGGCCGGCGAGAAGTTCGTCGGCGATCGGGATCACGTAGCCAGGGAGCGGGATGCGCCCATCGAGGCCGACCTTGAAGGTTACGGCCCGGTCCTTGGAGTTGGTAAGCAGCGCCCACTTACCGCGGCGCTGGGCCTCGGATTCGCGGGTGCAACCGATTGCGCTGATCTCGAGCGGGTTGTCGCCATAGCGGCGCTGAAGCTTCTGATCGGTCACAGCAGTGACGTCGGTGTCGTAGTTGTTCCCCGGGTTGTCGTAGCTAATCAGCGCCCGCGTGTAGCGGGTGCGCTCCGATGCGCTCGAGTAGGTGAACTTGCCATCGATGACATTCGCGCGGGTGTAGGCAAAGTCGAAGTCGGTAGCGCGCGGCATGTCCGCCAGGGTGAACACCTGACCCTGGGCCCAGTAAGTCATACCCCGATAGATCGTGGATATGTCACGAAGCAGAGACCAGGCGTCAGCCTTGCTCTGAAGGTTCAGGTTGCAGATGAAGCGCGGCTCCTGCCCCCCCTTCCCGTTCGGCACCAGTTGGTCGCAGTACTGCGAGATGCGGTACAGCTCCCACTTGTCCACCATCCACGGCTTAATGCGACGGCCCAGGCCGAAACGGTCGTTCGTGGTGATGCCGTAAGTGTGCCAAACAGGGTTGTCGGTCCAGGCCTCTTTGAATGTTCCGTCCCACACGCCCGTGTAGGTGCGCGACCTGGTGTCGTAGTTGCTCGGCACCTGCCATTTCCGACCATCGCATTCGATCGTCACAGCCGGGATGCTGCGGAACTGCTCAGCAGAAAACTCGATGTAAAGCAGCGCGGTGTTCGGGTATCGGATCTTGGCGTCGATCACCTCGGTGAAGCCGGCAATCTGCATAGTGTCGGAGATCTTGTTGTTGTTCTGGTTTGCAGTCAGTCGAGTGATGCGCAGCAGCCACCCGGTTGTCGCGCGCGGCAGATTGATACGGCGGGTCCGCTCGTACAGGCTGGTGGTCTTGCCGGAAACTGCCTCGTTCAAAACTTCCTGATACGTGCCCCCATCCGTGGCGAGCTCAACCTTATACCCGATAGCGTAACCGTTGATGTTGCCGCCGGCGTCCACCGATTGGAGCGCAGGCCAGGCAAATCGCACACGCACTGCGGAAAGCTGGGTATTGGTGATCGCTCGAACCCATGGGGTGCCGCTGCGCAGCTCGGTGCTGATGTTGGTTTCATTCTCAACCGATGGGATGCCCTGGATATATGACTGGTCCACAGCCCCACTGCGCCATTCCCACTTCACATTCGGAAAGTTCATGTTCCCCTGCGGGTCTTGCAGCGGCGTGTTGTCGAGGAAGATGTCCTTGGCGTTAGGAACCCCGTCAAACTCGCCCTCACCCACAGCAATAAGCATTTTCGCAATGGCGACGGAGCGCAGGCTGTCTGGTACCTCGGTTGGGGTTTTAGGCTTCTCGGAACCGCCCTTGGCGCCATAAACATCGATCTTTCGTGCTGCGCCCATGCTTTTCTCCAGGCATAAAAAAACCGCCTATTGGGCGGCTTCAGTTTTCGGGTGTTGGCTACATCTGGTCTTCGGCGTAAATAGCGGCACTGATGACCGCACCACCCCATCGCCGGCGACCTGCACACAGCGAGACAGGATTGCCGGAGGCCGTGGTGTTCTTGGCGCTGCCGAAGGCGTAGCCGGGGGTGTTCTCGGGCGCGGCGCTGGTTTTGAGGCCGCCGGCCTGGGGGCTTAGCATTTGGATTACGCCGCCAAGCGCCATAGAGCCACCCATCATGATCAGGGCCGAGCCGAAAGGCGCCATGGTGCCGAAACTGCCCCCGGTTATCACTAAACCAACGACGATAAGGACAGCTCCGATGATGGTCTGCAACGCTCCACCTCGCTTGCTACCGGTGATTATCGGGGCAATGCGAATGTCGCCAGCACCGGCAAACCCAAGTTCATTTTCACCAAGGTTTGTAGCGCCACGGAAGACTGCGAACTCAACGCCCCTAGACTTGGCATTGGACAGAAACCGTTCAAACCCTGGCATCTGAACGCATAGCGCCTTGATTGCTTCGGCTGGTGATCTCACGGCCATTCGAAAAGAGCGTCCGAACTGCCGAAGCTGTCCATAGAGCAAAATCGTGGTCATGGGTTGATAGTTAATTGCCAGTGCTGCCATACAATTCTCCAGACAATAAAAAGGCCCGCCGAAGCGAGCCTTTGAAACCGTTGAGTTATTACAGGCAGCCCTGAAGAACCGCCAATCGTTTGTTTGCAATCCAGTTGGGCAGCACTACGTAATATTTTGAAACCGAGCCAGCGCCTTCAGGCTGTACGTCCACAAAATAAGCAGAAGCCTCTGTGAAAACGGTGTAGCCGCTCGGTCTTCCGGCTTGAAGTGTTGCACCCGGCGTTCCGCCGAAAATTGCTTGATTTTGCCATTCGTACTGAACGCATTCCGCGACGTCTTTATCCGATCTTTTCGAATGCAGGACCTTGTAGGGGCCATCTTGGCGCGCCTCATTCATCGTCGGTGGCATGCACCCCGCCAGCATCGCCACCGCTGCAGCCGCTATCAAAATCCGCATGTCTTTTTCTCTTTGTTGAAGGAGGAAGCGCATCACCGCGGGCTAGCGCTCCTCATCTAAGAAAATAGTCGAGGGTGGAACTGGCTCCTACGTTCGATGCGCCTTTAAATAGGCAATTGCATCGGCGAACTGTTGGGCCAAGCTGAGGCTGCGAACATTTATCTTCCGAAGTTCTGCACCACCCAGTTCCTGAACAATCACCACGAACCGGTTCGCCTTTATCTTGTGCTGGTAGATCTGGACCGCGCCAATCGAGCTGATATAGATCCGCTGCCCCATTTCCCTGGTAATCACTCGAGAGTTGCTAGCAGCAATTGCACCGCCACCAATTACAGCTGCGCTGCCAAAGCTACTTCCATCCGAAACAACGCCATCTGCCAATAGAATGTATTGATCCGTTATCACCACAGACTGAGGTCTATTTTTGGTGTTCCAGTCCTCATAAAAGCCTTGCTCGACCGCAGCTATTGCTTTTTGCCTGTCCATACTCGGTGGTGGAACAGCCGTGTAGTCGAGCTGTTTATGGCCGCACCCTGCCAACAGGAAAGCCATTAACGCCACCATCAAAAATCGCATATCGAATCTTTCCCTCTTTGGTTTGGCGGGACTGTAGCACTGGGGAGCGGATGCAAAAAGCCCAGCGCGAGGCAGGTATCGTTGCTGCTAATCATTTGGAGTGCATTGGCTTTGATCTCTCTGTAAACAACACATCGATCACTTTCCCAGATGCATCAAATCGAACGCCAAGCGCTTCGCCTTTATAGCCCAACCCTAAAAAACCAGACCGAACATAGGTCCACGAGGCTAACTCGTTTCCGTCTGCCCCCTCAGCAATAATCGTCGAAGGTCCGAAGCGCTGCTCGAGCTCTTCGCGAGTGGTAACCCCTTTAATTATTTGATCGCGCTCTGCATGGCTTATGGGTCGCCCGACGGAGCTACAGGCGGACAAAACACATGCGAAGGTAAACACGAGAAAATGACGCATCAACTGCTTTCCTAGTTGTTGAGGGCACTACGCCATCATACCGGCAACGCTTTCCATCGCGACAGGCCCTGTCCAGGCATCCAGCGTGGATGGAATGCCAGTAACTGGGCGAGGGCTTGGCGTAGTAGCGTTATGCCTCACTCGAGTCACGGAGGAGTTGAGCAAATGATCGAAGTAAACAAGCGACGCGCAGATAAAATCAAAAAAGCAACGGAAGATCTTCCTCGCAATCCTGATAATGCTCACTCAGCGAGAGAGGTTCTTGATCAGGAGTTATCTGGCACCAAATTACCCGCAGAGAATGTCCGAGACATCCTCATCCCGGCGGCACACCCTGGTGACGATGAACCTCCGGCAGATATTGACCATCAGGGCCTACGTGATCTGATCGATAGCATAAGAAAGTCTGATGATGCGGACCTTTCCGACGTCGCAGACGAATGGGATCTTGAGAGAGATATCAGGCCGAATAAATAGTAAGGATTCCCCAGTCCTTCGCCTGCAAGCCCAAGGACTGGGGTTGCGCCAATATCGGCGCGATACAGACATGGAGGTTGATGTGAGCCAACAGTACGGCTATCTCGCCGGCCCAAGCGACGCAATGAAGCGAGAAATTGGCCAGATCGTTATCAACCACGCGCTTTGCGACGCACCACTTTTAAATTTATTCATGGCTCTGTCTGGAACATCAGAACAAACTGCATACATCCTTGTTCAGTCACTAAATCTAAAAGCCGGAGGCATGACAAAAGCGATTCTCGACCTCGCAAAAAAGCGGGAACCAGCTATCAATGCCGAATTGCTGTTGCGGCTTTCTAATCATATCGATGAGTATCGAAAGCTCTCGTTGCTGAGGAACGAGGTGGCTCACTGGCAATGGCAACCATCGGAGCCTGGCTCGGAGTCAGCTAGCGCGTCGAACGTTATGCGTCGCAGCAGCGACAACAAACAAGTGATCAAAGAGTTCACCCTGCACGGACTCACCGAACTATCAGTTGGACTGATAACTACGTTTTCGGCGCTGAGCCTATTCGCGGGCCTCATTCAGTACGAGATACCAGCGTTTGGTTTGAAACATGTTTTTTCAAAAATGGACGAAGTGTCTGCGCGAGTTAAAGAAGCTCTACTTTCGTTACCAGAACCTTGGGCTGAAGAACTGCCATGATCCGGAAAACCTCCTCCAAGAGGTGAGTGGACATTAACGGATCGTAGAGGCTGTAGATGTACTCCATAGCAGCCTCAGTCATCGCACTGGTCACGATTACTTGCTCCAACTCCTGAGACGATCGCTCTGCAAAGCGCGCCAGGTTCGCGTGGCTTTGCGCCGTGAGCCAATTTGATAATTCTCTCACGATTGCCTCCTGAGGTAATGCCTCGTCATGTTGGTTGTCTTGCGTCTTTGTGCCTGAGGATCAGGCGTGTTCGGTCATGCCAGGGGCCGCCGTAGATGATGATTTCCGACGGCCTGCCGTACAGGTGGTGCAGCAGGAATGGACCCGGGCCGAAGGTTCCAGCCTCTTCACGTGGTAGCGCCGGATCAGTGCCCAGGTAAATCCCGGCGTGGTTAGGGTGAACCGTCCGCCCTACGTGCATGACGATCAGATCACCGCGCTGCGGCCTATCAACGCGCACGAAGCCGGCGGCCTCGTAGTTCTGCTCGTAAAGGCTTGCGTTCTCCGCACTCTCCCACCAGCCATCAGTGCGCTGGAAGGCCTCGAACTCAATCCCCCACTCCCGCTGATACCAATCAGCGCAAACCTGCCAGCAATCCCAGGCCCCATGCACAAACGGGCGCTTGAGCAACGGCGTGCTGCCCGTGGGCGTGATCGTGCGCATGTCGCCCTCCGGCCAGGACAGGATATGCCAGGGCAAGGCCGTGGCCTCGCACATGGCCAAATCATGGGGTGACGGCCTGCTGGTGGAGTCCGGGTGCGAGTGAACGATGCCGATCACTTCGCCAAAGTCCTCCGCCACGGCGTAGCCCTCGGGATCGAGCCGGAACTCTTCGCTCGGCTCAGTGGCGATGTTCGTGCAGGGGAAGTACTTCTGCTTGCGCCCTATGGCCAGCAGAAGGCCGCAACATTCTTTCGGATACTGGGCCGCCGCGTGCGCCTGGATGGCCGCGATGATGTGCTTACGCATGATCAGCTCCGAGCAATCAGGGAAACGGCGGGGAACCCACCGAAGGACAGTTCGTTGTTCTCGCCGAAGCGCAACTTGCAGGACGACAGGCAGCCCTTGCACTGATCCTTCGAGGGATCGTCCGTGGGCTTATCCTCGTCATCGAACATGGCGACACCGGTATAGCCGCAGTCCGGGCCCCGATATCCGTTCGTCATGGCCCAGTGGCAGAAAGTCGTCATCTGCCTACCGGGCAGCCCGTGCTTGTCGATCTCGCCCGGGGAAGACAGCTCCCAGACCACGGCCTCGCCGTCTTCACTGGTTTTCTGGTCGATGTACCAGATCTCCAGCGCTTCCTGGGTAGGATCTGCTGTTGGGTTGCCCTCGGGGAAATTCGCCGCGTCCAGATACTGGGCGAGCGTTTCGCGAACCGTCAGCTTGAACTTGAGCATGTCTTCGAAGGCCAGGCACAGCGCTGTGACGCGCCCGTTGACATTGCCAGCCGCAAAGGTGGGCCGAGTAGCCGTGCCGTCACTGTTCGAACTGATGCCTTCGATCTGCACCGGCCAGGCCGCGTACTCTTGGCCCTGCCAGATAATCGACTTGGCGGGCAGATCCTCTTCCGATCCCTCGTAGGCCAGCAATTCCTCTGACGTGTGCGGTATCGCGTGCCCGTGAAAGCGCAGGTAATCCGCGCCGTACTCGGTCCCGTCAATTTCAAACAGGCGAATCTCGCCGCCGGGCTCCAGTTTCTGGATGTCCGTGATCAGTGCCATGGGCGATTATCTCAGGGGTGAAAGGTTTGTTCGAAGGTCGCGGTGATGGCGTAGACCTGACCGCCGCGGTGCACGGGCTTGTATCCGGTGCATTTGTAGAGGCCAAGCTCGCCGAGGGGAGGCTCCCAGAGGAAACCCCTCGCCCCCTTGTGTCGGTCGAGGAACGCCATGATGTCCTTGATGCGCCCCTTCAAGCCGGTGAAGGTCACCGGCCACGACTGCGATCGATTGTTGATGCCGTCCTCGACCGACTGAGCGTATCCACCGCCGAACTGCTTGGTGCGGACGCGTTGAGCGATCTCACCCTCTGCGCCCTTCTCCGTTGCCCAGGTGAACCGTTCAATTGCCATAGATCACCCTTTTACGTTTCGGCTGCTGATGCCGCCCTGGCGCCAAGATTTGGCGATTTCTTCGACTGCAACCTGCCGGGTGCGCGTCTCCATATTGCGCTGGAAGGTCTCGGCGTCGAACTCGGCACCGTCTGGCCTACCCGCTTCCTGGTCGCTCATTATGATCGGCATGCTCAAGCTGAGGTTCACACCTCCGCCCCCGCCGCCGACCGCCATAACGCCAAGCTTGCCGCTGGAGGTGCGCGTGAGCGGCATGATCGCCTCTTCGCCCGCCTCACCCATGATCCCGGTCTTGCCGTTGGCCATACCGAACGCCGTGGGTTTGCTGACGACAGAGTTGGTGAACGCGCCGCCATCGGCGAACATCTGCACACCACCGGACCAGGCGCCACTCAGTGCTTGAGGAAAGTAGGTATTGGAGTAGCCGCCCGCCGACGCACCGAGATTCGACGAGTTCGCTCCCGCAGAACCAGCAGCAAGCCCATTACCGCCGCCGGCCGCACTGCCACCGAAGTAGCTCGCCGCCGCCCCCACCAAGCTACCCAGCAATGCCGAACTGGCCTGACGTGTAGCGATGCGAGCCATGTCCGCCAGAATCGACTTGGTGAAGTCCGCAAACGACGACTTCCCAGTGATGGCGAAGTTGACGATCGAGTCCTCCATGGAACTGAAGGCATTGCCGAACAGGCTTTTGGTCTGTCCCGCGATGTTCTGCGCCGAGTCCAGGTAGTTTTCCCAGGCTGCCGTCGCGCCTTTCGTCCAGTCGCCCTGGGCGGCCTCCACATCCGCGTAGTTTTGCCGGATCTGGTCGGTCGCCTTTTTGTTCGCATCGGCGAGTGCCTGCGATTTGCGGGTGAACTCTTCTTCCGACATGTTGCGCGACGGGTCGGAGCGCTGGTTTTCCAGTTCCAGCGACTGCTGAGCAAACCGATCTTGCTGGCTGTTCAGCTCCCCGTTGAGCGCGTTCTGGCGGTCTCCCTGACCGACGCCCAACACGGCGCGCTGCCCAGCCAATTCCAGGGCGCGCTGTTGCTGCCCCAGCGCTTGCACGTACGAGCTGATCGCCCGTTCCTGCTTGGCGAGTCGCCCGGCCTCGTTGGTCGCCAACACCTCAAGCTGGCTTTCTGCATCCTTCTGCGCCTTGACCATCCCTGCGCGCGCATCAGCGATTTTCTGGTCCAGCTGGATGCTTTGCGCGGCTGACGTTGTCTTCTTGCCCTTGGCGGCTTCCAGCGCGGCAATCTCGGCCTCGTAGGCTGCCGTGGTCTGGTCGAGCTGGTTGCCGATCAGCGCCTGGCGGCGCAGCAGGTAGTCAGCCTCGGATAGCAAGCCGGCCTTCTGCGCCGCTTCCAGTTCCTTCTGGTAGTTTTTGTACGTATCGGTGATGGCCGCCAGTTCGTTCTTGGCGTTGTTGAAGCTGGTCAAATCGACCTGGGAACCGGCGGTTTTCGGGTCCTTGAACTTGTCGTTGATGTTGGCGATGTTTTTGTCGACTGTTGCCTGGGCAAGGCGCGGGTCATTCGGCGAAACCTTGCGGATGTCGTCGAGTTGCTTTTTGTAGTCCTTGAGCGCATCGGCGCGCTTCTGCTCATTCGTCCATGAAGACTTGGTGAGCGCGTCCACCTTCTGCATAGAGGTAATTGCAGACTGCTGCGCCTTGGCCCGCTCGCCTTCCTGCTTGGCGATGTCGGCTTCGGCGTCGCGCTGATCTTCCAGCATGTTCAGCTGATTGGTGTAGTAATCAACCATCACCTGTTTGTTTTGAAAGGCACCAACATTGCCCGCTTGGGCATTCGCCAAATCGCGCCGAGCCTGTTCGATATCGGCGCCGATGTCCGGGCGCCCGATGTTCTTTAGGTTATCGGCGGCGCGCGCCACGGCGTTGTAGCCGCGCTCCCAGAAGCTGAGGTTCTCCAGGATCTTCGGCGTGCGCTCATTGATCGCATCGGCGTATTGCTCGGTCGCCAGCTTTACCGCTCCAGCATGGTCGCCCTGCTCTTCAAGAGCGGTGATCTGCGAGTAAACCGACGCTGTCAGGTAGTGATACTGCTCGTTCAGCGCGGCGGAGGCCTTGACCGGATCGTCGGCCAGTTTGACGAATTCGGAAACCGTCTCGCTGACAGCTTTGCCGGTCGCCTCCTGCATCGACACAGCGGCCTGGGTGATGCCCGCGAAACTCTCGCCGGCGATCTTGCCGTTATCCGCCAGCATCGCCAGTACCGCAGCGGCCTGACCTGTGGTGCCCACGGTTGCGCTGACCTGACGCGCCATGTCGCCAAGTTGACCTGCGCTTACACCGGCGTAGTTGCCGGTAAGGATCAGCGACTTGTTGTAGCTGTCCTGCTCTTCGCTGCCTTTGTGGTAGGCGTAGGCCAGGCCGCCCACGGCGGCGGTGGCCAGGGCCAGCGGCGCCAGAATTGCGAGAAGTCCAGCAGCGCCGGCACCAGCGCCTGCGCCCAGCTGAGCTACAGCGCGAACACCACTCCCCCAGTCACCCGACGACAGCGCGTTGCCCAACTGCACAACGTTTTCTTGCGCCTGGCGGGTACCGAGGCGCAGCTTGTCGAAACCGGTGGTGGTCTTTTCGAGCTTGGCGTAATCCTTGTCGATCTTACCCAGGGCGCTGTTGTACTGGTCCTGGCTGATACGGCCGGCATCCAGGTGTTTGCCAAGCTGCTCGACCTGCGTATCCAGCTTGGCGAGGGCAGCGCGAGCTGGGTCGATGGCACCCAGCAGGCTGTTCAGGGCCTTCTGTTCGTCAAGGGCAGACTTGGCCAGCGCGATCTGCTGCTTGTCCAGCTGAGCGGAGATCTTCGCCGCCTCGGCCTCGCCATAGGCGCCGGTCTTGGTCAGCTTGGCGAGCGCGTCACGCTGCTTTGCCAGGTCCTGGGTGGTTTTTGCGCTAGTGGACAGCGACTTTTCCAGGGCCTGCATTTCGTTCATTAGCGAAACGGCGGACTGCTCGGCCCGGCCGCCGGCCTTCGCCATCTCATCCAGGCTTGTTTTCGCCTGGATTGCATCGGCCGAGTCGATCTTGACGCCGAGCTCTGCAATGTTCATCGACTCACCTTGAATAAGTGCCCGTGGTTACGGGCTGTTTTCCCTTTCCTCCGCCATGACGCGCAGGGCTTCGCCTTCCAGCACCTGAAGGTCAGGGAAGATTTCAGCGAGTTTCTTTTTCTTGATGCCGAGGAAGCCGGCCACGTCGCGAATGCAGCTGTAGTCGAGACCGATCGCGCCGCCGGCGCCTGCTCGCCACTGGGTGGACATGCGATTGAAGAGGAGGAAGGCCAGCCAGTTGCAAGGCCAGACCTCCACTTCTTCAACCAGGTCGCCAGGGGCAAGACCGAACATGCCAATTACCGTGTCCGGCACATCTGGCGAATACATCGCGCGGGCGGCATCGGTCAGTTTCCCAGGCGGGCCTGGCTGTATGCGTCTTCGTAGGCCTTAACGACCGCCTCGGCGGCACCCTGGCAGGACTTCACGAATGCGACGATGTTGTCGTCGCTGTATTCGTCATCGAAGTCCCAGCCGACTACCAGGTCTTTGATCTGCTGGGTTTGCTGCTCGGTGTCCACGGCGACCACTTCCGACCAGGACGGTTTTTCGCCCAGTGCGGCCTGTGCCTTCTTCCGCTTCTCGTTCCACTCATCGAACAGAGCGGCAAGCTCGGCGCGATCCCGGTACCTGAAGGTGAACTCGACCTTCTCCGGTGCGCTGCCGACGATCGGGATCAGCACGGGCGCATTGAACGTGGCGTTTTGCGCGATTCGGATCTTGGCCATGTGTTACACCGCCGCAGTCAGGTAACGGGTCGGCTCGGCCTGCAGCGCCAGGTTGACGGTGCGCGTCAACAGGTTGTTGCGGGAGACTGCCGGCTGCTTGGAGAACGACGTGTAGGTGCCGTACAGCAGGGTGTCATTGCCGGGCAGGTTGAGGCGCGCTGCTTCAATCTGCTTGCCGGCGTCAGCCTTCAGCAGCACCCCGTTGAATGCCTGGGCCGGGTCATCGGCGATGGTGAGCACCATACTTGCCGCTGATTTGTCAGTGGGGATCTGCTTGCCCTGGTCATCCTCGAGGAACACCACATCCAAGTAGCTCTGTTCGCCGCCGGAGAAGGCAACGTCAGAGATCTGCGGGATCTGCACCCAGGTCATCACCTTGCGCATAGTGCCTGCGCCGCCTGCAGCCGGAAAAACCTGCGTATCGGTGGTGTCGATACCTTCAAGGGTGATCGCCGTCGCGGTGGCCGCCTTCACGCGTACAACCTTGCTATCCAGCTTGCTCCAGCCGGAAGTGAGCAGAACGATATCGCCGGCAGCGATGGTGCCGCCGACAACAGTTGCCACCGCCTCACTCGCATTGCTGATAGCAGAGAACGCCAGCGCCGCTCCGTAGGTTGCAGCGTGCTGGAAGGTGCCGCCGTTCGGGAGTTTGTAGCCCATGGGTATTTCCTCTTTGCAGATGTGAAAAAGCCCGCTCAATGGCGGGTCTTTGGGTTTGCCCAATGGGCGGGATCAGTTGGTGTCGGCCCGGTACAAGAACGAGATCGGGACGGTGTAGGTGGAATCGCCGGTGATGCCTGGCCCCTGGTCAACTGGCGACATGGTCACCACGGTGAGCGCGCCCTTCGTGTCCCGCGCGTAAAGAGAGAACAGGTCGGTCAGTTCTGCTGCGATCGGATTCGTCTTGGCCTTGCCGGTGCCGGCAGGCGCGATGATGCTCACCTGGAATACACCGGTGAACAGTCGGTGATCACCGCCGAGCGTGTTGCTCGCGGTGTCGCCCGGAATGGTGAAAGCTCGAAGGTACGTCTCGCCTTCCGCTGGCGCGTAGGCCGTGTTCTCGAAAACGATCTTCAGCTTCTCCGACCGGGCAGCGTTCCAAGCTATGAGCTTGGCCTCGTAGATCGAGGCGATGATTTCGTGACTCATACCTGGTTGTTCCTGATGGCCTCCAGCACGATCTGTTGGAAGCGAGCCACGGTGACCCGGACCATACCGCCGGGGGCCTGGGTGGAATGGCCAAACTCCAATGGGATCGCGTAGGGTAAGTTGTTGATGATGTAGGCCATCTGGCCGGCGGTGAAGTCGCTCATCGCGGCTACCAAGGCGGCAACAGTCGAGTTACCTTCCGGGTCTACCTCGTCAAAGGTGACGTTCTCAACCACGCCAAGCGAGATGTGCCAGTTCGCCCGGAACCTGCCGCCGACGTAGCCTTCGGGTGCCTTGATATCCATGCCGTCGTTGAGCTTGCGGCCCTTCTTGAGCCTACCGCCCTTCGTGAGGTTGGCCGGGTCGCTGCGCAGCGCGCCGTTGTGATCGTTGACGGCCTTGTTGTACTGGGTCGCGACAGCGTTCTCAGCCCAAATCTCCGGGTTACCCACGGGAGACATGCGGATCAGGCTGCTGCCGACCTCGATGATGATCTCGCGCACACTCGCGTCGATGGCTTCGCCGGTCTGGGCGGCGAACTCGGCCAAGCTCAGCGCGAAACTGCCGGACTGGCCAGCGCCTGCCCGACTCACGAGCGCACCTGCAACTCATACAGGATTGGCGTTCCGGCTGGGTTGATCTCTTTCAGCGGGGGCACGATTGACCAGGTGCGGCCCTGGGCCACGACTTTGTCGAGCAGACCCGGTACCCAGGCCATACCCTGCGCAGCGATTTTGAGCTTCTTGTCGCCCTGCCTGATGAGGCTGTTGTTCTGGAATTCTTGGCCGGTGAAGTCGAGCAGAATGCCTTGGGCTGTTTGCTCGACAGTGGCGCCTGGCGCTTCGCCACCGATCTCGGGGTCGTACTCGCCAGGCTGCGTCTTGCTAATGGTCACGGGTTGGCCGAACTCTGTGATCATCTCCAGAGCCATCACGGCCATTTCGTCATAGAAGACCATGGTGGCTCCAGATGTGAAAAGCCCAGCGCGATGGCTGGGCTGAAATTATTCGCTGTAAGCGGCGAGTCGCTCATCTTCGAGTTGTTTCTTTTTTTTCTCCCACTCTTTCAACATGCTATCCGCGTAACTCGCCGCTGTTTTTGTTGGGTTGTCATGTGGAATTGAGTTTCCTTTCGCGGTTATGACTCCGATCAATGCACTTTCAGCAAATCGAGTCCAAGCTTCCAATTTCGTCATTTTATTACGCCTCTGCATACAGAGGCACAACGCTACCATCAGGCTCTTACAGCAAACAACCCGCGCTTCTGTAGGTAATCAGCAAATTGCGTTGCGCTGGGTCGGTCCGGCGCCGCCGGCAACAGCCGATTGCTGGTGGAGAGGATCGCCGCGTACTGCCGCGTCACCGCTCCCTCAACACGATCCAGCAGCACGGCGCCTTTGCGCTTCTCTACCGGGTCGATATCGTCCTGATGAATCTCAGCGGCCAGGGCCATCTGCCCGTACTGAATCCGCGCTGGCAGGTAGTTGTTCGGCTTGATCTCATGATCCAGCAGCACTTCCCGGCGCGGCCAGGATAAAGCCTGCTCACTGTTGGTCTTGCGCCCCTTCCAGACCATGCCATCCATCGCCAAGGCCGCCCGGCGCAACAACGCTTCCTGTTCGGGAGCGCCTGCGGGGATGACCGTGCCGAACTTCACGGCATACATGGCCAGGTCATCGGCGCTCGCGTAGCTTTCGGCGTCAGGCTTGCCGGTGCCGTCCTCGATGATGAGTGTCATGCATTAACTCGCTGGAATGGTTTGAAGATTGGCCACCGGGTCACCGGCAGCCAGCATTATCAGGCCTTGGGCAGATCAGCGACGAGCTTTTCCAAGGATTCTTTCGAGGCGTTCGCCCGGTATGGCACCTTCGCTTCGTCGAGCTTGGCCTTCAGGTCGGCGATTTCCTTAGCTTCGGTATCCACCTGACCGGCTTTGTCGGCCCGCTGGAGAAGATCGTCTACCTGCAGTTGCAGAGCTTTCACCTTCTCGACTTCACCGTCACGCTCGCGGATGAGGCTTTCAACGCCGGCGCTTACCGCCTCGAACACCTGAAACAGGCGATCAGCGATCGGGCCAAGATCGCCTTCGGGGCGTACCAGCGCCTGATCAGCGAATGACTCGACGATCAGGCCGACAGATTCGAGTTCAGCATGGAAGGCATCGATATTGACGCTGGAGTTGCCACCATCGATCAGCAGTACCGTCGGCTGTTCCTTGATCGTCACTTCCGGCACTTCGTCGGCGGCATCTTCACGACTTTCGGTAACGCTCGCGTCAACGATGCGCAGGCCATTCGCCTTGGCCAGCGCCTTCACGTCTTCCTGGTACTGGTGGAATGGACCAGGCAGATACCAGATGTTCTTGTTGCTCATGATCGTGTCCTCACCAAGCCGGGCACTGGGCCCGACTCAGCCTTTAGGGTTACTTGGAGGCGTCACCGATCAGAGCCACGCCGGCGGTGTGCTTGATGCTGGTGGCGGTCTTGTCCCAGTTGGTACCGGTCGCCAGTTCGGCGTCGGTTGGCGACTTGCCGCCGGTGGTTGTGTCCCAGGTGTACCCCTTCAGACCCAGGCCGAAGGTGTAGTCGGTCTGGAGCGTGGTTTCGATGCGCTCCTTGCCGTTAGTGGTCTGGACGTTGCTGATGATGTCGCGGCCGTCATGGACCAGCGCAGCGCCTTGCACCAGGGACAGGATGATTTCCTTGTTCGGGGTGCCGGCCTGCATCAGCGCCGGGGCATCCGTCACCACGGAGATCTTGCCCAGAATGTCGATCACGCGGACGTTACCGGCCTGGAACAGCTGGTTCTGGTTTGCCAGGTTCTGGCCGACCAACTTGTGATAACTGGTGCCCTGCATCACCTGGGTTACCAGGTTCTGACTCGCATCTCCGAACTTGGCGTGAGCGTTGTTCAGGCCGGCGTAGGTGATGCCGGTGGTAGCCGACACATCGTTGACCGCGGCAGCCTGGGCGGTGATTGCGGCAACCAGGGCGGCGATCGCGGTGTTCAGCTGATCCTTCAGGAGGATTTCAGCGAACGCGCGGCTTGCGACTTCGATACCTTGCGCGGTTGGACGCTCCAGCCAGCTCATCTGCGATGGTTCGTAGCGGATCGGACCGAAGCCGCCGGCTACCTTCACCGAAGTGTTCTTCAGCTCGGTCAGGTCGGTTGCAGCGACAGCAGCGTTCGCGCTGTAGCGGTCCACGCGGCGCTGGGCAGCGGCCAGGGTCTGGAAGAACGACTCCTGAAGGAAGTCACCATTGAAGCCGTCCGGAGACAGCACGATTGCGCCGCGGCTGGCTGCATTGAAAGCGGCGAGATACTGATCCAGCGTCTCGAGAGTCGCCGGCATGATGTATTCGTTGAAGACCTGCATTTGCGACAGGGACATGAGTTATTTCCTTACGATTGTGGGAGATCCGGGAACCGGCTCGCGATTGCGGCCGTACGTTCCTCTTTGGTGCCGCCGATTTTTCCTTTTGCGGCCCCGCCGCCACCTCCAGCACCAGCAGCCCCGCCGCCAAATGCCTTGCTACCCGCGATCAACGGCGCGAAGGCCGTGTCGTTTGCGAATTCTGCTTTCAGCTCATCCAAAGTTGCCGCCGAGAGCTTGCCCTGTTGATCGAGGACGACCACGACAGGCTTCCCGTCGCGCTGCTCGACGCTCAGACGGCGTTCGATGTGCGGCAACAGGGCTTTGGCGCTGCCTGGGATTGCCAGGGCAGACGCAATGTCAGTAGCGGTACGGCCGACGGTCAGATCCCGGATCTGAGTGCTCAGCGTTCCGCGCTCCTGTTCCAGCATGCCGTTCAGCTCAGCTTCGCGGCGGTTGTATTTTTCGGACCAGGACTTTTCGAGCTCTTCGACGTTGCCGGACTTGCGGGCGTTTTCTTCGCGCTCCAGTCGGGCCTGGTCTTCGGCATCCTTGCGCGCCTTGTCGGCAGCTTTCTTCTCGTCCAGCAGTTCCTGGACTTTGGATTTCAGGCCGGATACGTCTTCTGGTTGCGGCAGGCCTTCGATACCGAGGACAAACTTGCCTTCCTTCTCGGTGTAGAGCGATTTAACGGAGTCATCGAGACCGTCAAGAGTGTCCAGCTGATATTTCAAACCCATTTGTTTGTCTCCCAGAGACGATTTGCAGGCCCGGCCCGCAGACATGAAAAAGCCCCGTCAATGACGAGGCCTGAGTAATTTGCGGGTATAAAAAACCCCGGCGAATGCCAGGGCTTTTGAAAATATGAGTTTTAGTCAAACAATGATTTGGGTGGGTTAGCTCTATCAAATTGCAGCTGTTTTAGTTTCCCGGAAACATCGATGCCCCATGAAGCCAGGGTAGTAGTCACGATCATTTTGGCGTTAGAAAAATCACCTTCAAAGTGGTCGATGACATCTTTGACGTCGACTGCCTCGATCCAAATGTCGATCTGCTCCCCATAATTTAGCTCGATCGGGAACCCCTTGCCTGTCTCACCGGCATGGTAACCCGTCCAGCAAGTCCTGCCTTGACGATCCAGAATTTTCGCCCCGGTAAGTCGCGCTGGTCTATTGCCAATAGAAACAATATCGACTACGAGACTTTTAGCGACAGAGCACGCATCAACATACCTAAATCGCCGCAAATCGCATTTCAGAACTACGCGTTCCATATTTTCCCGGCGTTGCATGTCAGCCAGAACAAATGCAGCAACTACTGCCGCAAAAGCACCCACGCCAGAAACCCACTCCCCAACAGAACCAAGATTCAATACATATCGGTCCGCTGTGCCGGGGTTCATTTGGATGGCGGTGAAAAAGCCTGCGAAACCACCTATGCTCATGCCGATTACTGCAATCAGTGCCGCCCATCCCTTTGCCATATGCCACCTCACCATTTAGGCGAAGCGTTATAACAACCCAGCACGCTCAAATGCCAGCGGTTCGAGTAGCTTCATCTGCACAAGAGTCAATGGCGCAAAGCTTCTATCAAGCTGCAGTTCAGCAAAGCGCTCGATGCTCAGGCCTCCTTCGCGGAACAGCCTGGCGCGGACCGGACCGATGGCCTTGTCCTGAAACGCCGCCGGCTGCTGCTTGAGCCAGTCGTAATAGCTGAGGTCTGCCCTCACCTGCTGGGCCCCGCCGTCACCAATGGATGCCCGCGTGGCGTCCTTGGTGAACAAAGCGCTGAAACGCGTCACAGCCACCACCGTCGAGCGGCAGTTGATGTGGATCGGAGGCCTCGGCCCCTCAGTCAGCTTAAACCGGCGCTTATCGAGCGTCCGGCACTGGCTGGTCGTCTTCGAATCCAGGGTGCTGACCCACTCTACTGACTGCACGACATCGCTGTTTTCCTTCAGCGTCTCCATGCGCGCCTGGGTGGCGACGTGCTGCACTGCCGTCCGCACGATAGCGCCGGCGTTGCGGTTGGTCGTGGCCAGGATGCCGTCGTTGTACTGCAGCGCCTTGGTGCCGCGAATATTCTTGATGATCTGGAAGTTGGTTTGGCCTTCGAAGAAGCCCTGCCTGATCGCGCCCGTGAGGCGTTGCCGCTCCGTGGCGGTGAAGCCATCAATGAACGACTTGAGCAGCTTCCCGCCGTCGGCACCGCGCACGCTGAGCGGATTGGTGAGGATTGCCGACCTGATTGCTGCTGCACCAGGCACCGCCGCGTCGAAGGTAACGCCCACCGGTGCCGCCCGGGTCAGGCTGGTCGCCTCAAACTCGGCCTCGTAATTGGCGATGTCCACCAGGTCGAGGTTCAGCTTCTCGCTGTAACGGTCGAAGATGCCCAGCAGCAGGCTATCAACTTCGCTGAGCAGCCGCTCCAGACGGGCCACTGTGTAATCCGTCAGGTCCGCCCGGGTCAGCCGCTCACGGATCGAGCGGTCAATTTCCTTGAGGAAGGGTGCGAACTTCGCTACCTCGCCCGACTTCAACTGCTCCAGGAACACAGCATGCCGGATGGTGGCGTCAAGGATTGCTTGGTTTGCCGCCATTCGGAATTACCTCGTCATCATCCAGGCCAGGCCCGGTGCTTTGTGCCTCCAACTCACCCCGGATTTCGTCGTCCGTCTTCTCTGGGTTGATCACTCCGCGATCGCGCAGGTATTGCCAGAAGTCGCCTTCCGGCAGCTTGCCACCCTGCACCGCATTGAACAGTGCCGCAAGGATCGTTGCATCCAGAGTGATCTGACTGAAGTCTTGGTTGAGCTTGTAGACCACCTCGCCGGGCGCATTCACGAACTCAGCCATCCACGCCAGGCACTGGCTATACGCCTCGCTGACGTTGCTCACCACCAGGGAAAGCACGCTGTGTTCGGCAGCGCTGTCGTTGTCAGCCTGGGTTGCGGTCTTCACCGCGCTACCACGCTCAATCAGTCGGGCGCCGAGGGACACCATGTCCTGCTTCTTGGCGTCCATGGCCTCCTTGGCGACAGTATTGGGCTGGGCCTGCCATACGCCGCACGCCCCATTCACAGGGAGCAGCCAAGGCGCCCTGGAGCCCAGGAATATCCCGGCCTTTTCGAGGTGGTCGCGCCATTGCTCATCAAGCCCAGACATCCACGGTTGAGGCTGGCCCACCAAGTAAGCTGCTTCTTCATAATCCGCGCTGTTGCGGTAATGCCCGATGTTCACTTCAGCCATGTCGTACAGCGGTGAGTCGTCGATGCTGGTGTCATTGTTCTCGCTGCCCAGGAACTGGAACGGGATGATTCGCCATGGCTGCCCGGATCCGTTCAACGGTGCGAATGGCGCCACCGTCATCTCCGTCTTGCTGGATCCTTCTTCCCACACTTCCTGGGTGTACACGCCGGACACATCCAGGCGCAGCACGCGGTATTGCACAACCTGCTCACTGCCGAACCCATCGTCAGTATCGACGTCGATCTTTTCGCGCAGCACAACCAGGCTCAACAGGTGCTGCCCACCAACCTGGCGCGTCTTCCAGTTGATGATTGACTCAGCCGGGTAGCTGGCGGCATTTGCACGGGCGCGACCGGCCTGCTCGTCTGCCTTGCTCACGGTGCCGGCTTCAACGGCGGCGTAATCCACCAGAAGGCCGTGGCGGCCGACTTCGAGCAAATGTCCGATAACCGATTGCGATTGCTGGTAGACGCTGACGCCTTGCCCGTCGATGTCCTTCGTCACGTAGTCGAGCGCGCCGGGAACAGTCAGCGTTGGCCAAATGCGGAAGACCGCGCCAACCAGGCTGTGTTTCGTGCGGCCGGTAGCGTTGTAGAACACAGCACGCTTCTTGTACGCGTCGTATCGGTCCTTGTTGTCCTGGGACTTGTCAGAGGCGTTCGGCCTGGGCAGGTAGTAATCACCGGCAGCCTTGACCGTTTCCGAGCCCTTGCAGACGTCGCGCACCAAGCGCCAGCGGTATTTCGCCGCCTTGTACTCGGGACGGGTGAAAGTGACGTCCGTCATCGAGCGACCCCCATTTTCATTGCGGTGACCGGTTTGATGATCGGGTACTCGCGGTGGATGAAGTAGCCGCCGGCGTCGTTCGCGTGATCGATGCCTGCGGTTTTATCTGGCTCCCCGTTCGCACCCCATACCTGCTGCTCCAGACCATCGGCGTAGGTTGGGCACGTAAACGGGTTGATCAGGTAGCGGCGCTCGCCCTGCGCATTGCAGAAGGCGGCGTTCATTGCGTTGATTCGGTCCTTCACCGGCGGATTTGCCGCTGGTGCGATGACTGCGAACCCGGCCTGCTTGAGCATGGCAAGGTCGGTGATGCTGGCGTTCACAGACTTGCGTGAGTCACCGGAGGCGTCAGGGTAAATCCTGATTTCACAGGTCTTTTTGAAATCGTTGCTGTCGTGCTGCCAGTACCGCTCTTTGATGCGGCGGATCATGTCAGGCGTGTCGTAGCCATCGATCAGCTCATCCACTGCCCTAGGCAGCCCCTGGTCACGCTTGACGTGGGTGATAGCCGCCATCTTCCCGACGTTGAAGTCCATCCCGATGAACAGAGGCTCGCCGGGCTGCACGGTGTCGAAGCACCCATTTAGCTTGCGGTCGTAGGCCGTGTAGATCGTGCCGGACGTCAGGTTGACGAACTGCCCACGAAGATAGGCTTGAATCAACTGCGGCGGGTACGACTCCATCAACGAGGCAATGTAGTCGTCTGGCAGGTTCAACTCGTTGTCGAACGTGCTGGCCTGCACCAGGCCGTACATATCGTTCAGCGCCGGTTTGTCACGCAGCTGTTTCACGAACTGCTGATAGACGAACTTAAAACCCTCAGGCGTGGTGGTTACGTCCACCCCGTTCTTGAGTCCGGGCAGGTTGTAACGCATCCGGGCAATGATCTTGCGCCAGGCCTGCTGAGCCTTCAGCAAGCTCATCACGTCCAGTTCATCGACCAACGCCTGGCCGATCTTGAAGCCAACGATGGTCTGCGGTTTCTCCATCGACCGGCAAATCACAGTGCCGCGGTACTGCCGGCCGCTGTAGATGTGAACTTCGTGGTTCGCCTGGTTGATCTTGGTCTTCAGCCCCCAGTCATAGGCCACCTCATCCATGGTCGGATAGAAGATGTCTCGGATCTGCGGGTAAGTCGGTGCGAAGTAACCTGCGTTGACGCCGGGCCACTCCATGAAGTGCTTGCTCAGTGCCGAGCATCCCACCCAGGTCTTGCCCGAGCCGAACCCGGCAACGAAGGCGCGGAATTTGTGGGGCAGCGTGAGGAACTGAGCCTGGGGAACGTTAAGGCTCGGCATTCGGCTTCCTCGCATCCACCACGTCGACCTGAATACGAGTCGGGATCACCGGTTCGTCGCCCGCCTCTTCCTTCCGGGCTCGGTTGACGTAGATGTCGCCACACTCTTTGGCTGCCTGCTCCAATAGCTGGGCAGTGAGTGCAATGTTCTTCATGCTTTCGGCTTTTTCAGCCATGCGCCCAAGCGTGCGAAGTCGGTGAGAACGGTTGGCGATTGGTATCTCGGCCGTCTCCTCCCTGAATCGCTTGCGGGTGTCGTGAAACAGGGTCACCCATTTGGCCGCGAGGGTCTTGCTCGCCCGCTTGGTCGCATCATGCGATTCACAAAGCTGACGGGAGATCTCAATGCCGAATTCTTGTTTGACGGCCTCTACCACCTGAGAGGGGGTGTCAAAGCACGCCAAGGCCTGAACGATGAAGCCTTTCACCTCACTATTCAGGTTTGCCATAAATTGGATTCCGTCTAATGCCTGTCAAATTTCAGGCCGATCTGAGCAGACAGGTTCCGCAGGCCCTCGCAATGTTCAATTTCCCCACCTCAGCAGGACTGTTTGCAGCATCCACCAACGCTTGAACGTCAGGGCTCGCACCGTAGCGGCGGACAACACCAACGAACTCTTCCACGTCGTGGCCCTGAAGCTTGATCTTTGGTGCGCCGTCTTGGGTAAATGCTGGTTGACCGTACTTGTCGGTCGCTTGAGCCAGGTGATACAGCTCGTGCTCAATCAGGGCGCAGAACTCAAGGTCACTGCACTGGGCGCAGTAGTCGGCTGCCAGTGTGATGATGAAGGCCGGCACATCGCCGAACCAATCACGCATCTGTTGCTCCATTCGGGCTTTCTGCCAGCCCCCGGCGCGGAACGCTACCTGTTCGGCCTGGCCCAGGACTGTGCGGCCCTGTTTCTCGAAGCTCGATGACGCCCACATGATCCGAATGTCTGCATCCAGTATGTGGGCATGGTCTTCGTTGTGAATGCTGCCTGTGCTGGCAAGGATCTCGGTTTGGAGCCATTCCCACACCTCAGGTGCAGGTGTTAAGCGCATACCTAAGTCGGAAAGCTCGGACAACTCAAGAAGTGACGATGGAGGGTATGGCCTTTCCATGGGTCACCTTGAACTTGAAATTGTGGAGTGTTACCGGTATTGGTGGCGGCTTCAAAAAGTAAGGAAGCTCAATTCAATGTCTCGCATTAAATGCATTTGCCTTAGCGCTCTCGCAGTCGCAACTCTATCAGGATGCGTTACCGCCCCTACTTGGGTTAACAGGGGGCCAGTAGATCTAGAAGTTTGGAACGGCCTGATGAACTGCTACACCGATGCCAATATCATCGACGGAGAAAGGATGGAGGGTACGCTCTGCGCCACGCAGGAATCTGGTTTCTTCGGAGGCGGCGAACCTGAAGTCTATTTCGGGCCATGGAATCGGAAATTCATGAAAGAGTACGCTAGCGCAGCCACTGCTGGTGTAGCTCAGGACTGGAAGGGTAAAAAGGTGTTCTTGCAATGCGACCCCACACTCGCGAGTGATAACAAAACAGTTGCGAAACGCTTTTGCAAAGTCACGGTCAACAATCAGTTACTGGTTAGCGCAACCGTCAAGTACGTGAAGTAGAAATAGGCCTCTCAAGCCATCAGGCTCAAAACCCGGCCCGGTAGGCACGTTCGATTGCCTCCCAGTCGGGTTGCTTGGTTGTCATAAATTGTCTCAGGTCAAACTTAAAGCGGGATTGAATTCGTGGCGCGTTGCCGGTATTGGTGAGGCTCTATCATTTGCATAAGGAGTAATGCGCGTGACGAAATATCATGTAGTGGCATCCAGCCCTGACAGTTACAAGGGCGTGACCGGTCTGATTTACACGATTTATGAGGGAGAAAATCGTGTTCGAGGAATCCCGCACTACGACGTCGAAAGTACCGCTAACGCAGTACGTGACGCTCTAATCAATGGCGATCAACTTATTGCCGAGCTGAGATACAGGCACAAATACACACCACAATCCGCTGCAATCTTGACTACATTTGCACCAGCAGAAGAGGTTCTTTTTTACCACGTTCAGGATCAGCTTCCTGCAACCATCTCGATGTCAAACGACCCCGCCGTGCACAAAGCTCAAGCCCTTAAAGAGGCCGGCTATGACGAGCCGGTTGTATCATGGTTGCCAGCAAACGGGAGATAAATCCCGATTCCGTTACCGTGCCGTACTCAGCTGCGGCACGCCTACCCGACCATGATCGCGGTTTGCGAATGAGCTTGACCGTGCAGCACCGCGACGATAATCCCCTGTGGGAGGCCGGCAGCCTTCGCAGCGTCTATTGCCTTGGCGATGGCGCTATCCAGATCGACCAAAGCCTTGTTGATGTCCTGGCTCATCGGCAGCGCGTGGCGCAGTCGGGTGACTTTGTTCATCTGCAGAACCTCGCGCCACGATTTGGCGCATTCGAAAACGTGGCGCGGATTACTTACCCCGGCGCTCGACACCACCTGGTGCCTTGTCACAGTGCAGGCAATGCTCGCAGTTCAGCGTCCGGCATAGCCAGACCTTCACCCGCTGCCAGTAAGTGACCATGAAGATGTGGCGAGCACCGGCCAGGGCCAAGGCGACATGCAACGTCAGCCCGGCAGTGGTCGGTCCGAAGAAGATGTTCTGGCTGCGTACCATCACAACGAAACCAGTGATGGCGATCGTCGAGTAGATCAGCTTCCCGAGGATGCCGTCTCTCACCTTCCCGCTCAGTACGCACCAGGCTGCCCACAGGGCGATAAGGCCGCAGGCGATGGAGTTGATCAGTTCAAGATTCATGGTGGATTGCCTCCCCCGAACCGCTGGCGAATGAGCGCCCAGAGGTCAGCGGATTTGATGGCTCGATTGATGGCCGCCAGGAGCGAGCCGCCGAATGCACCTAGAAGGAAACCGATGCCGGCGACAATCTTCGGCTCGGTCACGCCCAAGTAGGTGCTGACCATGCTCGTCAAGTAGATAGAACAGGCCATGCCGGTGATAAGGAAGATCAACCAGGCTCGCCAGTCGTTCAAGTCGTCCTTGTGCCACCAGCTAGCGATCACCGCCCCAACAAGGCCCGCAATCAGTAGTTCGAACCTGTCGATCTTGTCGAGCAGGCGCTGTAGATACTCCATGCGCTCGACTCCGTGGGGCATGTTTGGAATAGGTCAGCCCCAGCAGCACACCCAGCTTGGAGCAATGGGTGTGGTGGAGCCGAAAACGAAAAGGCCCCGATCAATGTCGAGGCCCTGAATAGGTGCGCGCGTCTTTCCGCGCTGTCTGCCGAAGACGATCCCAGCGTCGACGCCCCGATGCATCGATCTCGCTGATCTGGTCTCGCACCACCCTGGAAGCACAGTGAGGTCAGGGTGCACGGGCTGCCGGTGTTGACTCCGTACGCCGCACTACCGGCTATCGACGTCCAGGCCTTCCCGAAGGCTGTCCTGGCTACAGGTAAAACTCAGGCAATAAAAAACCCGGTGCTTGGCCGGGTTTCTTCAATTCTCGGTAATGGCGGACAGTTATTTCCAAACCAAAGGATTGGTGTCGTAACCATTTTTCCTTACGCAAACGAGAGGTTTTGCCAATCCATCTTCTACAACTTGGGCCCCTTCCGAGTAGGGAATGCCCTTGTAATAGCACGCGATCATAGGATTCATGACGACAGTGGGTTGAACCTCGGCGCCAGCGCTTTTAACATTTTCAGTGCCATTTTGCGCCATGGCTTGAGCTGCGAAAAAGGCGAAAGCCGCAGCGGTAGCGAAACGGATTGCAGTCATAAAAGTCCCTAATGAGTGAGTGCCATCACACTATAGTGGCCATATCAGAATGAAACAATGGCGCCAAAGCACTATCACTACAACTTCGCATAATAAAAACCCGGCACCTAGCCGGGTTTCGTGTGCTTTTCGCGTTACTTCTGCACTATGGGAAAAGTACGCGCAAAACCCCGTCACGTCAACATGATTATGCCGCCTCTTGATCTTTTTCCGCGTGTATCACCTGCCAAATTGGCTGTTGAGCCTGAATATCCACTTCTTTGATCACTTCTTTCAGGGATTCCCACAGGTCGAGCCAATCACGCGTCCAGTTCTTTGGGTCGATGTTCACGCCGAAGAACGCGTTCATCTCGGCGGCCACCCGCGCCGGCCCCCACTCGGCAGAACCGGCCACCTCACCTTTGTACGATTGCAGGGCCAGGGTGACCAGATACTGCGCCTTTACGCGCTTGGCCGAAGTCAGGTCAGGCAGCGCCGCTTTGGCGGTGATCAGCAGCACCGCATTCAACAGGTGCTTCATATTCATCGCCGGGTGGTACAGGTAGTGTCCGAACTGCTGCACCTGGAACGGTAGTGTGTCGATGGCGCGCAGTACTTTGCCGATGGTGGCCAGGTGCGCGGCGCGGGCGGTGGAGCGGCCAGCGGGCGTACCGCGCGTCTCGCTGATGCTGATCTTCTGGCGCACAACCTGAATGCGCTCCTCCTTGTCATCCCCCAGCGCAGCGAACACGGCCTCGGCGCGGCGCATGCGCTGCCCCTTCTTGATCGGTGCCGATTGGGCCTTGTCGATGGCTACAGCGCTGATCGACGCATTCGATTCGTGCTGAGCTTCGGTCCATACCTGCCGTGCGTTGATCAGTTTCATGCTGCGATCCCCTTCTTCAGTTCTCTTGTCTTAGCCCGGTACTCGGCGGTCATCGCCTTGAGTTGTTCTACGGTGTACCGCTTAGGCTCATGCGGCCCCTCAAGCCACTCCACAGCCTCTGTGCCGATCCGCTTAACCAGCTCAATGCGGTAGTTCACGATGTCGCCAGATTTGTGGTTGTTGCATGGAGCACATTGCTTGTGGACGTTCAGCGGCTCGAACCTGATGGCTGGATTGGCTGCAACCGTTCGATAGTGTCCGGCGTGATATTGGCCGTCATGGTGGCGACCACAGCTCACGCAAGGCAGATCGACATCACGCAAGCGCACCCATTCGTTGAAGGCCTGCTGGGTGTCCTTGGCGTGATCCGCCCTGGTCTTCAGCTTCTCCTTTCGGACTTTGATCTCGCGACGATCGACATCAGCCAGGGCCTTGCGAGCAGTAGCCTGCCCTTTCTCGGACTTGCTGTGAGCAATGGCGCACTCGATCTCACCGCACACGGCTTGCGAGCCGCGCACAGGTGTGAACATCACTCGGCAATTTGGGCAGCGCTTCCTGCGCGGACCACCGGACTTGAGTGGGGTTTTGCGCTGTAGTGGGGTGCGCTTCATGCGGCCTCCTTGAATGCTTCAAATTCTGCCATTTCGGTCAGTCGCTCTTCCGTGAGCGTTGGCCAGTCATTCAGCACCAGGTACGCGCAGCACTGGCGCCAGAAGTCTTGGAATGTCTCCTCCCCCATCGAGTCGTAGGAAAGGCTTCGAGGTGTCTTGCGTGTGAGCTGGCCCAGGCCAGGGATGTCGAACAATTCTTCGTCGCAGTACACGCCCGATTCAAGCTGCAGGGCCTTGATGGCGTCATGGGACTGCTTGCCAGAGAACCGGTCGATGTTCTGGCTCAGCACTCGGCCCAGGCCGTGGACCAAACCATTGAATCGCGGGTTGCGCGGTTGCTTGAGTTCGGCGCGGATCTTCGTGTTGATGCGGAAATCTCGCTCGCGAAGGATCGAGCGATCTGCGTCGGAGGACGGCACGAATGCTGCCACCTCCTTGCCGGTGGCAGGGTCGACCAGCCGGCGCAGCACCAAGTACACGGGCATTGGGCGGGATTTGGCTGGCTTTGTCATTGCACCGCCCTCTTCGCTTCAAGCTCCTGGACCTGCTGGATCAACAGCGCCCGGCGATCCGCCAGTTCGTTGGCCGCCTCAATCCGTAATTCGGTTTTCCGTTCGGCACTGGCCTTGCGCATTTCCAGCATCGAGTTCTTCACCAGCTCGAGCTTCTGGCGCAGTGCCGGCTCTGGTCGAGTAACGGTACCGGTGAGCAAGCCAGCGATAGCGCGACCGTCTTCTGAGATCGGCTCGACGCTCAGGTCAGCGAGGTACTTCTGGGCGTGCTCGCGGGGAATCCGCTTCAGCTCCATGGCCTTGGTGACGGCCTGGACGCGGCGGTTGGCGTCGAATCCTACAGAGACGTGCCAGTTGACCGGTTTCGCATCCTCGCGGGCCTGCCCTACGAAACGCTGGTAGGCATCGATGAATGCCATGCGCGCACCAATCTTGTCGCCGCCATCCAAGATAGGTTTCGCAGCAGCCAGGGCCAGTTGGATCTCGTCGGTCAGCACCACGGTTTCAAATTCGTCGTTGGTGGTCATGGCGATGGCCCAGGCCTCATCTTTTCCCGGACGCCCATCGGAGGATTGGACGCGCTGAAGGATGTCAGCCATCGCCAGCTTGCCCTTCACCTCGAAGCGGCAGGCTCTCAAGGCAGCTTTGACGACTGGCACCGGGTAGGCGCAGAGGTCTTCGGCCATCATCGCGGCCGTGCCCGGGTTCATTTCCTGGCCCATGGCCTCGGCTGTTGCGCAGATGGCAGCAGCCAGCCCGGCGACCTGATGGTCGTTCATTTCAGAGGTATTCATTGCGGTCACCTGCTTGGCGTTTTGCCAGAACCATCTGGGCGGCCTGTTCTGCTGCGGAGTGGTTCGCCTCGGTTCGCTCCATCTGGCGAGCAGTTGTGCCGTTGATGCGCTGCCCGGTCACCCACTGGGTGTGGTAGCTCTCGGCGTTGGCCAACAGCTCGTTGAGGCTGTGGCACTTGCGAAGGACGGCGGCGTCACTGGTTTTCAGGAAGTGGGCAGCTACGTGGTGGGCGACATCGGCGCCGAGGCGGTCGACCAGTTGGCCGAGCTGACCGCCGACCTTGGCATTCCACACCGGCCAGGCGCTGTAGCGTTTGCGGTAAGCCATGGCGTAGTTCGCCCAGACCTTGAAGGTTTTGCAGGTCTGGTCCTTGGGGCCCGGCATATCGGCGGGAATCTCGACCCGGGGAGTATCGGTGCGGTCAACCACCAGCACCAAGCCGCGGGACTGAGCCGGCTTGCCGGTGGCGTCCTGCAAGTCCTGACTGGTGTCCTGATTGGTACCCTGATGATTGGTATCCTGATTTGTCGGAGATTTATCCGACCCTTGCCCGGATTTTTTTCCGACCTTGCTCGGAGATTTATCCGAGGTAGATCGGATTTTTTTCCGACCCTTATTGTTTGGTGGGGTCGGATATTTTTCCGACCCGTCGAGCTTCTGGTTCCACTCGACGGCCTTCTCTGTGAGGCGGAAAAGTGTGATGTTCGAGGTGCTGGAAAGCTCAATCAAACCGGCCTCTTCCAGGGCCTTCAGCATGCGGTAAGCGGTGTCCGGCTTATCAGTGAGCAGCGGCAGCTCCTCGATGATCTTGGCCTTGCTCAGCGCGAAGAAGATCCCGTCATCAGTCTTGATTGGCTTGGTCCAGCTCGGACAGCCGTAGACGAAGGCGAACAGCAGGGCCTGCTGAGAATTCAGCCCCCACTCCAGCGCCTTCACCTGGTTAATCGTGACGGTGTATTGCATGTCAGGCCTTCCCGACCTTAGGGATGGTCTGAAGTAGCCATGTATTTCCCCGGCATACCACCTAGCGCAACTTTTAAACTCGCCAAATGATCAA